>DASXZF010000215.1:0-32069 GCA_036502065.1 Gaiellales bacterium
ACGACGGCGCCGACGATGAACGTCTTCGAGCGCAGCAGCTGGTGCAGCAGCTCGCGCCGCACCTGCCCCACGCCTGCATCGAGCGCGCCGGCGGTCTCGACGGGTGCGGCGGCGGCGCTCACTCCGCCTCTCCGAAGCGGATGCGGGGATTGAGCATCGAGTAGACGAAGTCGGCGATCAGCGTCGCCACCATGTAGACGATGCCGATGGTGAGCACGCCGGCCTCGAGCATCGGGAAGTCCCGGTCCTGGGCGGCCTTGAAGATCAGGTTGCCGATGCCCTGGTAGTTGAAGAGCGTCTCGATCACGACCAGGCCGCCGATCAAATAGCCCGTCTGGGTCGCGATCACGGTGACCGTCGGCACGAGCGAGTTGCGCAGCACGTGCCGGCGGATGACGACGCCGCGCGGCAGCCCCTTCAGGATCGCCGTGCGCGCATAGTCGGAGTCGAGCGCCTCGACGGTGCCCGCCCGCGCCATGCGCGCGATGTACCCGAAGAGCACGAGGACGAGCGGGATCGAGGGCAGGATCAGGTGGTAGAGCTGATCGGGAAACGAGGCGCCGGGCCCCCACGCCGCCGAGATCGGCAGCACGTTCAGCCAGATCCCGAACACGATGATCACGACGATGCCCGACACGAACTCGGGCACCGTCGAGGCCGAGAGGCCGAGCACCGTGATGATGCGGTCCGGCGCCTTGCCCACGTTCAGCGCCGCGACGACGCCGCCGAGGATGCTGAGCGGGACGACGATCACGAACGCCACAGCGGCCAGCTCGAGCGAGTGCCGGATCGCATGCGAGATGAAGGGCTCGACCGGGGCCTGGAACTGGTACGACGTGCCCATGTCACCGTGCACGAACCCCGAGACCCAGTGCCAGTACTGCGTCAGCAGCGGCTGATTGACGCCGAGCTGGTCGTCCAGATGCGAGACCGCGCTCTGCGCCGCGAGCGGCCCCAGGATCGCCCGGCCGGGATCGCCCGGGAGCACCTGGCCGGCGAAGAACACGATCATGCTCAGGATCCAGAGCGTGATCAGCGCGAGCCCGAAGCGTTTTGCGATGAAGATGGCCATGCGGTCTTGGTGCCGGCCGCGGGCGGACCCGCGGCCGGCTGCGGTTCAGCTGCTCATGCCTTGGATGCGTTGAACAGGAACAGGTGTCCGATCGCGGTCGGCTCGACGCCGGTGACGCCGGACGCCGTCGCGGTCAGGTAGTTGTAGAAGTAGGGGTAGATGATCGGGGTCTGCTCGAGCAGCAGGTTCTCGATCTTGCCGGCGATCGTCTTCTGCCCCTGCACGTCGGTGGCCGGCGCGGCGATGTACTGCTTGGAGAGCGTGTCGTACTGGGCGTTCTTGAAGTGGGCCGCGTTCCACGTGCCCTTGCTCTGGAGCGGCGCCGTCAGGAACACGTTGGGCACGCTGCGATGGCCGAAGTCGACGAGGCTCATCGCGCCGTCCAGCCAGTCGGACTGGCCGAAGACGGCCTTGCCGTAGTACTGCGACGACGTCTCGATCGTGAGCGCGATCTGGACGCCGACCTGGGCGGCGGCCTGCTTCACGATCTGGGCCAGCTTCGGGATCTCGAGGAAGTTCTCGGTGAAGAGCTTGGTCGAGAACCCGCTGCCGTGGCCGGCCGCCGAGAGCAGCGACTTGGCCTTGGCGATGTCCTGCGCCCGCTGCGGGACGCTCGTATCGGTCGACGGGAACACCGGCGCGAACGGGCTGTCGTTGCCCACGTCGGCCTTGCCCAGGAAGAGGCCCTGCACGATCTCGGGCCGGTTCAGGGTGAGTGCGATCGCCTGGCGCACGCGCGGGTCGTTGAACGGGGCCTGGTCGCAGCGCATCGAGAGCTCGCGGTGTGCGCTCGACTTCAGGTTGATCACGGTCGCGCTCGAGCCCGAGAGCAGCGACTGGCCGCCGTCCACGGAGAACTGGCCGATCACGTCGATCGTCCCGCCCTGCAGGGCCAGGATCTCGGGCTGCTGGGTGTCGTAGAAGGTGAACTCGGTGGTCGCGGGCAGCGCCTTCTTGCCCCAGTAGGCCTCGTTGCGGATGAACGAGGCCCCCACCTTCGGCGTGTAGCTCTTGAGCTTGAACGGGCCGGTCCCGAGGAACGTGGACTCCCACTTGGAGGGGTCGTAGTTGTTCGGGATGATGATCATGTTGTAGTTGTCCGACGAGCACAGGTACGGGAAGTTCCCGTTCGGCGCCTCGAGGTGGAAGGCGACCGTGAAGTCGTCGACCTTCTGCACGCCCGAGGGCGTCAGCGCGCCGCCGAATGCCGAGAGGGCGTTGGACGAGCCCTTGGGGTCGGTCTGCAGCTTGTACGTGTAGACCACGTCGTCGGCCGTCATCGCCTGGCCGTTGTGGAACTTCACGCCCTGGCGGATGGTGAACGTCCACACGGTCGAGTCGGCGTTCGCCGTCCACTTCTCGGCCAGCACCGGCACGAGCTGCAGCGACGAGTTCGAGATCGCGAGGTACTCGCCGCACTGGCCGAGCATGTCCAGGCCGCCCTGGTCGGCGACGGTGACCGGGTTGATCGCCGCCGTCGGCGTGACGATGCCCACCTTGAGGTCGGCGCCCGGCGTGCCGGAGCCGGTACCGCCTCCGCTCGACGCCGGGCTGCTGCCGCCGGAGTTGTTGGCGCCGCCGCACGCCGCGATGATCGCGGTCATGAGCGGCATCGACAGGCCCACCACGGCGCCGCGGCGGACGAACTCGCGCCGGCTGAGGCGGCCGGAAGCGAACTCGTCGATGAAGCTGTTCTCGAGCTCGGAGCTGCCTCTGCGGATGCTGTCGAGCCTGCGCTGGTTCTCGTCCATGGGTGAATTCACCTTTCTGTCCGGTACGGCTTCAAATCGTTGGCTTTCGGTCGGCCCCCCGTCCGACGTTCGACGTCAGCGCGGGCCCGGGGGTTTGTGGATCGCTCGCAGTGTGGCCGACGCGCGCAGTCCGGCCGCGCGCAGGTCGGCAAGCATAAGCCGCCGGCGGCCGCGGTCCATCCGGCCGCTCGGAACGCAGAGCGTCATGGCCGCGACGGTCGCCCCGTCGGCGGCGGCGACGGGCACCGCGATGCAGTGCAGGCCACGCGATGTCTCGTCGATGCTCTCGGCGTAGCCGTCGGCGCGGGCGCGGTCGAGGATCGCGCGCAGCGCGTGCACGTCCATGCGCCGCCCGACGGGCGTCACGAGATCGGCGTCCGCGAGCAGAGCGTCAACCGCTTCGGGCTGGAGCGCAGCCAGGAGGACGCGGCCGCTCGCAGCGGCGAAGGCGGGCAGGCGGCTGCCGACACGGGTCACGAGCCGCACGGCCTGCGACGTCTCGACCTTGGCGATGAAGAGCGCGTCGGTGCCGTCGAGGACGACGAGGCAGGTGGTCTCGTCGTGGCGCGCGAGCAGGCCGGCGCCCTCGGCCTCGAACGCCGAGACGAGCGCCGAGCACGAGCTGCGCGCGCCGAGCGCGACGGCGCGGGCGGCAAGAACGTAGCTGCCGTCGGCGACCCGCTCGACGAACCCGCGCTCCTCCATGGCGGCACAGGCCCGGTGCAGGGTGGTCTTGGGCAGGCCGGTGGCGGCATGGAGCTCGGCCAGGCCCGCGGTGCCGGTGCGGTCGAGCGCCTCGAGCACGCCGAGCACGGCCGCGATCCCCGGAGACGGCGCCTGTGGCGACGGCGGACGGGCGGTCGAATGCGTGGCGTCCCGGACAGCTACCGCCATCTAGTGCCGCGCCGGATCAGGTGGGGGATCGTCCATCTCCCGGTTCCGCCGGTGGAACGGATGTCACACCGGCGGAGCCGAATCTGTCTCACATCCGCCGGGGGTTGTCAAGGTTCCGCGAAGCCCTCGCGGGGCCGGCCACGCGCCAATTGGCATTCGCCGCAACTGCCAAGTGCGCAAGGTGGGTGCTAGCCTGGCCGCGTGCCACTTCCGTCCGTCGAGGAGAGCACCGCGCGCGGCCGGGCCGCGCGGGCCGAGGCGCCCCGCTCGGCCCATGGCACGCTCGCTCCGCACCCCGGCCGACCCGACCCGGTCGCCCTCATCGAACGCCAGGCCGAGACGCGCGTGCCCGAGCTCGTGCCGATCCGGCACGGGCGCATGCTCGCCTCGCCGTTCGCGTTCTTCCGCGGCGCCGCGCTGATCATGGCGGCCGACCTCGCCACCATGCCCCACTCCGGTCTGCGCGTCCAGCTGTGCGGCGACGCGCACCTCTCGAACTTCGGCGTCTTCGCCTCGCCGGAGCGGCGGCTCGTGTTCGACCTGAACGACTTCGACGAGACGCTCCCCGGCCCGTGGGAGTGGGACGTCAAGCGCCTCGCCGCCAGCCTGGCGGTCGCGGGGCGCGACAATGGCTTCGGCACCGCCGACCGCGCCCAGATCGTCGTCACGGCGATGCGCAGCTACCGCGAGGCGATGCGCGCATTTGCGGTCATGGGCACGCTCGATGTGTGGTACGCCCACCTCGAGGTCGAGCCACTGCTCGATCAGATCGGCTCCGAGATCGGCCCGAAGGACCGCCGCCGGGTCGAGCGCGACCTCGCCAGGGCCCGCACCCGCGACAACCTGCACAGCTACTCGAAGCTCACGCATCTGGTCGACGGCGAGCCGCGGATCGCGGCCGACCCGCCCCTCGTCGTACCGGCGGAGGAGATCGTCCCGGGTGCAACCGCCGTGGCCATGGCCGCGGTCGTGCGCGGGTTCATGCGCGGGTACCAGCGTTCACTCGAGACCGACCGTCGGGCGCTGCTCGACCAGTTCCGCTTCGTCCACCTCGCACACAAGGTGGTCGGCGTCGGCAGCGTCGGCACGCAGACGTGGATCGCGCTCCTGGTCGGACGCGGCAACGAGGATCCGCTGCTGCTGCAGATCAAGCAGGCGCAAGCCTCGGTGCTCGAGGAGTTCGCCGGGGCGAGCGCCTATGCGAACCACGGGCAGCGGGTGGTGGCCGGACAGCGGCTCATGCAGGCGACGAGCGACATCTTCCTCGGTTGGCGGCGGATGACCGGTCCCGACGGCAAGAGCGTCGACTTCTACGCGCGCCAGCTGAAGGACTGGAAGGGGTCGGTGACGGTCGAAGACATGGCCCCGCGGCACATGGCCGCCTATGGGCGCATGTGCGGCTGGACGCTCGCCCGCGCCCACGCCCGTTCCGGCGACCGGGTCGCGATCGCCGCCTACCTCGGCGGCGGCGACTCGTTCGACCGCGCGCTGGCCGTGTTCGCCGAGGCCTACGCCGAGCGCAACGAGCGCGACCATGCCGAATTCGCAGCCGCGGTCGAGTCGGGCCGGGTCGCCGCCCTCCCCGGCGTCTGACTACACTCGCGACCGTGGAGACCGCTCGCACCGACGTCGTCGGCAGCCTGCTGCGGCCGCCCGAGCTGCTCGCGGTGCGAGACCGCTTCGAGCGCGGCGAGGCCTCGGCGGCCGAGCTCAAGCACGCCGAGGACCGCGCCGTCGACGCGGCCGTGAAGCTGCAGGAGGACGCCGGCATCGATGTCATCACCGACGGCGAGATGC
Organism: Gaiellales bacterium; assembly: GCA_036502065.1. GTDB lineage: Bacteria > Actinomycetota > Thermoleophilia > Gaiellales > JAICJC01 > JAICJC01. The sequence goes on from DASXZF010000215.1 coordinate 5,515, forward strand.
GCCGGCTCTCGTTCCAGAGCGGGCTCCCGGAGGCGGTCGACGGCTTCGGCGACGTACCGCTCGACGCCTACCTGTGGGGCGACTGGCACGGAGACGCTGTCGGCGACCGCGCCACCGCCCGGCCCGAGGGGCTCGGCGTGCGCGAGCGCCTGCACCGGCGCCGTCACATCGCCGCCGAGGACTTCACCTATCTGCGCGCCCGCGCGACCGCCATCCCCAAGGTGACGCTCGCGAGCCCGAGCCTGTACGCGAACCTGTGGTCGGCCGAGGTCTCGCGCGAGGCCTACCCGACGCTGGACGACTTCCTCGAGGACGTCGCCGCGCTCACGCGGGACGAGATCGACGAGCTGGCGCGGCTGGGCTGCACGTACATCCAGCTCGACGCGCCGCACTATCCGCTCCTGATCGATCCCGCGACGCGCGCGTTCTACGAGCGCCAGGGCTGGGACGCCGCGCGCTGGCTCGGCCGTGGCATCGAGCTCGACAACTTCGTCATGAACGGCCACCCCGAGGTCACATTCGGGTTCCACCTGTGCCGTGGCAACCAGGGCAGCCGCTGGCTGGTCGAGGGCGGCTACGAGCCGATCGCACGCCAGATCTTCCGCACCGTGAACGCGCACCGGCTGCTGCTCGAGTACGACGACGAGCGCTCGGGCACGTTCCAGCCGCTGCGCGAGGTGCCCGACGACAAGGTCGTCGTGCTCGGCCTGGTCACGACCAAGTCGCCCCGGCCGGAGACGGTCGACGAGCTGACCGGCCGCATCCGCGAGGCCGCCCGCCACATCGACCTCGAACGGCTCGCGATCAGCCCGCAGTGCGGGTTTGCGACGTCGGTGGTCGGGAATGCACTGACCCTCGATGACCAGCGCCGCAAGCTCGAGACGCTCGCCCGCACCGCCCGGTCGGTGTGGGGCTGAACACACCGGCGCGGCGATCGGGTGGCGGCGGCTTGCCCGGTCCGTCACAATACGGCCGGTGGACGGCCCGTCGAACGGCACCGTGCCAGGCGTGCTGGTCATCTGCGCCGGCCAGCGCGATCGGCTGAACCTCGCCGACGAGCGGATTCTCGATCGGTTCGCGCTGCGCTTTGCCGGACAGCCGATCGGCCCGGAGTTCGACGCCCGCACGTTCGTCGACCACATGACCCGGTTCGGCCCCGAGGCCGACGGCATCTTCGGGTCGAGCGACGCGACGGGGCACCTGACCTCGATCCTCGCGGACTCGGCCGGCCTGCCCGGACCCGGCCGCGCGGCCTTCATGCGCTGCCACGACAAGCTCGCGTGCCGCCGCGTGCAGGCCGAGGTCGTGCCCGAGGCGACGCCGCGGTTCGCCGCCGTCGAGCTCGACGCCCCCGACGCGCCGGCGCCGCTGCCGTTCCCGTTCTTCCTGAAGCCCGTCGCCGCACACCTGTCCCAGCTCGCCTTCCGGGTCGACGACGACGCCGGATTCGCCGTCGCGGTCGCACGGGCGCGGGCCGAGATCGACGCGATCACCACGCACGACCGCGCGCTCGAGGGGCGGCCGTTCCGCACGCTGATCGCCGAGGAGCTGCTCGACGGCGACCTGGTCACGTTCGAGGGCTGGATGCAGGGCGGGCGCATGACCCCGATCGGCGTGACCGATGCCGTGATGCACCCGAACCACATCAGCTTCCTGCGCTTCGAGTACCCCAGCCGCCAGCCCGAGGGGCCGCAGCGGGCGATGGCCGACGTCGCGGCGCGGCTGATGCCCGCGCTCGGCTTCGACGGCAGCCTGTTCAACATCGAGTTCTTCGTCCGGCCGGACGGGACGGTGACCATCGTCGAGGTGAACGGGCGCATGGCGTCGCAGTTCGCGCCGCTCGTCCAGGCCGTCCACGGCGTGTCGAGTTACGAGATCGGGCTCGACCTCGCGACGGGGCGCACGCCGCAGCTGCCGCCGGCGCGCACCGATCTGGTCACGGCCAGCTTCCTCGTGCGGGCGTACGAGGATGCGGTCGTGCGGGCCGTACCGGATCCCACGAACGTCCTCGAGCGCTACCCGCACGCCCACGTCGAGGTGCTCGTGCGTCCCGGCCAGCGCCTGAGCGACAACGACGACGACGACGTCAGCCACAGGCTGGCCGTCGTCGCGCTCGCGGCGCGCGACCGCACGGCGCTGGTGACCCGGTTCGCCGAGGCGCTGCGGCTGCTGCCGTTCGATCTCGAGCCCGTGCGCGCACCGGTGCCGTGACCGGCGCGTGACGGCTCGCTAGCCGAGGGTGCGTTTGGGGACGCGCGCCAGAGCGCTCACGTCCTCGTCGCCGTGGCCGGCGCCCATGAGGTCGTCCTCCTGCCCCGCCACGAGCGCCGCGACGTCCATCGGCACGCCTGCGCGGGCGGCCTCGTCGATCGCGATGCCGAGATCCTTGCGGTGCAGGGCGACCTTGAAGCCGAGCGGATAGGTGTCGGCGATCATGTTCGCGGCCCGGTTCTGGAGCACCCACGACGCCGCCGCGCCCGCCGAGAGCGCCTCGACCAACTCGGGCAGCGGCAGCCCGGCCGCCTGCGCCAGCGCGATGCCCTCGCCGACGCTCGCATAGGTGCCGGCGATCATCACCTGGTTCACGGCCTTGGCCACCTGGCCGGCGCCGCTCGGCCCGAGGTGCGTGATACGGCTGCCGATGGCCTCGAGGATCGGCCGGGCCGTGGCGACGTCCGCGTCGGCGCCGCCGCAGAAGATGGTGAGGGTGCCCTTCTGAGCCCCCTCGGAGCCACCCGAGACGGGCGCGTCGACCAGGCCGATGCCACGCTCGCGCAGCCGGGCCGCGATCGCGGCGGTCGCCGCCGGCGACACCGTCGAGCAGTCGACGACGACGCCGCCCGAGGCAAGGCCCTCGGCGACGCCGCCGGGCCCGAGCAGGATGTGCTCGAGGTCGGGGGTGTCAGAGACGCAGGTCAGCACCGCCTCGGCCTGGGCTGCGGCAGCGGCCGGCGACTCGGCCCGCTTCGCGCCCGCGGCCGCGAGCGGCTCCTCGCGCGAGCGCGTGCGGTTGTGCACCGTCACCTCGTGCCCGGCCGCGAGCAGATGCCCCGCCATTGGCGCTCCCATCGTGCCGAGCCCGATCACCGCCACTCTCATCGCGGGCGATGATACCCAAGTGGGGTCAGACCCCGAACGGGACGCGCGCGTTTCGTGACGCTTCCTGCGTGGGGTCTGACCCCGCCTGGGGCTAGTCGCCCGCGAGGTCGCGCCGCTCCTGCTCCATCGAGCGGCGCAGGATCGCCGACCGGGCGACCCGGTCGAGCCCGTCCCAGAGCACGGTGGCGATGAAGTTCCCGCGCAGGTCGCGCTGCACCGACTGGGCGATCGCGTAGGTGTCGACGTCGAATCCGAGGTCGCCGTCCTGCATCACGACCCGCAGCCGCTCGCCTTCGAGCACGACGTGGCTCGTGATCAGCTGGGCGTCGTCGGCCGAGATCTGGAGGGCGTGGGCGCCGTACTCCTCGCCGTTTCGGCCCGTGCAGCGCATCGCCTGCCAGACGGTCATGCGCACGTGCTTGTGCCGGCCGGCGTTCACCTGCTCGGCGGCGTACACCGCCTGCATCAGCCGCTTCTCGACACCGCGGTCGACCGGGTCGAAGTCGATCGCGTAGCGGTAGAGCCCGTCGCCGAGCGGCTCGACCCGCAGCACCGTCGCATCGAGCCGGGCGGTCGTGTCGTCGTCGACCCGGAAGACGACCCGCACCCGGTTCCCGGCCACGAGGCTGTGCTCGGTGACCACCTTGACGCCGCCCGCAGACAGGTCGACGGAACGCACCACCATCAGGCTCGTGCGGCCGTCGCGACCGACCGCCGCGCACGAGACGGGCAGCCGGACCATCACTCGGAAGAACTCCCTGCGCTCCGCATCCATCCAGTAAGGAATCGGCCGCAAACGGGCCGCCCTTTACCGCCGCGCGTGACCTACTCGGCGTCCATGAACGGGTAGCGGTAGTCGGTCGCCGGCACGAACGTCTCCTTGAGCGTCCTCGGGCTCGTCCACCGCATCAGGTTCCACATCGACCCGGCCTTGTCGTTCGTGCCCGAAGCCCGCGCCCCGCCGAACGGCTGCTGGCCGATGACGGCGCCCGTGGGCTTGTCGTTCACGTAGAAGTTGCCGGCGGCGTTTCGAAGCGCTTTGGATGCGTGCTCGATCGCCCGGCGGTCGGTGGCGAAGACCGCCCCGGTCAGCGCGTAGGGCGACGTCGTGTCGACCAGCTCGAGCGTCTCATCGACCCGTTTCTCGTCGTAGACGTAGGCGGTCACCACCGGGCCGAACAGCTCGCGGCGCATGAGGTCGAAGCCGGGATCGGTGGTCTCGACGACCGTCGGCGAGACGAAGTAGCCCTGCGAGTCGTCGGTCTCGCCGCCGACCAGGACGTTCGCATCCGGAGCCTCGGACACGAGCTTGACGGCGTCACGCTGAGTTGCGAACGCGCTCTCGTCGATCACCGCGCCCATGAAGTTGCGGAAGTCGCGCACGTCGCCCATCTGGATCGACGAGACCTGCTCCTGCAGCGCCTCGCGCAGCTGCGGCCACAGGTTCGAGGGTGCGTACACCCGCGAGGCGGCCGAGCACTTCTGGCCCTGGTACTCGAACGAGCCGCGCACGATCGCCGTGGCCACGGCCGCCGGGTCGGCGGAGGGGTGGGCGAAGATGAAGTCCTTGCCGCCGGTCTCACCGACGAGCCGCGGATAGCCGCGGTAGCGGTCGATGTTCTGGCCGACCGTGCGCCACATGCCCTGGAACACGGGCGTCGAGCCGGTGAAGTGGATGCCGGCGAGGTCGGGATGCTCGAGCACCGCGTCGCCGATATCGGCGCCCGACCCGAGCACCATGTTGATGACGCCCGGCGGCAGCCCCGCCGCCTCGTACAGGCGCATGAGGAAGTACGCCGAGTAGACCGCCGTCGAGGCCGGCTTGTAGACGACGGTGTTCCCCATAAGCGCCGGCGCGGTCGGCAGGTTGCCGTTGATGGCGGTGAAGTTGAACGGCGCCACCGCGAACACGAAGCCCTCGAGCGGCCGGTACTCGATCCGGTTCCACATGCCGGGCGAGGACACGGGCTGCTCGCTCATCAGCCGGTGCATGTAGCTCGCGTTGAAGCGCCAGAAGTCGATGAGCTCGCAGGCCGCGTCGATCTCGGCCTGGTAGACGGTCTTCGACTGGCCGAGCATGGTGGCGGCGTTCAGCGTGTCGCGCCACGGCCCCGCCAGCAGCTCGGCGGCACGCAGGAAGACGGCAGCCCGCACCTCCCACGGCGTCTCCGACCACTCCTTGCGGGCCGCGGCCGCCGCCTCGATCGCCTGTGCGACCTCGGCCGGCCCGCCGCGGTGGTACTCGGCCAGCACGTGCTCGTGGTCGTGCGGCATGACGACCGTGCCCGTACGGCCGGTGCGCACCTCGCGCCCGCCGATGATCATCGGTATCTCGGTCTTGGTGGCCGCCAGCTCGTCGAGGCGGGCTTTGAGCGACGCCCGCTGCGGGGATCCCGGCGGGTAGTCGTGCACCGGCTCGTTGCGCGGTGCGGGGAGTATGAAGACGCCTGCAGTCATGGCCCTACCCTATCGCGAGGCCGGTACGATTGACCCGCTGACCACCGGGAGGACAGGCTATGAGCGTCGCGCTGAAGCGCTTTTCGAATCACATCGGCGGCAGGGCCACCGAGTCGAGCTCGGGTGAGACCATCGACGTGATCAACCCCGCGACGGGCGAGGTCATCGCCGCCGTCCCGAGCTCGACCGCCGAGGACATCGACCACGCCGTCGAGGCCGCCGAGCGCGCCTTCTTCGGCGACTGGCGGGACACCACCCCGTCCGAGCGGTTCGAGCTTCTGAACCGGTTCGCCGATGCACTCGACGAGCACGCCGAGGAGCTGGGCGAGCTCGAGTCCCTGAACGTCGGCAAGCCGCGCGGCGCCGCCGTCGAGGAGGTCGCCGGCGCATCCGACTGCCTGCGCTTCATGGCCGGCGCCGCCCGCACGCCCGAGGGCCAGGCCGCCGCCGAGTACGTGCGCGGCTCGACGTCGATGATCCGGCGCGAGCCGATCGGCGTCGTCGGCCAGATCACGCCCTGGAACTACCCGCTCATGATGGCGGCCTGGAAGATCGCTCCGGCGCTCGCGGCCGGGAACACGGTCGTCCTGAAGCCGTCCGAGATCACCCCGCTCACGACGCTGCGGCTGGCCGAGATCGCCGCCGACATCCTGCCCGAGGGCGTGCTGAACATCGTCTCGGGCTACGGCGACCCCGTGGGCGCGGCCATCTCGTCGCACCCGCGCGTCCGCATGGTGTCGATCACGGGCTCGGTCGAGTCGGGCAAGAAGGTCGCCCGCGCGGCCGCCGACAATCTGAAGCGCGTCCACCTCGAGCTGGGCGGCAAGGCGCCGGTGATCATCTTCGACGACGCCGACATCACTTCGGCCGCCGAGACGATCAAGGCGGCCGGCTACTGGAACTCGGGCCAGGACTGCACCGCGGCGACCCGCGTCGTGGCCGGGCCGAAGGTGTACGACGACTTCCTGGCCGAGCTTGTGAGCCAGGTCGAGTCGATCAAGGTCGGCGACCCGTCCGAGATCGACGACATCGACATGGGCCCGGTCGTCTCGCGGCGCCAGCAGGAGCGCGTGCTCGGCTTCCTCGAGCGGGCGACGTCGGCCGGCGCGAAGATCGCGACCGGCGGCGACGCGCTCGGAAACCGCGGCTTCTTCGTGAAGCCGACGGTCGTCACCGGCGCCGAGCAGCGCTCGGAGATCATCCAGAAGGAGGTCTTCGGGCCTGTCGTCACGGTGCAGCGGTTCGCCGACGACGATCAGGCGATCGCATGGGCAAACGACGTCGAGTATGGCCTGGCAGCCTCGGTCTGGACCGAGAGCGCCAAGCGCGGCCTGCGCGCCGTCGGCAGGCTGCAGTACGGCTGCGTGTGGCTGAACGACCACTTCACGGTCTTCAACGAGATGCCGCACGGCGGCTTCAAGCAGTCCGGCTACGGCAAGGACATGAGCAAGTACGGGCTCGACGACTACACCATCGTCAAGCACGTGCTGGCGAAGTTCGCATAGGCCACCGGCTCAGCCCTGCACCAAAAGGGGTCAGACCCCTTTTGGTGCGGCGGCGCAGTCTGCGCGGGAGTCCGGCTAGCCTGAAGACATGGCCCCCGTCGTTCAGGCCGAGTCGCTGACCAAGCGGTTCGGGAAGCTCACCGCGGTCGACAACCTGTCGTTCGCGCTCGAGCCCGGCACCATCACCGGCTTCCTCGGCCCGAACGGCGCGGGCAAGACGACGACCCTGCGCATGCTGCTCGGCCTTGCCCGTCCGACGCAGGGAAGCGCCCGCATCTTCGACCTGCCGTACGCCCAGATCACGCAGCCGGCGCTGCGCATCGGCGCCGTGCTCGAGGCGACCGACTTCCACCCCGGCCGCTCGGGCCGAAACCACCTGCGCACGCTGTCGCAGGCCGTCGGCATCCCCGATACGCGCGTTGACGAGGTGCTGCGCGTGGTCGAGCTCGAGAAGGCCGGCCACCGCCGCGTCAAGGGCTACTCGCTCGGCATGCGCCAGCGGCTCGGCCTGGCGGCGGCACTGCTCGGCGATCCCGAGCTGCTCGTCCTGGACGAGCCCGCCAACGGCCTCGACCCCGAGGGCGTGCGCTGGCTGCGCGACTTCCTGCGGACGTTCGCCGGCGAGGGCCACACGGTGCTCGTCTCGAGCCATGTCCTGGCCGAGGTCGCCCAGACGGTCGACCACGTGCTGATCATCAACGGCGGCAAGCTCGTGCGCGAGGCGCGCCTGGACGAGCTGACCGCGACGGTCAGCGGCGTCGTGCGCGTGCGCAGCCCGCAGGCGGCGCAGCTCGCCGAGGCGCTCTCGCGCGCGGAGATCGAGGCCGTCGCGAGCGACCACACCCTGCACGTGCACGGCACGACGACCGAGCGGGTCGGCGAGATCGCCGCGGCCAGCGGCGTCGTGCTGCACGAGCTCGTCGCCGAGCAGTCCTCGCTCGAGGAGGTCTTCCTCGAGCTGACCGCGGACGCGTCGCCATGATCGTCCCCCAGACCCGCGCCGAGCTCTTGAAGATCCGCTCGACCAGGACCGCGCTCGGCCTTGCGATCGGGATGGTCGCGATCATCCTCCTGTTCGTGCTCCTGACAGCGCTCTTGTCGTCGATCAGCGATCTGGGGCACAAGGAGCAGCAGCGCAGCCTGTTCAGCATCGGCAGCTTCGCCGGGATCTTCGCGGCGCTGGCCGGGATCATGCTCGTCACCGGCGAGTTCCGGTTCGGGACGATCCGGCCGACGTTCCTGTTCACGCCGCGGCGCTCGGTCGTGCTGACCGCGAAGGTGATCGCGAGCTTCGCAGCCGGGCTCGTGCTCGCCATCGTCGGCGAGGTGCTCTCGGTGGGCGTGGGGTCGCTCATCCTGAACGAGCGCGGGATCTCGCTCGTGCTCGGCCACCACGACTACGAACTGCTGACGCTCGGGACGGTGGTCGGCACCGCCATCTGGGGCGGCATCGGTGTCGGGGTCGGCATGATCGTCCGAAACCAGGTCGGCGCGATCATCGGCATCCTGGCCTGGGGGTTCGTGGTCGAGAACCTGCTCTTCGCGCTCGTGCCCTCGCTCGGCCGGCTGACGCCCGGCCAGGCCCAGAACGGCTTCATCGGGCTGACCGACGCGCACCTGCTCAGCCCGGCCGCGGGCGGCGCCGTGCTGCTGGCCTGGATGGTCGTGCTGTGCGTCGCCGGCGGGGCGATGGCGGCGCGCAGCGACGTCAGCTAGGCGCCCTACACGCCGCTCGGCGTCTCGCTCGGCAGCCGCAGCAGGTCGCGGATCGAGACGATGCCGACCAGGTCGTCACCGTCGACGATCGGCACGTGCCGGTAGCCGCCGTGCAGCATCATCGCCGCCGCCTGGCCGATCGTGGCGGTCTTCGCCGCGGTGTCGGGGTGGCGCGTCATCCAGTCGGCGACGGTGCCGTCGATGCTGCCCCGGCCGACCGCCCGCAGCACGTCGCGCTCGGTCATGATGCCCTCGAGCCGGCCGCCCTCGGTGACGAGGATCGCCCCCACCCGGCGCTCGGCCATGCGGTGGGCGGCGTCGACCAGCGAGTCGCCCGGCGCCGCGGTGAGGAGGTCGGCGCTCATGACCGCGGTGATGAACTCGTCCTCGGGGCGCTTGTACGGCATCGGGCGATCTTACCTGCCGGTGCGCGGCCCGCGGGCACGCGGCCGGTACGATCCACTCGATGTCATCCCGGGTTCACGACGGCAAGCCATGCGTCTGCCAGCACCGGCTCGAGCGCTGCGACCAGAGCTGCGTCGCCGACATGCTGGACACCACGTTCTACATGGCGTGCCTCAAGCTGACCGGCCGGCGCTGCCTCGTGGTCGGAGCCGGTGACGTCGGCCTCGAGAAGATCGAGGGCCTGCTCGCATGCGATGCCCGTGTCGATGTGATCGCCCCCGACGCCTGCGACGCGGTGCGCAACCTGGCCGCGGTGGGCGACGTCGACTGGACGCGGCGGCAGTTCGAGCCGGGCGACCTCGAGGGCCGCTATCTCGCCATCGCCGCCACCTCCGACACCGAGACGAACATCGCCGTGTTCGAGGAGGCCGAGCGCCGCTCGATGCTGTGCAACGTCGTCGACGTGCCGCCGCTCTGCAGCTTCATCCTGCCGGCGATCGTGCGCATGGGCCCGATCGCGATCGCGATCTCGACGGCCGGCGCGAGCCCCGCGCTCGCGAAGCGCATGAAGCGCGAGCTCGCCGCCATGTACGGCCCCGAGCACGCCGAGCTGGCCGTGCTCCTGAACGAGGCCCGTGGCTGGGCGAAGTCGACCCTGCCGACGTTCGCCGACCGGCGCGACTTCTTCGAGGCGATCGTGAACGGCGACCCCGACCCGCTCGCGCTGCTGCGCGCGGGCGACCGCGCCGGCGTCGAGCGGCTGATCGCCGCGCGCCGCGCCGAGGCCGAGGCGGCGCTGGTCTAGGCACGCCCGCGACCCCGGTCTCCCGGGGCCGCCCGCCTATTTGAACCTGTACGTGATGCGACCGCGCGTGAGGTCGTACGGAGAGAGCTCCACCTTGACGCGGTCGCCCGGGAGGATGCGGATGTAGTAGCGCCGCATCTTGCCGGAGATGTGGCCGAGGACGTCGTGGCCGTTGTCCAGCTTGACCCGGAACATCGTGTTGGGCAGGGCCTCCGTGACCTCGCCCTCGACCTCGATGGTCTCTTCCTTGACCAACGACTAGCCGATCACCGTCACGTTGGTTGCTTCCATGCCCTTCTTGCCCTGCTGCGCCTCGAACTCGACCTTCTGCCCCTCCTCCAGATTCCGGTAGCCGTTTCCGGAGATGTTGGAGAAGTGGATGAAGAGGTCGGCGCCCCCGTCCTCCGGAGCGATGAATCCGAAGCCCTTCGAGGCCGAGAACCATTTGACTGTGCCAGAGGCCATGAAGCTCTCCTGGTCGACGAAGTTTTGAACGACGCAGGTCACGCACTCACGGTCCCACACGCACGTCCATGAGCCCCACTGCGGAACTCACGCGCAGAATATAGACGAACAATTACGCCCAAATCCAGGCCTGAGCCCGGGTTTTACCGCCCGCTCACGACCCGGTCGAGGCCGACGCGTGGCCGGGCACATCGCCGCTCGGCACGTCGGCAGGAGGGCCGCCGTTGGCATCGGCGGAAGCGCGGCGGGCCTGCTCTTCGGCGCCCGCCCGGCGACCCCGGCGGCCGCGTGCACGGCGACGGCGGTCGCGTCGTTCGGGCGATGCCCCGACGGGCTCGCCGCGAGCGATCTTGCGCACCGCACCGGGGCGTGAGTCGCGCGTCGACTCGCCCTCCCCGTCGGTGACCTCGAACTCGACCCTGACGCGGCCGCGGACACCTGCCGCCTTGAGCTGGGCGAGCACGCGGCGGGCGGCGTCGTCGGCGAGCACCTGGCCCTCCGAGATCTCGAGCGGCACCACGAGCCCGGCCCCCTCGACCGCGATCGCCACCACCCGCTCGGTGATCGGCTCGTTCAGGAGCTTCGCGACGGTCACCTGGAGCGGCGCGATCTCGACCGCGGCCGCACGCACCTCGACCGCCGTCTCGAACACGCGCTCGTCGCCTGCGAGCTTCCAGTGCAGCTGCTCGACGCCCAGTCGCTCGCGGATGACGGGGTCGGCATCGTCACGCAGGCGCACCGCCACCTGGGGTGCGACCTCGACCTCGGCCGCGCCGTCGACCCGCCGCAGCGGCACCGCGGGCGGCGTCGAGCCGACCACGACGCCGTTGAACGAGACCGTCTCGCCGCGCTCGGTCGCCGCCTTGCGCTTCGTCTTCTTGGCCGCTTTCACGCGCTGCATCGGCGCGGGAATGTTCGATCCGAGCGCCGCGGCCAGCCGCAGCGAATCCTCCGAGAGCCCGCGCCTCGCGACCTCGACGATGCGCTCGCCCGCCGTGCCCCGCCGCGGCGATGCGACGGCGAGCAGCGCGGCGCCGGCCTCGAGCGGCGCCGCCTTGGCCACCTGCGCGAGCCGCAGACAGGCCTGCGAGTGCTCCGAGTCGGTCTTCGCATTCGCGACGGCGCCCAGAAGGCCGCGGCCGTCCTCGACGTGGGCGCCGGCATAGCGGTACTCGTGGTCGCGCGCGGCGCGCGCGAGCCGCCACGTCCACGACACGATCCTGTCCTCCGGCGCCTCGATCTTGTCGTCGCCCATCGCGAGCAGCAGCACGCGCGCGCCCTGGCCGCGATCCTGCTGCCAGGTGGGCGCCGCCTCGACGAGCCGGCAGGCCATCGCGAACGTCGTCTGGCTCGGTCCCGAGGTGGCCAGGTCGCCGAGCCCGGAGAGACGCATCTTGCGGTGCCGGTTCTCGGCCGCGCAGGTGAAGAAGAAGAGCTCGCGGGCCTCGGGCGCCAGGTTGACGATGCGATCGGTCAGGGTGTGCACGTCGGCCGGCGTCAGCTGGCGGGCGGCGACGACGGCCCAGGCCCGCTGCTCGTCGAGCGGCAGCTTGGAGCCGTCGACGAGCTTCCACTGGCTCGCGATCACGGCCACGCGCCGCTCGGGATTGTCCGACACCGGCACGATCCACGGCAGTTCCTTCACGATCGGCTTGGCCGGCTTGCGGCGGCCGCGCCTGCGTCTGGGCGGCGGCGGCGTGACCAGGCCACCCGGCCGGTAGGCGTCGACGTCGAGCAGGGAGTGCAGCGTGACGACACGTTCGGAGTGCGGCGCGCCGACCTCGGCGAAGTCGACGACGATCCCCGCCTCCTTGCGCCGGTGCAGGCGCATGATGCGCCCGACGCGCTGCTGGTAGACACGCCGGCTGGCGGTCGGCGCCAGGTGCATGCACACCGTCGCGCGGGGCGCATTCCAGCCCTCGGCCAGGATCTGTGCGTTCACGAGCACGTTGATCTCGCCGCGCTCATACGCGGCGAGCGTCTCGGCCAGCTCGCGAGGCGGCGTGCGCCCCGACACGGCCTTGGCCAGCATGCCGATCACGCGCATCGCCGCGGCGACCCGCTCGGCGTGCTCGACGCCGGCGGCATAGACGATCCCGGGCGTGTCGCCGAACCGGCTCTGGTAGAGGTCGGCGGCGGCGAGGTTGAGCGGATCGATGTCGAGGGCCGCGGCCAGCTGACCCTGGTCGAAGTCGCCGCCGACGATCTCGACGGTGCGCAGCGACGCGATCGGCCGCACGCGCACGCAGCGCAGCGGCGCCACCACTCCGCGCCTGACCGCCTCCGCAAGTGGGAAGTCCGCCACCTCGGCCGGGAACACGTCGCCGACGTGCTTCTGCAGCAGCTGGTCGGTGGCCGTCATGCCGATGTAGATGGGCTCGTCGTAGCGGCGGATGGCCGCCGCGGTCTTCTCGCCGAGCGCGGTGTGGGCCTCGTCGCAGACGACGACGCCGTACACGTCGGGCTTGATCTGGTCGGCGTGCTTGATGAACCAGGCGTAGGTGTTGATGGTGAGCGGCGGGATGCGGGGCGTCGGCTGGCCGATCAGCACCGGCTCGTGCAGCCGCTGGCTGTAGCCCTCATGGGTGAGGTCGGCCGTGAACTGGTTCACGAGCAGCCGCCGGTGGGTGAGGATCAGCACGCCGGTCGTGCGCGCGGCCTCGACGAATCCGGCGGCGGCGATCGTCTTGCCCGACGCGGTGGGATGCTTGAAGCGGTAGCGGCGGCGCGCGCCCGGATCGGGCGCCTCGGGCTCACCGCTCAGCTCGGGGTCGTCCTCCGACACGTCGGGGACAGCCATCGCCGGATCGTGGGCGAGCGCCACGGGCGCGTCGCCGGCCTCGTCCTCTTCCTCGTCCTCGTCGTCGTCATCCTCGTCGTCATCCTCGTCCTCGTCCTCGTCCTCATCCTCGTCCTCGTCATCGTCATCGTCCTCTTCATCGGCGCTCGCATCGGCCTCGAGATCGGTGTCCTCGGCCTCGTCGCCGTTCTCGGCCTCGCTGTCGTCGTCCTCCTCGTCGAGGAGCGCCGTTCGCTCGAGGTCGCTGATCAGCGCGGCCAGCTGGCCCGCGAGCGCATCGACTTGATGCCGGCGCAGGGTCGTGCCCGACGCCAGCTTCGGCTGCGGATCGGAGAGCACGCGCTCGAGGCCGAGCACGAGCGAGTAGTCGCGCCGCCACTCGTAGCTGGGCTCCGGCAGGCCGCGGGCGATCTCGTCGAGGGCCGCGTCGAGCGCCTTGCGCCGGACGGTTCCGGGCGCGAGCGCGACGGCGATGTCCTCGCCCTCGTGGAGTAGCGGCTCTCCACACCATGCCTCGACACGGTGTGTAGCCGCCTCTGAGTCGGCCTCGAAGCGAACAGTCATTTAGTCCCTGCAGCCGCGGGCAGAAACGGGCGCCCCAACGGGCGACACCAGCGGCCGGTGTTGAGTGTAGCGGATCGGACGGTCGGTGTGAGAAGCGCAACGAGCGGGAACCTGCCACGCATCTCCGCCGTCAGAGCAGCGTGCGCCGGATCCTCGTCACGCTCCATGCCCTGGCCGTCGCCGTGCTCGCGACGGCCTGCCTCGCGAGCGCCGCGCCGGCGACGACGAACCACACGACCGTCCCGATCGCGCCCGCGCCCCCGGCGACGCAGGTCGTGGTCAGGTACTCGACCGGCGCCTTCGCGCGCACGCGCGCACGTGTGCGCACACCCTGCCCTGCCCGGGCGAGCTGCCGGGTCGCCCGCATCGCGCACACCTCGCCGCGCCTATGGGTGCTCGATGTGAGGCGGGTGCTGACCTGCGATCCGGCCGGCGGGTCGTACTCCGATCCCGCCGCGGCGTGCCGTGCGCTGCGCGACTTCGCCCGCCGCTACCACCGCGGGAGCGGGGTCGCGTGCGCGTGTGCCCTCGAGCTCGGCACCCCCGCAACCGCCGTCGGCGACATCGCACATGTCGAGACGACGTTGCCCATCGATTCGTGCACGGCCTGCGGCCTCGGCCGGCACGCCGGCCGCGATGTGCAGACGCTCACGCCGTCTTAGGTCTCGCCGCGGGCCGCGGCGATCGAGGCCGTGACCGCATCGCGCAGCGGCGTATACAGGTCCGCGGCGGCCGCGACGACGCACGGCTCGAGCCCCTCGCCCGGGTCGAACACCGACACGTCGCCGCCCGACTCGGAGACGAGCAGCATGCCGGCGGCCCGGTCCCAGTGCTTGATCCCCCACTCGTAGAAGCCGTCCAGCCGGCCGCACGCCACCCAGGCCAGGTCAAGCGCCGCCGAGCCGCCGCGGCGGATGTCGCGCACCTGTGGCAACAGGTGGGTGAGCACCTCGGCCTGGAACGCGCGATCCTCGGGGGCGTACGCGAACCCGGTGCCGACCAGCGCCCGGTCGAGGCCGCGCGCAATGCGCGTCCCGACGGAGCGGCCGTTCAGGGTCGCGCCCGAGCCGCGGGCGGCGGCGAAGGTCTCGCCGCGACAGGGATCGTGCACGACGGCCACGACGCCGCCGTCGGCGTCCTCGCAGGCGACCGAAACCGACCACACCGGATAGCCGAAAAGGTAGTTGGTCGTGCCGTCGAGCGGGTCGATCACCCACCGCAGGCCCGACGTGCCGGCGGCGTGACCGCCCTCCTCGCCCAGGAGGCCGTCGGCGGGGCGCGCCGTGGTGATGCGGTCGATCAGCAGCCGCTCGGCGGCGCGGTCGGCGTCCGAGACCATGTCGGTGGTGCTGCTCTTCGACTCGACGCCGCTCGCCGGCCCCCCGAACCGGTCGAGCAGGAGCGAACCGGCGTCGCGGGCGGCGGCAAGCGCAAGCTCGAGCAGGCCGTCGGTGGACACCGCGCGAGTGTAATCCAGGTTGCGAGCGGCGCACCCCGTGCGCTCGAAAGTCCCCGGAATAGTGGACAATTTTCCGGCGCTGAGGCATCCTCCTTGGGTATGGGCACGTTCATTCCACAACTGAGGGAGCGCCGCCGTCAGCGGAAGCTGGCGCGCGAGCAGGAGCAGCGCTTCCGCGAACCGCTCGACGCGGCCGCAGCCGCCGCCGCGCGGCTCGCAGACGACCTGCGCCGGCCGTAGGCGCCACGCGACTACCCTGGCGCGGGTGACGGCGCCGCTGCGCTACTCCGCGCTCGGATCGGGCCTGCTCGCAGGCAGGATGCCGCATGCCACGAGCCACGTGGAGGCGCTGCATGCCGATGGCGTGCGCACCGTCATCAACCTGTGCGAGGAGCACGAGTACTGGGACGGCGAGCGCGCCGCGGTCGAGGCCGCGTTCACGGATGCCCGCATCGCCGAGCACCGCCTGCCGGTGCCCGACGGCGCGACGATTCCCCCCGACGTGCTCGACCGGGCGGTCGAGGCGGCGGGCGGCGAGACCACGTACGTCCACTGCCGCGGCGGGCGCGAGCGCTCCGCCGCCGTCGCCGTGGCGCTGCTGGCCACTCGCCGGGGCGTCCCGATCGACGCAGCTCTGGCCGATGCGCAGGCCGTCTGGCCGACGTGCCGCCCGCTGCCGTGGCAGATCGCGGGAGTACGCGCCTGGGCGGCGGGGAAAGGATCATGAAGCGGGCATGAAGCCGGTTGCACCCCACGCGGGCCGGCCGTATGCTCACAGAGGTCGACGATATCGGCGGGGAGGGACATTGAGGGTGGCAAAGGTCGTGGTGGTGGGCATCGTGGTCGCGGCCGCGTTTGCCACCATCCTGCTCGTGGGCGGGAGCGGCGGCGCATCGGCGGCGGGCGCGGGCGGACACGCCACGTCCGACGCGGCCGAGCTTCCGATCACGGTCAGCCAGCTCGCACAGCTGCCGATCATCGCGGGTTTTGTCGCCGCGATGTGGTTCTGCGTTCGGGCACTGTCATCCGGCAGGAAATTGCAGTAAACTCGACACCGGAGGGAATTGTGAAGAGTGTCCCCGCGCGCGTCGCTTGCGATTGCGCAGCCGGCTGACCCGTCGGTGTGGGACACGTTGTCCGGCGGCCCACCGGACAGCCCAACAGACGAGGCCGTCTCTGCCCAGACGGCCTCGTCGCTTTTCTGGGTACGGTTTCCAGCCCGGCGGTCGTGCGGGAAATTACGACTCAAGTGCCCGGGCGTGCGAACGATGATAGAGGTCAGATCGCAATGGCCCCATCGGAAATCACCCACGCCCTGCACGTCGTCGACGAGCGCCTCCAGGCCGCCTACACCGTGGCGGCCTCGCTGCTCATCTTCGCGGTCGCGTCCGTCGTCGGCGCGTTCGCGCTCCACGGACTGACCGGACTGGCCGCGGCCAGCGCCGTGCTCGCGGCCGTCGGCGCCCTCGGCGCGATGGTCGCCTCGCGCATGCTCGAGTGGAAGCGGTGCGACCTCTACGACGAGATCGTGCTCTCCGGATTCCGCCACGTGGGTGGTCCGGCCGTCGCCCGCCACGCCGCCGACCTCGTGTCTGCCGCCCGCCGCCAGATGTTCGCCGCCACGCTCGAGCGCTTCCTCGAGATCGCGATGCAAAACCAGATCGGCTCCGTGCCGCTCGACCGCAAGGCCCTGCGCGAGCTCGAGCCGCACATCCGCGGCCTCTGCTCCCGTGTCCGCGCCCTCGACGCGCAGGTCGACGCCGCCGGCATGGTGCTGCTGCGCCGGCTCCTGACCGACGGCGCCACCAGCCCGCTGTTCCGCCTGGGCGGTCCCAAGCCCGAGCTCGAGCGGGCCCTCGAGCGCATCCATGCCCAGCTCGGCCCGATGCCGGTGATCCAGCTCTTCCCGGCCACTTCGACCGAGCCGCTGCGAATCGCCGCTTAGGTCTCTCCGGCCTCGGCCTCGGCGATCAGCCGGTCGAGCTCCGGCACCGCCGCGCGCAGGCTGGGCAGGTTGACGACGATGCCCTCCTGGGTGCTGCGGGCGAGCACGACGACCGCCTCCTCGTCGGGGGACGGGTTCTCCTCGCGGTGCGGCACCCACGGCGGCACGTACATGTAGTCGCCCGGCCCGGCCTCGATCCGCCGCTCCTCCCCGTCCTCGAGGAACACGAACACGGGATGCCCGGAGACGACGTAGATGCCGGTCTCGGCCTCGCCGTGGTGATGGTCGCCCGAGCTCATGCCCGGCGCGACGTGGGCCTTGCCCATCCAGATCTTGCGCGAGCCGCTGCGCTTGCCCGAGATGGCCTCGTAGCGGCGCATGCCCGGCGTCTGGGCGGTGTCCTCGGACAGGCCGTCGTGGGGCGTGTGGTGCAGCCGCCGGTGCCAGGCGGCCGTGCCGGGATCGTTCGGAGCCGAGTCGGTCATGCGTGGATGAACTCTAGAGGGACAGCAACTTCTCGGGACCGCGCCGCTCCAGGCCGCGGCTGACGATCAGGCGCTGGATCTCGCTCGTTCCCTCCCAGATGCGGTCGACGCGCAGCTCGCGCCACAGCCGCTCGGCCGGGTTCGAGCGCATGTAGCCGCGGCCGCCGAAGATCTGCACGACGCGGTCGGCCACCCGGCCGGCGGTCTCCGACGCGACCAGCTTCGCCATCGACGCCTTGTGGTGCACGAGCTTGCGATCGGCGCCGGAGTCGGCCAGCCAGCCGACGTAGTAGGTGAGCAGCCGTGCGGCGGTCGTCTCGGCCGCGCAGTCGGCGAGGGCGAAGCTGACCGCCTGGTGGTCGAAGATGCGGGTGCCGAACTGCTCGCGCTCGAGCGCCCAGGCCGTGCCGAGCTCGATCAGCCGGTCGCAGGCGCCGACGCAGCGGGCGGCGATGTGGACGCGCTCCTCGACGAACCACTCGCCGGTCAGCTCGAAGCCGCGGCCGATCTCGCCGAGCACGTTCTCGCGCGGCACCGGCGTCTTCGTGAACGTGAACTCGGGGTGGCGATAGGGGAAGTTGTGGCTGAAGTCCGGGTCGGCCGTCATCTCGACGCCGGGCAGGTCCTTGTCGACCAGGAACAGCGCCGGGCGGCGGTCGTGGCCGTCCACGGCCCACGCGAGCACGATGAAGTAGCTCGCGACGTCGCCGTCGGTGACGAACCACTTCACGCCGGAGAGCTCGTACCCGCTGCCGTTCCAGACCGCCTCGGCGGCGATCGCGCGCGGGTCGGAGCCGGCGCCGTCCTCGGTGATGGCGTAGGCGTGGCGGTGCTCGCCGCGGACGTCGGGCAGCAGGTAGCGCTCGATCTGCTCCGGCGTGCCGTGGACGAGGACGTTGGACGGGCTCCAGACGAGCACCCACAGGCAGTTCGTCAGCCGCCCGAGCTGCTCGTGGGTGACGATCTGCTCGGTCAGGCTGAACCCGCCGCCGCCGAACTCCTCGGGGATGTTGTTCGCCGCGAGGCCCGAGTCGAGCACGGCGCGCTTGATCGCGGCGTGCGACTCGGCGCTCAGCCGGCCATGGTGCGTCTCGGCCTCGGTCTCGTAGCCCTGCAGGTGGTCGTCGACGAGCGCGCGCGCCCGTGCGCGGAGGTCGATCAGCTCGGGCGTGAGGGCGAAGTCCATCGGGTTGGTCCTTTCGAGGTGTGGTGTGTGGGGCCTGGCCCCGCATGCGGGGCCAGGCCCCGGTTGTTCGGTGGTCAGATCGGTCGCAGCGCGGCGGCCGAGCCGCCGAAGATCAGCGCCGCCGCCACGGCATCGGCAGGGACGCCCGCGAGCAGCGGATGTGAGCGGTCGACCTCGACCTCGGCCGGCGGCGCGGCCAGGCCGAGCGCCTCGGCGCCGCAGCGGCTGCCGATGTCGAGCAGGTAGCCGGTCGGGCCGTCGGCGCCGGGCGGCACGAGCACGTTTCGGCGCTCGGCGCTGCGCCGTGCGACCGATTCGATCTCGCGCAGCTCGACGATCGGGTCGATGATCGTGTTCGAGTCGGTGCCGATGCAGACGCGGATGCCGCGCTCGAACAGGCGCAGCGCGGGCAGGTAGCCGTCACCGAGGTTGGCCTCGGTGGTCGGGCACAGGCACACCGCCGCCCCCGCCTCGGCCACGAGGTCGAGCTCGCCGTCCGAGGCGTGGGTGCCGTGGACGATGGTCGTGCGCGGCCCGAGGGCGCCGGCGAGGGCCAGCACCTCGATCGGGCGGCGGCCGTACTCGGCCACGCACTCCTCGATCTCGCGCCGCTGCTCGCACGCATGGATATGGAGCACCATGTCCGTCCGCTCGGCGTAGCGGCCGATCTCCTCGAGCCACGAGCGCGAGACGGCGCGAATGCTGTGCGGGGCGAGCCCGACCCGGCCCGGCCGCTCGGCGGCCAGCGCCTCGACGCGGCTCAGGTACGTCGCCACGTCGGGATCGCAGAACCGGCGCTGGCCGGGAGTCGGCGGCAGGCCGGCGCCGGCCCGCTCGTACGCCGTCATCAGCAGCACCTGGTCGATGCCGGCCTCGTCGGCCGCGGCGGCGGTCGCAAGCGCCATCGCGTTCGCCGGCGCGTACGGCGTGCCGTCGGGGCGGTGGTGCACGTAGTGGAACTCGCCCACGGCGACGTATCCCGCCGCGACCATCTCCCGGTAGGCGAGAAGCGCGATCGCATGCGCCGAGTCGGGATCGAGCCGCCCGGCGGCCGCGTACATCGCTTCGCGCCACGTCCAGAAATCGTCGTGGGGATGGGCGGGGTCGACGTGCTCGACGATGCCGCGCATGCCCCGCTGGAAGGCGTGGCTGTGGGCGTTTACGAACCCGGGGAGTCGAAGCGCCGGCGTGGTCACCCGCGTATCCTTCCAGACCCCGTGCCGGCGGTCTCCCGACAACGCTTCCTGACCTGGTTCGCCGAGCTGGCCGGCATCGGCCGCACCCCCACGGGCTGGAACCGGGTGGCGTGGACGCCGCTCGAGGTCGAGGCGCAGGAGTGGTTCCGGCACGCGGCCGAGGGCATCGGCCTGCAGGTCCGCAAGGACGGTGCCGGCAGCATGTGGGCGGTCGAGCCCGGGGCCGGCGAAGGCCCGTACGTGTGCGCCGGATCGCACCTCGATACGCAGCCCGACGGCGGCGCCTACGACGGCGCGCTCGGAATCGTGTGCGCGCTGGAGGCGGCGGCGGTGGTGCTCGAGTCGGGCGAGCCGCGCAGCCGGCCGCTCGCGGTGATCGCGTTCGTCGACGAAGAGGGCGCGCGCTACCGCTCGTCGTGCTTCGGGAGCCAGGCGATCGCCGGCGAGCTCGACGTCGACGGCGTCCTCGGCGTGATGGGCGACGCGCCTGCGATCCACGGCGTGACCCGCGAGTCGCTGCTCGCGAGCCGCGCCGAACTGGCGCACATCGGCTGCTTCCTCGAGGTGCACGTCGAGCAGGGCAAGGCGCTCGTCGATCGCGGCCAGGCGCTCGGGATCGCCGACGTGCTCGCGCCGCGGCAGCGCTACACGGCCGAGTTCGAAGGCGAGTCGAATCACGCCGGGACGACGCCGATGCCGGGCCGCCGCGACGCGCTCGTCGAGGCCGCCCGCTTCGTGCTCGCCGTGGACGAGGCCGCCCGGGCGCGCCCGGGCGCCGTCGGCACGGTCGGCCGGATGCAGATCACGCCCGGGTCGACCAACTCGATCCCCGGCCATGTCCTCTGCACGCTCGACACGCGCGCGCTCGAAACGGCGACGATCGACGATCTGGTTGCCGACCTGCGGGGACGCTTCCCGGCCGCGCGCATCACCGAGGTGTCGCGCAACCTCGGCTCCACGTTCGACGCCGGGCTGCGCACCGCGCTGTTTGCATCGGCGGCAGCGTCCGGGATCTCGGCGGGCGACCTGCCCTCGTTCGCCGGCCACGACGCGGGCATCCTGGCGGGGCACGTGCCGGCGGCGATGGTGTTCGTGCGCAACCCGACCGGCGCGAGCCACACGCCGGCCGAGTCGGCGTCCGACGACGACTGCGTCGCCGCCGCGCAGGTGATCGCGGGGGCGATGGCGGAGCTCAGCGGCCGGCCGTAGGTCGCGGGCGCTCGGGGCGCCGTAAGGCAACCAATTGACCGTTCGAGCGGATGCCAATTGCGACGGACGGCCACCCCACGACGCATCCCCTGTGGACAGCGCTGTGGGAAACCGCGCCCCGCCTCTGGACGGCTTGTGGAGCGATGCACGAGTTTCCCGCACGATGCGATCTCGCCGCGAGGAAAACCGTCCCAGCGCTTGACGACGGTCTGTGGAAAGCGTCACCCTCTCTGCGCCCAACACCCCCAGTCTCCGGCGTCAGGCCCAGCGGTTTCCGTCCTCAGGGCCTGGCGCCGGAGCATTGGTGCTGCATGCCGACCGCCCCCAAGCCTGACTCCGACCACACGCCGAAGCCCGTGGCCCTCGTCGTGCCCGACGACGACGCGGCCGGGCGGCTGCTCGCCGCGATGCTCGCGGCCGCCGGCGTCACACAGCCGGTCGCCGAGCCCGCCCTCGCCGAGGCCTAGTCCGAGTCCTGTCCCTGCCGGCCCTCGGTGGGGCCGGCGTGCTCGTCGCTCCACGGCTGCGCGCTGGGCCCAGCGAGGAACGCCTCGATCTCGCGGATCCCGCGGCGGATGTCACGGCGGCGGCGGATGCCCTCGCGGACGTCCGGGGCCAGCGTCCGCCATGTCCGCACCCCGACGTGCAGGAGCACGAACATGAGGACGACGAGCGCTGCAACGGCGACGAGCGCAACGATCAGCGGCTCCATCGACGCGGTCAATGACATGGTGCCGACCTCGGTTTCATCTAACGCCTCTGCCGCTGTCGAGTCTATGCCTCACGGGGCCTGCACGCAACGCTCCGTGGGCCCCGTCACCATTGCCGTCACCGGATCCGCGTCATGCAGTAGGTGCTGTTCTTGCCGAACGGGCCGTCGCAGTGCGGGCGCCGCTCGAACTGGTTCGCGTTCCCGAAGCTGTCCGCCGTGCTGTTTCGGTCGACGCCGTAGCTGAACGAGCCGTCGGTGTTCTGGCTGAACCACGGATAGATGCAGTACGGACCGCCGTAGTGCGTGCAGGTCGAGCCGGTCTCGCTCGGGTCGAGGATCTCGGCCTTTCCGCCGTAGTCGCTCACGACCGCCCAGTGCTTGGCCTTGCCGCGACTGCCGAACCGCACCGAGTCGATCTTGATCGGCGAGGTCTGGAACCAGGCCGGCCAGTTGTAGGACTCGCAGCCCGAGTGGCCCGGCGCACAGAACGCGCCCGGGCTCGCGCTGAAGTCCGACCGGTGCCCGATCTCCCACACGAACGAGTTGGGAGCGTCATGGACGATGCCCCAGCCGAGTGCGTTTCCGATCTCCTGCTTGCTGAACGCCGGGTTCATGGCGCCGGTGCGCTTGTTGCGAAGGACGATCGAGCCGTGCTCGTGCGTCGTCAGGTCGGCCACGTCGATGTGAGCCCCGTCGTGCGCCGGCGTGCCGTAGTAGTGAAGCGTGATCGTGTCGCCCGCGTGCATCACGAGCGGCCCGCTGGTGCCGGCCTTGCGCAGCATGGCGTCAAACGCCGCCGGCTCGTTGTTGCCGACGACCGACCACACCGGCGTGCACACGGTGTAGGTGTTGCGCGCGAACGTGAAGTTCGAGTTGCCGTTCTGGAAGCACTTCGACACCATCGTGTCGGGGTAGAACTGGACCTCGAGGAACCCCTGGTTGAAGAGCGCCTTGGGGTTGGGGTCGGTCACGGTGCCGCCCATCCAGAAGCCGAAGCCGGTGCCCGACACAGGGAAGACCCCGTCGGTCGGCAGGACGAACTTCCAGGTCAGGTTCTGGGCCGAGTGCGGCAGCGACGACACGGGGTCGAGCTCCGGCTCGTCGTGGCCGGTGCAGCCCGGCCGGTAGTGGACTTCGATCTTGCCCTCGACGTACACGACGTGGCGCGACACGCACAGGTGCCCGACACGGGTAGCTGCTCCTGCGGCCGCAGGCAGCGATGCAAGCATCGCCACCGCCGTCGCCAACGCAAGCACGAACGCGGTAGAACGTCCCACGAGAACCCCTCCCCCTGATGAGCCGAACGCCCTGCCACTCTATGCCCCGCGACCCGTGAATTCAATGTTCTCCGCGAACACCGGGCGCAACCGGCTCACGCCGCGCGGATTCGTGATCGCATTCGGCGTCGTCAGCCTGCTCGGCGACGTCGTCTACGAGGGCGGTCGCAGCATCGCCGGCCCCTACCTCGCCACGCTCGGCGCGAGCGCGACCGTGGTCGGCGTCGTCTCGGGCGCGGGCGAGGCGGTCGCGCTCATGCTGCGCCTGGGCACCGGCCGCGTCTCGGATCGCACGGGCCGGCGGTGGGCGCTCGCCGTCGCCGGCTACGCGATCACGGTCGTCTCGGTGCCGATGATGGCGCTCGCCCGCTCGGTGCCGGCGGCGTCCGCGCTGGTGGTGTCGGAGCGGTTCGGCAAGGCGGTGCGCTCACCGGCCCGCGACACGATGCTGGCGCAGGCGAGCGGCGACATGGGCCGCGGGCGGGCGTTTGCGATCCACGAGGCGCTCGACCAGTCGGGCGCGCTGATCGGGCCGCTGATCGTGGCGGCGATGGTCGCGATCAGCGGCTACCGGCTCGGCTTCGCCGTGCTCGCGATCCCCGGCGCGCTGACGCTCGTGGCCGTCGCCCGGCTGCGCGCGGCGGTGCCCGACCCGGCCGCCTACGAGCCGGCCGACGTGTCGCAGCCGGGCGAGCGCACGGCCGCCGATGGCGGCTTCCCGGCCCGGTTCTGGATGTACGCCGCGTTCACCGCGCTGACGATGACGGGATTCGCCACGTTTGCCGTGCTCGGCTACCACCTGCAGGCGCGGCACGTCCTCTCGCCGCCGTGGATCCCCGTGGTGTACGCGGCGGCGATGGGCGCGGCCGCGCTCGGCGCCCTCGCCGCCGGATGGGCCTACGACCGCGCAGGGCTGCGCGGCCTGGCGATGCTCCCGGTGCTGGCGGCGATCGTCCCCTTCCTCTCGTTCTCGACGACGCCGGCCCTCGTCTGGATCGGCGCCGTCGTGTGGGGCGTCGCGATGGGCGTGCACGAGTCGACGATGCGCGCCGCCGTGGCCGACCTCGTCCCCGCCGCGCGCCGCGGCGCCGGCTTCGGCGCGTTCACCGCGGTCTACGGACTCGCGTGGCTGGCGGGCGGCGGCCTGGTCGCCGCGCTCTACAGCCGCTCGGTCGGCGACGCCGAGGCGTTCGTGGTCGGCGTGCAGGCGGCTGCGCTGGTCGCGTTCGCGCCGCTTTGGCGGCCATGACCGCCTGCCGCCGGGTCAGGCCGCCGACCCCGCCCGCGGCAGCCGCGCCGCCGCCTCGGCGGCGATGAAGCGCCGGATCGATTCGACGTCGCCGCCGTGCGAGAAGCCCGCCGCCTGCTTGTGCCCGCCGCCGCCCGTCTTGCGGGCGATCTCGGACACGTCGATCGCGCCCCGTGAGCGCAGCGACACGCGGTTGGGCGGCGCGATGCCGTCGAAGCCGAGCGGCGGCTCCCGGATCAGCCCCGCCACCTCGACGCCGCTGATCGCGCGCAGGTTGTCGACCAGGCCCTCGGTGTCGGACTCGGCCGCGCCGAGGCGCAGGAAGTCGTCGCGGGAAACGTGCGAGACGGCCACCCGGCCGCGCTCGTACAGCACGAGGTGCCCGATCACGACGCCGAGCAGGCGCAGCTTGCGCAGGGGCATCGTCTCGAAGACGCGCTCGTACACGAGCTGGATATCCACGCCGGCGTCGACCAGCCGCGCCGCCATCCGAAGCGCGCTCGGGCCGGTCGTGCGCTGCTGGAAGCGGCCCGTGTCGGTGACGAGCGCGACGTAGAGCGCCTGGGCGATCTCGGGTGTGAGCTCCACGTCGAGGGCGGCGAGCACGTCGAGCAGGATCTCGGCCGTCGACGAGGCGGCGCCGTCGATCAGGTTGACGTCGCCGAAGCGGGTGTTGTCGTAGTGGTGGTCGACGTCGACCACGGTCGCCGCCGCCTCGACCACGGGGCGGTGCCCGCGTCCCAGCCGGCGGACGGTGGCGCAGTCGAGCGCGAGCAGCGTCCAGCCCGCGAGGCCGGCGGGGTCGAGCTGTCGTTCGAGCCGCGAGACGTCGAGCAGGCGCAGCTCGCTCGGGATCGACGAGCACGGCTCGAGGTAGGTGCGCACCTCCTTGCCGAGCCCGCGCAGGCCGGCGGCTGCGGCGACGAGCGAGCCGATCGCGTCGCCGTCGGGGTTCTCATGGGTGGCGATGACCACCCGGTCGGCGCTGCGCAGCGCCGCGACGGCTCGTGCGAACTCCGGGTCGGACGCCCGCCGGTGCGTGTCGTCCACGCCCGCATGATACGGTCGCGACGGGGCCCGGGCAGGTCTTCAGTCACCGTCGGCGAGGGCCATCTCGCCCTCGACCGACTCCACCACCGGCATGGTCTGCTCCTCGTCCATGCCGTGCACGTACTTGCCGCCCCGAAGCCACGACGCGGCCGCAGCGACCAGGCATGCCGCGATCGCGAAGTCGAACGCCTCGTGCAGGCCGTTCGAGAACGGCTGCGACATCAGCTTCGGGAAGAACACCCGCCCGGTGAGGTAGGTGGCGTGCGCGTGGGAGATGTGCGGCAGCACGGGCCCGAGCAGCGTCTTCATCGGGTTGTAGCCGAGGAACGACGCGAAGAGCAGGCCGACCGGCGGCAGATGCGAGATGCGGGTCGCGTCGGCGCGTGGCACGCCCTGGGCGACGAGGCCGTGGTGCAGCGTCCCCGGAAGCGAGCTCGCGAGGCCGAGGATCATCAGCGAGAAGAAGATGCCGATCGAGAGCACGAGCGCCGAGTTCTGGAACGTCGTTGCCATGCCTGCGCCCGCGCCGCGCCGGTTGGCGGGCAGGCTGTTCATGATCCCGGCCTGGTTCGGCGATGCGAAGAGCCCCATGCCCATGCCGACCATCAGCAGCAGCAGGCTGAACCAGACGTAGTTGAAGTTCACCGGCAGCAGCTCGAGCAGGAAGAAGCTGAGCGCGGCCACCAGCATGCCGCCCGTGGCGAACGGGCGAGCGCCGAAGTGGTCGGAGAGGTAGCCCGACGCGGGGCCGGCGATCAGGAAGCCGACCGTCAGCGGAAGCATGTAGATGCCGGCCCAAAGCGGCGTCTGGGAGAAGCTGTAGCCGTGCTCGGGAAGCCAGATGCCCTGCAGCCAGATGATCAGGATGAACTGCAGGCCGCCGCGGGCGAGTGAGCTCAGCAGGTTGGCGATGTTGCCGGCGGTGAAGGCGCGGATGCGAAACAGGCGCAGATGGAACATCGGCTCAGGGA
>DASXZF010000216.1:0-12766 GCA_036502065.1 Gaiellales bacterium
CGCTCGACTTCGGCGACTACCCGCTCGAGATCGGCCGCGAGCGGGTCGAGGCGATCGCCGATCTGATGCGCGACTACGGGCCGGACGTCGTCATGACCCACACCGGGATCGACCCGTTCAACCCCGACCACGCCGTCGCCCACGACGCCGTCGTCCAGGCCCGCGGCCTCGCGGCCGGCGGAGGCGTCGCGAGCGCGTTTGCGACGATCACACCGCCGCAGCTGCTCCTGTTCGAGCCCCACCAGCCCGAGGTGTGCGGCTTCACACCCACCGTGCTGCTCGACATCACCGCCGTCACCGAGGCGAAGAGCGAGGCAATGGCGGCGATGGAGTCGCAGGCCTACCTGCAGACGTACTACGGCCAGCGGGCCGAGCACCGCGGAAACCACGCCCGGCGTGTGTCCGGAAACGGCGCGATCCGCACGGCCGAGGCCTTCCAGCGCGTCCTGCCGCACGTGGTGGCCGAGCTGTGAGCGACTTCGCCCAGCTCGCGCGGCTCGGCGTGGCCACGGTCTACGAGGCGGCCGGGCGGCGGGGGTCGATCGCGATCCCGCTGCGGCGGATCGTGCCCGGGTCGCGCGCCGCCGGCCCGGCCCGCACCGTACGCTGCGGCCAGGGCGACAACCTGATGGTGCACGCCGCGATGGCGGCCGTGCAGCCCGGCGACGTGCTCGTCCTCTCGATGCCGCGGCCCGAGCCCGTCGCCCTGCTTGGCGACCTGCTGGCGACCCAGGCGCACGCGCGTGGGGCGGCGGCGGTGCTCGTCGACGGCGCGGTGCGCGACGTCGACGAGCTCGAGGTGCTCGGCCTGCCGGTGTGGGCTCGCTTCGTCTCGGTGACCGGCGCGGCGAAGGAGGCCGTCGGCGCGATCGACGTTCCGGTGACGCTCGCCGGCCAGACGATCGCGCCGGGCGATGCGGTCGTGCTCGACGGCGACGGCGCCGCGGCGGTGCCGCGCGCTGATATCGGCGGCGTGCTCGCGGCCGCGCTCGCGCGCGAGCAGCACGAGGATCAGAAGCGCGCGCAGCTGCAGGCCGGCGCGCTCTCCTACGACCTCGACGGCCTGCGCGCGCGGGTGGAGGCGGGCGGATGAGCGACGGCTTCGGCGACCTGGCCCACATCGGTCACGTCGAGCTCCTGACGCCCGAGCCGGAGCGCAGCCGCCGCTTCTTCACGGATGCGCTCGGGATGGAGATCGAGAGCCGTGCCGGCGGGTCGGTCTTCCTCCGCGGATGGGGCGAGTATCAGCGCTACTCGGTGAAGCTGACCGAGGCGGCCGCGCCGGGGCTCGGGCACATGGCCATCCGCGCGCGCACCGAGGCGGCGCTCGAGCGCCGGGTTGCGGCGATCGAGGCTTCGGGGCGCGGGCTCGGCTGGATCGAGGGCGACACCGGCCACGGCCGGGCCTACCGCTTCACCGACCCGGACGGCCACGCGATGGAGCTCTACCACGAGGCCGAGCGATACGTCCCGCCGCCGCATCTGCGGCCGGCGCTGCGAAACCAGCCGCAGCGCTACACCGGCCGTGGTGCGGGGGTGAAGCGCCTCGACCACGTGAACCTGCTCGCGCGCGACGTCGCCGCCTGCCGCCGGTTCGCGGCCGACACGCTCGGCTACCGCCACTACGAGGGCATTGTCCTGGACGACGGCACCGAGGCGGGCGCGTGGCTGAGCCTCTCGATCGCCGCGCACGAGCTGATCTACGTCGCCGACGCCCGCTCGGCGCGGGGCCGCCTGCATCACCTCGCGTTCTGGGTGGACACGCGCGAGGAGGTCATGCGGGCCGCCGACGTCTTCGTCGAGCACCAGATCCCGATCGAGTTCGCGCCGTCGAAGCACACCATCAGCCAGGGCTTCTTCCTGTACGTGTTCGAGCCCGGCGGCAACCGCGTCGAGGTGACCAGCGGCGGCTACGTCGTCTATGACCCCGACCACGAGCCGGTGCTCTGGAGCCAGAGCGAGCGCGCCCGCGGGCAGGCGTGGGAGGTGCAGACGGTCGAGAGCTTCCACTACTACGGCACCCCTCCCGCCCACTCCGACGACCTGATCTACGCCCTGCGCTGCAGCGATTCGATGCCGCTCGCGCCGGAGCCGAGCCGATGACCGGCCTGCTCGCCGGCCGCCGTGCCGTCCTGACGGGCGGCGCTGCGAACATCGGTGCGGCCACCGCCGCCCGCTTCGCCGCCGAGGGCGCCCGGTGCGTGCTGGTCGACATCAGCTCGCGCGTCAACGACACGGCCGCGGCGATCGCCGCCGCCGGGGCCGAGGTGACCGCAATCGTCGCCGACGTCTCGGCGCCCGATGTGGTCGAGCGCCTGGCAGCCGACGTCGTCGAGCGGCTCGGGGGCGTCGATGTGCTCGTGAACAACGCGGCCATTCAGCGCGTCGGGCCGGTGACCGAGTTCGCGGTCGCCGACTGGGACGAGACCTTCGCGGTGAACGTGCGGTCGTGCTTTCTGACCGCCCGCGCGTTCGTCCCCCACCTGCGCCGGGCGGGCGGCGGCGCGATCGTGAACACGTCGTCGCAGGTCGGCCTGCACGGCGCCGCGGGCGCGACCGCCTACTCGGCCTCGAAGGGCGCGGTGATCGCGTTCACCAAGGCGCTCGCGCTCGAGCTGGCCGCTGACGCGATCCGGGTGAACGCGGTCTGCCCGGGCTGGGTGGACACGTCGTTCAACGGGCCGGCGATCGCGATGCTCGGCGGCACGGACGCCCACGCCGAGCTCGTCCGCGCCTCGATCCCGCTCGGGCGCCAGGCGCGGCCCGACGAGATCGCGTCGGGGACGCTGTTCCTGGCCTCCGACGCGTCCTCGTACATGACCGGACAGGTGCTTCCCATCGACGGCGGGGTGACATGAGCGACGCACGCCCACCCGAGCCGCAGCAGCCGCCGCCCGAGCGCCCCAAGACCGGCATCGGCGGGATGCAGGCGTTCGAGGAGCTCGGCCAGCGGATCGCCGGCACCGAGTCGATCAGCGTCGTCGTCGCCACGGTCGTCGTGATCGTCGTGATCGGGATCTTCCATCCCGACTTCGTCGAGAAGGCGAACCTCCTGAGCATCCTGCAGCAGTCGGTGTACATCGGCCTGCTCGCGGCCGGCATGTCGTTTCTGCTCGCGATGCGCGAGATCGACCTCTCGGTCGGCTCGAACTTCGGCCTGTCGCTGATCATCGCCGCCCTGCTCATGCAGCACGGCTGGAACCCGTGGGTGGCCGGCGGCGCGGCCGTCGTCGCCGGTGGCCTGTTCGGCCTCGTGAACGCGATCTGCGTGCACGTCTTCCGCATACCGACGATCGTCGCGACGCTCGCCACGCTCTCGATGGGGCGCGGCCTCGCGCTCGCGCTCACGAACGGCCAGCAGGTGGTGAACCTGCCCGCGGGCAGCTCGTTCTTCACCCGCCTCGGCGGCAACACGTTCGGCCTGGCGACCAGCGTCTGGGTGTTCCTCGCCGTCGTCGTCCTGCTGACCGTGCTGCTGCGGATGACGCCGTTCGGCTACCGGGTGCGCTCGATCGGCTCCAACCCCGAGGCGGCCGCCTTCTCGGGCATCTCGATCTCGCGGGTGCGGGTGCAGGCGCTCGTGCTCATCGGCCTGCTCGCCGGCCTCGGCGGCGCGCTCGGCCTCGCGTTCTTCATCTCGGGCGACCCCAACATCGGCACGGGGTTCGAGCTGCAGGCGATCGCAGCGGCGGTCATCGGAGGGACGCCGCTGCGAGGCGGCTCGGGGACGGCGCTCGGCGCTGCGGTCGGCGCCGTCCTGCTCTCGGTCGTGTCGAGCGGGCTCGTGTTCTTCAACGTCCCGCTGAACTGGACGTCGTTTGCGACCGGTGCCGTCATCCTCGCCGCGGTGTCGCTGGACAGCCTCGTCCGGCACCGCCGCGGCCCCACCCGCGGACCGGGGCTCGGAGCATGATCCGCAGCCCCTCGACCCGTCCGCCGCCGGCCGGTCGCGCCGCAACTGCCGCAGCAGCCCGTACCCGTACATGTCTCAGGAGGTCGGAAATGCGTTTCACCCGCTCCACGCTCCACCGCGCAACGGTCGTCGCCGTCGCCCTCCTGGTGACGAGCGCCGCCGCGTCGTGCGGAGGCTCGTCCGGCTCGTCCGGCTCGTCGGGCGCGTCCGGTCCGAAGACGGTGCATCTCGCCTTCATCTATCCCGGCACGTTTGCGAACTTCGCCCAGGAGATGGCCCTCGGCGCGAAGGCCGCGGCCGACCACACGCCCGGTGTCGACTTCACCGAGAGCGCCCCCCAGAACAACGACGGCAACGCCCAGGTACAGCTCTTCCAGGACGCCACGCAGACGTCCAAGGACGGCATGGCGTGGATGACGCTCTTCCCGCAACTCTTCATCCGCCCGGTGCAGCAGGCGACGTCCGAGAACATCCCGCTGATCGCCGTCGACGTGCCCCCGCCTCCGGGGACGAAGGTGACGACGTTCGTCGGCAACAGCAACACCGAGCTCGGCGTTTCGCTCGGTGACCAGCTGCTGAAGCAGCCGACGTTCGATTGCTCGAAGGGCGGCCAGATCCTGATCGGCACCGACACCCCCGGGCTGCCGCCGCTCGTCGCCCGCAACAACGGGTTCTCGTCGGTGATGAAGCAGAAGTGCCCCAAGGTGCAGCTGATCAACTTCGACTCGAAGCAGACGCCGACCGACAACTACAACGCGTGGAGCGCGGCGGTGAAGGCACATCCGAACGCCCTCGCGTTCATCGGCCCGGGCAGCGAGGACGCGACATCGATGGCGCAGATCGAGCGCCAGACCGGCAAGCACTACCTGGTCGGCGCGGACGACCTCGACCCGGTGGCGCTGAAGGCCGTCAAGCAGGGGCTCGTCTTCTGCCTGATCTCGCCCGAGCACTGGCTCAAGGGCTACATCGCGGTCAAGCTCCTGGCCGCGCACGCCCAGCAGGGAAAGCCGCTGCCGCAGGGCTGGTGGAACCCCGGCTTCCTGGTCGTGAACAGCTCCAACATCGACAAGATCCTGGCCCGCCAGGCGACCCCGGCAACGCAGTACGCCTACTTCAAGCCGATCGCCGACGCGGAGCTGGCCGACCCGAGCAAGTACATCAAGCCGCTCTCGGACATCAACTGAGCCTCGGAGGTGCTCGAAGCGCGGGACATCCGTAAGACCTACGGAGGCGTCGTGGCGCTCCGCGGCGTGGACATCACCGTCCGCGCCGGGAGCGTGCACGCGCTGCTGGGCGAGAACGGCGCCGGCAAGTCGACCCTGGTCAAGGTCATCGGCGGCGCCGTTCGGCCCGACTCGGGGACGCTGCGGCTCGACGGCGACGAGGTCGACTTCGCCACCACCGCCAAGGCGGTGCGGCGAGGGGTCGCCGTCGTGTCGCAGGAGCTGAACCTGTTCCCCGACGTGGACGTGCTCGCAAACCTCTACCCGATGCGCGAGCCCCGGCACGGGCCGATCGTCGACCGGCGCCTGATGGCCGAGCAGGCCCGGCCGGTGCTCGAGGACCTCGGCCTGCGCGTCTCGCTTCGGGCCCGCACGGGCTCGCTCACGCTGGCGCAGCGCCAGCTGCTCGAGATCGCGCGGGCGCTCATCACCGCGCCGCGGGTGCTCGTGCTGGACGAGCCGACCTCGACGCTCGAGGCGAGCGGCGTCGAGCGGCTGATGGGCGTGCTCGAGGTGCTGCGGGCACGCGATGTCGGGGTCGTCTACGTCAGCCACGTGCTCGAGGAGGTGATGGCTCTCTGCGACGAGGTGACCGTGCTGCGCGACGGCAGCGCCGTGCTCTCGGGGGCGCCGCGAACCGAGCTGACGATCCCCGACATCGTCGACGCGATGCTGGGGCCGACCGGCCACGAGCGGCGGGCGCAGGCCGGCGCCGCCGAGGGCGCGGTCGCGCCTCAGGCGGCGCGGGCGGGGTCGCTGCGGCTCGAGTCGGTCACCGTCCCGGGCCGGCTGCGCGACGTCTCGCTCGACGTCAGGTCGGGCGAGGTGGTCGGCCTGGCCGGGCTCGCGGGATCGGGCCACGACACCGTCCTCGAGGCCGTCTTCGGCCTGCGGCGGGCGACGTCGGGGCGGATCGTGCTCCCGGACGGCCGGCCGGCGCCGACGAGCAGCCGCAAGGCGATCGCACGCGGGGTCGCGCTCGTGACCGGCGACCGCCGCCGGCTGGGGCTGATGCTGGACAAGCCGGTCTGGGAGAACATCGCCCAGGTGCGGGCGGTGGCGCTCGCCCGGGCGGGCGTCGTCATCCGCTCCGGTGACCTGCGCAGGCGCGCCGCCGAGCACGTCCGCCGCCTCGGGATCCGGACGCCCAGCGTGCGCGAGGAGACGGGCCGGCTCTCGGGTGGAAACCAGCAGAAGGTCGTCTTCGCCAAGTGGCTCGAGGTCGAGCCGTCGATTTTGCTGCTCGACGACCCCACCCGCGGCGTCGACGTGCCGACGCGGGCCGACATGCACGGGCTGATCCGGGCCGAGGCTGCGGCCGGCGCGGCGGTGCTCCTGTGCTCGACCGACAACGAGGAGCTCTCGGTGGCGTGCGACCGCGTGCTGGTGTTCTTCCGCGGTGCGATCTGCGCCGAGCTCTCGGGTGATGCGCTGACGAACCACGCGATCGTCGAGGCGATGAACACCGGCGCCGTCTCGGACGCCGCATGACCTCGAACGCCGGCCGCCAGACCGTGCGCGAGGCGACCTTCGACGTCATGCGCCGTCTCGGCATGACGCGCATCTTCGGCAACCCCGGATCGACCGAGATCCCGTTCCTGACCGACCTGCCGGGCGATCTGGAGTATGTGCTCGGGCTGCACGAGGGTGCCGTGGTCGGGATGGCGAGCGGCTACGCGCTCGGCACCGGCCGGCCGGCGTTCGTGAACCTGCACACCGCCGCCGGCCTCGGAAACGCGGTGAACGCGATCGCCGGCGCGCGCGACAACCGCGTTCCCCTGGTCATCGTCGTCGGCCAGCAGGACCGCCGGCAGCTCGCCTACGCGCCGTTTCTGACCGGCCAGGGGCTCGAGCGGATGGCCGGCGAGAGCCCGGTGTGGACGTCGCACCCCGCCGAGCCGAGCGCCGTCCCCGGCGCGATCGCGCGCGCCTGGCACGAGGCGGGCCTGCGCCGCGGCCCCGCAGTCGTCGTCGTGCCGATGGGCGACTGGGAGGTCGTCCTCGACGCGGGCTGGGCCGGGCTCGCGGCGCCCGACCGGGTCGCCTGCGCCCCGCTCGCCGGCACGGCGGCGATCGGGGAGCTGACAGCCGCGCTGCGCGCGGCCGAGTCGCCCGTCCTCATCGTCGGCGCCGGGACGGACACGGTCGCCGGATGGAAGGCGGCCACGCGGCTGGCCGAGCGGCTCGGCTGTCCGGTGTGGCAGGACACGTTCTCGAGCCGGGCGGGCTTTCCCCAGGATCATCCGCAGTTCGCGGGCCACCTGCCGTGGCGGCGCCGCGAGATCCGCGCGACGCTCGCCGGCCACGACGCCGTGGTCGCGCTCGGGACGCCCGCCTTCCGCCTCTACCTGTACGAGCCGGGGGCGTTCGTCGAGCCGGGCACGCGGGTGCTCGTCGTCACCGACGACGCCGACGAGGCGCTGCGCAGCCGCTGCGACCTGGCCGTGGTGGCGCCGCCGGCGCAGGTCTGCGACGCGCTGGCCGACGCGCTCCCGGCTCGCACCGCGGCGGCCGAGCCGATGCGGAGGCCAAAGCCGCCGACGCCGCCGACTGCGGGCGGGCCGCTTCGGCCCGAGCACGTCCTGGCCGCGCTGGCCGAGCGGCTGCCGGCCGGGGCGCTGCTCGTCGAGGAGGCGCCGTCGCACCGGCCCGAGCTGCTGGCCCGCGTCGCGGTGCGCGCGCCGTTCGGGTTCCTGGCGGTCGCAAACGGCGCGCTCGGCTTCGGCCTCACGGCCGCGATCGGGGCGCGGATGG
Source organism: Gaiellales bacterium (assembly GCA_036502065.1). Classification (GTDB taxonomy): domain Bacteria; phylum Actinomycetota; class Thermoleophilia; order Gaiellales; family JAICJC01; genus JAICJC01. The sequence goes on from DASXZF010000216.1 coordinate 7,891, forward strand.
CGCTGCCGGACCGGCCGGTGCTTGCGCTGCTCGGCGACGGCTCGGCGATGTACACGATCCAGGCGCTCTGGACGGCGGCCCGCTACCGCGTCGGGGTGGTCGTCCTGGTGATGGCCAACGGCCGCTACGCGGTCATGGACGAGCTCGCCGATCGCCACGGCGGCCGTGGCGCCTGGCCCGCGTTTGAGGAGCTCGATCTGACGACGATCGCGCAGGGCATGGGCTGCCCGGCGGTACGGGTCACCGAGTACGGGCAGCTGCTGCAGCTGCTCGACGAGGTCGTCCCGGACATGGCGGCGCGCGCCGAGCCGCTGCTGCTCGACGTGCGCGTGACCGTCGGCTAGCGCGGACATCCGGCGGCGGTGCCGCAGGCGTCGAGCGCCTGCAGCGCCGAGACGGCGAAGTCCTCGAAGTGCACCAGAGCGCCGATGTTTCCGGGCGACGGCTCGGGCAGCACGTGGCTCAGGGTGCTCGTGACGATCAGCGACGCGTCCGGCGCCCGCGCCGCGAGCGCCCGCGACTGGCTGGACGGGAAGTACTCGTCGTGCGGCGAGGTGGCGAGATACACCGGGAAGCGCAGGCGGCGGGCGGCGTAGAGCGGCGAGAGGTTGCGGGCGGCCGCGCGCAGCGATGCCGGCAGGGCGGCCCAGAGCGCGTCGAAGCGGCTCGGGTCGCGGTTCTCGATCAGCGCGACGGCGGCGCCCGCCGGGCCGCCGAGCCCGGCAGGCGCGTCGCGGCGCATCTGGGCGAGCGGGTCGGAGGCGTTGTCTGAGATCCCGAGCACGGCAGCCTGCAGCGCGTCGCGGGCCGGGCTCGGCGGCAGCCCCGCGACGAGCGAGCGGGCGAGCGCGAGGGCGAGGAACGGGCCCGTGTGGTAGCGCACGAGCCGGCCGTCGCGCTCGTAGACGCCGGTCGTCGCCAGGCGCACCATGCCCTTGAGGTTGGTGTAGGGCGCGAGCCCCGCCACCGCCGACAGCTGCCCGGCGAGCGCCGGCCGCTCGGCGGCGAGCAGGGCGAGGCTGGCGCCGACCGAGACGCCCAGAAAGCCCACCCTGCCGCCGCGCGCGTGCGGGTCGTGCGCGACGGCGCTCGCGACGCCGGCGAGCGCGTCGACGGTGCGTAGGGTGATCTGGCCCTTGCGCAGGCCGGGCAGGTCGGGGACGACGACCAGGAACCCGGCGCGCGCCAGGCCGAGGCCGAGCCGCACGACGTGCGGCTCGAACCGGCCCTGCGCCGTCGCGCCGTTCACGAACACGAGCGCCGGCCACGGCCCCTTCCCGGCCGGCGTCACCACGGTCGCATGCGCGCCCGCGATCACGCGCTGCGCCGAGTGCGGCGTCGGCGTCGTGTGGTCGACGGCCCAGACGAGCCAGCCGGGGTGGCCGAGCGCCACGGCGACGACGTCCACCGCGCGCGCCTGCCGGCTCGCCCACGCTCCGAGCAGGAGCCAGGCGGCGAGCACGGCGACGCCGAGGACGATGAGGGCGCGCCACCGGCGCCGCCGCGGGAAGGGAGGACGTCGCATTCGGACCGACCGGCGTGAATCTTCGCACCGCACCCCCACGGGGGATGCCGCCGCCGCCCCGGCGTGCCGAAGACACTCTTGGCGGGTCGCCGGCGCATGCCGGCGGTCGGATCTCACGACCGGATGCTCCCCCGCCACCGTCCGTCTCCCAACTCGTCGGAGGTCTTCGACATGCCCCTTCTGGCAGCCGTAAACGGCGGCGTGATCGTGTTCGCGCTCCTGCTGCTCGTCGTCCTCTACGCGCTCAGCGCCTATCCGCTCGCGCGGATCGCGAACCGGACGAGCGACTGCGCCGACATCTCGTGGTGGGCCTGGGTGCCCGTCATGAACGTGATCCTGATGTGCCGGATCGGCCGCGTGAACGGCTGGTCGGCGCTCATCCTGCTGTGCAGCATCGTGCCGCTCGGCGGGCTGATCACCGTCGGCTACACGATCTACCTGTGGGTGCAGATCGGCGACCGCTTCGAACGCACCGGCCTGGCTGTCCTGGCCGCGCTGCTGCCGATCGTCGGGCCCTGGATCTTCGCCGTCGCAATCAAGCCCGAGTACGCGTAGCTCCGGCTCGACGGCCGGCCGGCGTCCTGGCGCCGGCCGGCCGCGCACCGGTCGGAGTAGTGTGGGACCCCGATGTCGGATCCCGAGGCACCCGCTCGCTCCGCTACGAGGTCGATCGCGATCGATCGGCCTGCCGGCGAAGTGCACGAATTCCTGGCCGACCTCCGCAACTGGCCGCGGTGGGCGGTCGTGAACGTGCTCGCCGTCGAGGGGGGCAGCGAAGCGGGATGGTGGCGCATCGACACCCCCGACGGCCCGGCCGAGATCCGGCTGCGCCCGGATGCTGCAAGCGGCGTGGTCGACCACGACTTCCGCGGCGGGCCCGATGACACCGACATCGCCACCGTGCCCGCCCGGGTCGTCGCCAACGGCCGCGGCGCCGAGTTCCTGATCACGATCTTCCAGCCCGCCGAGGTCGGCGACGCCGCGTTCGATCACCTGCTCGCGGCCCTCGACACGGAGCTCGCGACGCTCAAGGCCGTCCTGGAGCGCGGCCACTAATCTTTGGCCGTTCCGGCGGGGTCGCCCGCCGGAACGCCACTCACTCCGGGGTCCGCGCGAGCCAGCCGCTCATTGAGATGAGCCGGCCAATCACATGTTCATTTCACATAGCTCCAAATCCCCACAGATACCGCCTCTGAATACTCGATTTACCAACCTCTGATTTCCCAAAATACTGCTAGTATGTGTGGGTGTCATCCACCCGTCACGTCGAGCGACGCCTGGTTGCGGTCGCCGCAGATCGGATCGCAGAGGAGCCGGTGGTCGCGCTGCAAGGCCCGCGCGCCGTCGGCAAGTCGACGCTGGTGCGCGAGCTGGCCGAGGCCGCTGGCGCAGACGTCGTCGACCTGGATGACCTGCCGACACGAGCGGCGGTGAACGCCGACCCGACCCTGTTTGCGGCTGCGCCGGCGCCGGTGTTCATCGACGAGTTCCAGCACGTCCCGGAGATCCTGGATGCGATCAAGGCGCAGCTGAACCGCGACCTGCGCCCCGGCCGGTTCATTCTCACCGGCTCGACCCGCTACGACAGCCTGCCGCTGGCCGCGCAGTCGCTCACCGGCCGGCTTCACCTGCTGACGGTGTGGCCGTTCTCGCAGGGCGAGATCGACGGGCGCCGAGAAGTGTTCGCGGAACAGCTCATGGAGGATCCGCTCACGCTCGTCTCCACGCAGCGGTCACAGACGCCGCGCGCGCAGTACATCGACCGGGTCGTCGCCGGAGGCTTTCCCATCCCGCTCAGCCGGGCGACCGCGACTGCCCGTGGACGCTGGTACGACGACTACGTGCAGTTGGTCATCGACCGCGACGTGGTCGAGCTCTCCCGTATTCAGCAGCGTCAGCAGCTGCCGCCGTTGTTCGCACGGCTCGCCGGCCAGACCGGGCAGGTGCTGAACGTGACGTCCGCCGCCTCCGGGGTGAACATGAAGACGAGCACGGCCGAGAACTACCTGAAGCTGCTCGAAGCGGTGTTCCTGCTCTACCGCCTGCCGGCGTGGGGCACGACGCTGCGCCGGCGGGCAGTGCTGAGCCCAAAGCTGCATGTGCTGGACTCGGGCCTGGCCGCGCACCTGCTGGGCGTGTCGGCCGCCAAGCTGGCGCGGCTAGACGCGACGTCGCTCTCGGAGTTCGGCCACCTGCTGGAAACGTTTTGCGTCGGGGAGATCCGAAAGCAGCTCAGCTGGCAGCAGGAGCGGTTCGAGGTCGGCCACTGGCGCACCCACGACGACCAGGAGGTCGACCTGGTGATCGAACGCCGCGACGGCACCGTCGCCGGAGTCGAGGTGAAGGCGGGCACAAGCGTCGCCGGATCAGATTTCCGCGGCCTGCGAGCGCTGCGCGACACGCTCGGCGACGCATTCATCGGTGGGGTCGTGCTGTGCCTGGGTGAGCGGTCATACACCTACGACGATCGGCTGCACGTACTCCCTGTCGACCGGTTATGGACGCCCGCAATCGCGTAGCGCCGCGGAGGGCGGAAGTGCGGACGTCGGCATCCCCTCAACTGGCGACGCCAGCCGGGTGGTGGTGGTTGAGGACAGCGCATCCCCAAACTACCCTTTTTACAGGGATTTCCCGCTTTCGGCGGCCTCGAGCCGGTATCCTCGGGTCGCTTGGCGGGGTGGCGGAGCGGTTGAACGCACCGGTCTTGAAAACCGGCATCGGGTGAATGCTCGATCGTGGGTTCGAATCCCACCCCCGCCGCTCGGAGAGCTAGATTCGGCGTGGTTAAGCGGTTTTCGACGTGTCGGGCCCCCCGTAGGTCGGTCCGGTTGCTGTACGAGTGTCCTGGGGTTTTGGGAGTGACTTTGCGAGTGATCGGAGGCGTTGGAGTTGACCCGGTCTGGTTGACACCGCGATGCTTTCGGGCGTTGGCTTGGGAGAGGAGCGGAGATGAGTAAGACGAGGCCGCCGTATCCGCCGGAGTTTCGGCGGGAGGCGATCAGGTTGTTGCGGTCGGGCGGGCGCTCGCCGAAGCAGTTGGCGGGCGAGTTGGGGTGTACCGAGCAGACGCTGCGTAACTGGTTGCGGCAGGATGAGGCGGATCGTGGCGAGCGCAGCGATGTGCTTTCGAGTGAGGAGCGCGCCCGGTTGCGGGAGTTGGAGCGGGAGAATCGGGTGCTCCGCCAGGAGCGCGAGATTCTCAAGCGGGCAGCGGTTTTCTTCGCCAGGGAGAGCGAGGGGCCGAGATGAAGTTTCGGTTCGTCGAGGCGGAGCGAGCACAGTTTCCTGTCTCCCTGCTGTGCAAGACGATCGGCGTGACCCGGCAGGGGTTCTACGCCTGGAACCGCCGCG
>DASXZF010000217.1:0-7181 GCA_036502065.1 Gaiellales bacterium
TCCTCGAAGCCGATCCGCGACTGCTTGTAGCCGGTGGTGTCGACGTTCGCAAGGTCGTTCGCGAGCATGTCCATCCGAGTCTGCTGTGCCAGCATTCCACTGGCGGCCGAGTAAAGTCCGTTCAGCACTTGATGCCTCTCCAAGTGACGCTCGGGGCGGGAGTCGGCATCGTTGCCTCTTCCCTGTCGGCCTCTGCGGTGCAGTCCAGCCGGTGCGATTCCCCGATATGTTCGGCCTCGTTATCGGCGCGCCCGCAGCGTTCTTGAGCGCCGCGGTCGAGACGGCGGGTGAACGAGGCCAGAACGCCCACGGGCGCGCCGCGGGCGTGCACGCCGCGGCAGAGGCGGCCTTGGAGTCCCCGGCGCGGGCGCCGCGTCCTGGTGGCGCTAGTCGCCGGTGGCGCTGCCGACGGAGCCGGCGGCCTTGCCCAGCTCGGTGTCGATCGTCTGGATCGCGCGCTGGGTGGTCTCGTAGGAGCGGAAGGAGACGACCATTTCGACCATCGCCTCGGCAGGCTGGACGCCCGAGCCCTCGAGAGAGCCCTGGACGACGGTCGTCGCCGCCGGGCGGACGCCGGGCGTGCCGGAGAACAGCGTGTCGCCCTGCTTCGCGGCGCCTGTCAGCGACATCACGGCCAGGGTGCCGACCGTGCGGTTGCCCACCTTGACGGTGCCGCGCGGGTCGATCGAGATCTTGCTCGGGTCGGTGCCGAGGCCAACGTTGATCGGCTTTCCGCTCGTGCCGAGCACGAGGTCGCCGGTGTCGGTCGTCAGGCGGCCGTTGCCGTCGGCGATGAACTCGCCGTCGCGCGTGTAGCGCACGCCGGCGCTCGTGGAGACTGCGAAGAAGCCCGATCCTTCGAGTGCGACGTCGAGCGGGTTGCCCGTGCTCTGCAGCGGCCCCTGCGCCAGATCGGTCACGACCTTGGTGATGCGCGAGCCCATGCTCAGCGATCCCACCTGCGCGCCGGTGTTCGAGTTCCAGAGCAGAAGATCGGAGAAGCTTGCCTGCTCGGCGTTGTCGGGCTTGTAGCCCGGCGTCGAGGCGTTGGCGAGGTCGTTCGAGAGGATGTCCTGCCGCACCTGCTCGGCGAGCATGCCGGATGCGGCGATGTACAAACCTCGTTCCATCTCGAATTCACTCCCAAACTGTCGATGACATGGGTCCCGGGACTTCCGGTACCTGAGCCGATCATCGTCCGAGCGGAGCGCGCCTTTACATGAACCTCGAACAGATCACCCTGAAGGGGGCCACCGCCGACCCGGCCTCGGGCGCGCGTCCGCTCACGCTCGCAGCCGGGAAGGATCTCGTCGCGCGGGTCGCCTCGGCGCCGCCGGGCGGCGGCCGCGGGCTGATCTCGCTCGCGGGCGTGATCCTCGAGGCGCGCGTCCCGCCGGGGCTCACCGCCGGCCAGGTGCTGCAGCTGCGCGTGACGCAGGCCGACGCCGAGCAGCTGGTCGTGCGGATCGTCCACGACGGCGAGGGCCACCCCGACCAGGCGGGCACCGCGCGGCTCGCGGGCGAGCTCGCCCTGCGCGGCGACGGCGACCTCCTGCGCGTCGCACTCGGGCTGGCCGACGGAACGCTCTGGCTGCCCGGCGGCGCTGCGGCGACGGTGACGGTCGAGCCCGACGCCGAGGCCGACGGTGAGGATGGCGCCGGCGCCGGCGGCGACGCGTCGTTCACCCTGCACTCCCCCGCGCTCGGCGCGATCGAGGTGCGGCTGCGGGTCGGTGCGGGCGGCGTCCAGGCCGGCGTCGTGACGGCACCGGGCCGGCTGACGGAGCTTGCGCAGGCCGGGTTGCCCGACCTCGTCGCCGGGCTCGAGCGGGCGACGGGCCGCCCCGCGGCCGCCGCCGTGGTCACCCGCCCCGGCTCGACTCCCGCGCCCACCCCACCGGAAGGCGCCTTCGATGGCTACGCCTGAGCCCGGCCGGCGCCGCGCTGCCGCCGTGCGATACCGAAAGGGCGACGCCGCTCCCGAGCTCGTCGCGCGCGGGCACGGGCATGTCGCCGATGCGATCCTGCAGGCGGCGGCCGACGCCGGCATCCCCGTGCGCGAGGACACCGTGCTCGTGCAGGCGCTCGAGACCCTCGAGCTGGGCCAGCACGTGCCGCCCGAGCTCTACGCGGCCGTCGCCGAGGCGCTCGTGTGGGCGTACCGCCTCACCGGACGATCGGCGCCGGCATGAAGGGGTCGCGCACCGACGCCCACGGCGGCTACAATTGGCCCATGGTCAACCTCACCGAGATCGCCGCCGACCGCGTCAAGGCACTTGCGGCCGAGGATCCCGAGGCGCGCGTCCTGCGCCTGGCCGTCGAGGGCGGGGGCTGCTCCGGATTCCAGTACGCGATCGGCTTCGACACCGACTGCGAGGCGGACGACATCGAGATCGACTCGCACGGCGTGCGCGTCGTCATCGATCCGATCAGCCTCCCGTACCTGCAGGGCTCGACGATCGACTATCAGGACGGGCTCATGGGCGCCGGGTTCAGCTTCGAGAACCCGAACGTGGCCTCGACCTGCGGCTGCAACGCGTCGTTCCAGGCCAAGCCCGGCATCGACGGGCCGTACTCGCCCAAAGCCGACGGCTGCGGCTGACGCCCGCCGTCACCGGCCGTGGACGATCGCGGCCGGATCCGGCGCGCCCGCCGGCGTGACCGGGACGAAGTCGAACCCGTCCGGGATGTGTAGGTAGCCGGGAGCGGTGCCGCCGACTCCGGTGTGCCCGTACTGCCACACGATGCGGTTCGTGTGCGGGTCGATCACGACGATGCGGTCGTTGTAGTCGTCGCCGACGATCACGTTTCCGTTCGGGAGCATCGCGGCGAGGCTGGGATGGTCGAGCATGCCCGGCCCCGATGACGGCCGGTAGCTCCAGAGCACGGCGCCCGTGCGGCGGCTGAGGATCACGACGCCGCCAGGGCGCGCGTAGTCGGCGAGGAGAATGTTGCCGCGCAGCGTCAGCTGCGGGTCGGATGGGTAGCTCACGGGCGCCTTGTAGACACGCAGGAGCCGTCCCGAGAGCGTGAAGTCGTCGATGTAGGAGCCGTTGATCTCGCTCACGAGCAGGTGCCCGTTCGGTGTCGGCGTGTCGCCGTTCACCGCGCCCAGGCTCGTGGGCGGATTGTGTGCGCACACGCCGTTGCCGATCGTTCGCACCACCCGCTGTCCCCGGATCTCGAGGATGCGGCAGTTGTAGGCGTCGGCCACCGTCACGAGGCCGTTCGGCAGCAGGTAGGCGTCGTCAGGCGTGTTCAGATACCCCGCCGCCGCACCGCGGACGCCGGGATGGCCGTAGCGCCACACGATCTTGCCCGCCGGGTAGGAGATCTGGACGATGTTCTGATCCTCCTCCTGGTTGCTGATGATGCGCCGGCCGTGGTCGGCGAAGAACGTGTCGTCGTCGAAGTTCAGCCGTGGCTGGCCGGGGCGGCTGGGATAGCGCCACAGGATCCGGCCGGCGGGGTCGACGAGCAGGATGCGATCGTTGCCGCGATCGGCGATCAGCAGGTCGCCCGGAAGCGCGCCCCGGAAGCCGCGCGGGAGCGGATTCGGCGAGACCCGCCGCACCGAACGGGAGGCCCGGCGAGCGCGAGGCGCGAGCGCGATCCGCAGCACCGAGTCGACCGGCCCCGTGCCGTCGCTGCCGCCGAGCACGAGCAGGTCGTGCGCGCGGGTGGCGACGCCGGCGTCGGAGAGCGGGGCCGGGAGGCGGGCGGCGACGCGCGTGCGGCCTGCGCTCGTCACCGACACGACCGCGCGCGTGGGGCCACTGCGGCCGATGCCGCCGACGACCTCCATCACCCCGCCGAGGACGCCCGCGGATGCATGCATGACCGGCTGGGGCAGCGTGCCGATGCGGGTCACCCGGCGCGTGCCCGGATCGAAGCGGTAGACGGCCGCCGACGGGCCTGCGGTTGTGCGCCCGCCCGCGATGAGCACCGCACCGCCGAGCGGGGCGACGGCCGCGTACCGCAGGCCGACCGGCAGATGGGCGACCGTGCGCGCGTGGCCACGCGTCACGGCCACGATCGCATCCGAGAACACCGAGCCGGTGTATCCCCCGGCCACGTAGACGGTCGGCCCGACGGTGGCAACCGCCAGGTCCGAGAGCGGTGTCGGCAACGAGCCGACGAGCCGGGTGCGGCCCGTCGCGGGGTCGAAGGCGGCGATGCCGGAATAGCTCTGGAGCCGGCCGCCGCCGAGCACCTCGAGCCGGCCGCCGACCGCGGCGGCGGCCGCGTCGTGGATCGCCACCGGCAGCCGCGCGCCGGTGCGCGCCCCGCCCGGGCCGAGCGTGGTGATCGACGCCACCGATGCCTGAGCGGCGTCGAGTCCGCCGAAGGCGTACACCCGCCCGCGAAGCACTGCCACCGCCGCATCCTGCACGGGCGCGGGCAGCGTGCCGATCCGGCGCACCACCGGCACGAGCGTGGCGGGCCGACGCGGCGATCGCCGCGTCGTCGCGTGCGTCTGCGCACCGGCGGCCGTGCGCGCCGCCGGTGCCGCACCGGCGGGCGGGCGCAGCACGTCGCGGACGAGCACCGCCGCCGGCAGCACGAGCACGATCAGAACGAGAGCCAGCCGACGCATCGGCCCAGGGTAGAAGGCGAAGATGAGTCCCTTCTCGCTCATGTTGGCGGGGAGTTGGAACGCCGTCGCCGCACCGGCCCGGCGCGACGCGGTACGGTGGATGCGTGGGAGGGCGACCGAACGTGCACGCGGATGAACGCACCGGCGCGGCCGGCACCCGGCCGCCGCAGAAGCCCATCCTGGTCACCGGCGCCATCCGCTCGGGGACGGGCTGGGTGGGTCAGATCCTGGCCGCGTCGCCGATGCCGATCGGCTACATCTGGGAGCCGTTCAGCGTCCTTCACCGCCCCGGCACGCTGGACGTGTCCTGGCAGGGCTGGTTCCCGTACGTCTGCGCCGAGAACGCCGGCCCGTATGCCGGCCCGATCGAGCGCTCGCTGGCGTTCGAGTACCAGACGCGCGCCGAGCTGCGCTCCCTGCGCAAGGCCAAGGATGCGGGCCGGATGGCGCGTGACTGGTACCGCTGGCGCGGGTACCGGCGCCGCCGCGCCGCACCGCTCTACAAGGACCCCATCGCCGTCTACTCGGCCGAGTGGCTCGCCGACCGCTTCGACATGGACGTGGTCTGCATCGTCCGCCACCCGTGCGCGTTCGCGGCCAGCATCAAGCGGCTGAACTGGGCCTACACGAAGCGGTTCGGCGACCTCCTCGCCCAGCCCCTGCTGATGCGCGACTACCTGGGCGCCTACGAGCAGGAGCTACGGGAGTACTCGCAGCGCGAGCACGACATCGTCGACCAGGCGATCCTGCTCTGGAGCATCCAGACCGAGGCGATCGCGCGCCACCGGGAGCGGCACGGGCAGGAGTGGATCTTCACCCGCCTGGAGGACTTCGCACGCGCGCCGGTCGACCGCTTCGGCGACCTCTACGCCCGGCTTGACCTGCCCTGGGACGACGGCGTCGAGGCGCTCGTGCGCTCGACGTCCGACCCGTCCAACCCCGCCGAGGCGAGCCGGCCGGACTCGGTCCGGCGCGACAGCGCGGCGCACATCACGAACTGGAAGCGGCGCCTGACGGCAGAGGAGATCGCCCGCGTCCGCGAGCGCAGCGAGCGGCTGTGGACGCAGTTCTACGCCGACGCCGACTGGTGAGCGCCTCCGGGGCCGGTCAGCCGCTGCCGGTGGCCGGCCGCGCCAGCGCCCGGTAGGTGTCGGTGCGGTAGCGCAGGTCGAGGGCGGCGATGCGGCGCGCGGCGAGATCGCCGTCCAGCTCCTCCAGGATCGTCGTCCGCGCGTCCTCGGGCATCACGGCGACCACGCTCCACGACGCCACCCGCGCCAGGAACTCGGCGCGGGTCGCCCGCTGCACGTGGCGGAACTCGCGCTTGCGAGCCGGCCCGAACAACAGCGAGCGCTCCAGCGCGGCCCGCCACTCGCCGACCGAGTACCGGTTCGGGGGGTCGTCCTGGGCCGCCCGCGCCCGCTCGAGCACATCCGCGAAGGCCGGATACCACGGCTCACCCTCCCACTCCGGCCGGTTCCACAGGAGCCCCAGCCCCCCGCCCGTACGCAGCACCCGGTGGATCTCGGCCAGCGCGGCGTCGGCGCTGAACCAGTGAAACGCCGCCCCGACGAGGACGGCGTCGGCCGCGTCGGCCGGGAGCGGGATCGCCTCGGCGGTGCCGACCCGAACCTCGGCCGCGGGGGTACGCGCCTCGAGCACCCGGCGCATCTCGGCGACCGGCTCGACCGCGATCACGTGCCCGGCGCGCGAGACGAGACCCGCAGTCAGCTTGCCGGTGCCGGCCGCCAGATCGACCACGGTCGACGAGGCCCCGACCCGCAGCTCCGCCACCAGCCAGTCGAGCGCCTCGGGCGGATACGACGGCCGGCCGCGATCGTAGTCGTCGGCGACACGGCCGAACGAGGCCGCGAGCGCATCGAGCGGCGGATCCGACATGACCGAATATCTAGACGATCGACCCCGGATTCCCGCGCGCCTGGAGATTGATTCCAGCTTCCCGCGCGCTACGCCGCCGCCGCGGCGCCGTGCACTCCCAGGGGCAGGACGAATCGCATCCGCGTGCCGGCACCCGGAGCGGAGTCGATCGCGACGTCGCCGCCCGCGGCGCGGATGCGCTCCACCAGGGAGTCGATGCCGAGGTGAAACGCCGCCTGCGGACGCGTCCGTACGGCGGCGACGTCGAACCCGCGGCCGTCGTCGTCCACCCGGCACACGAGCGCGCCGTCGCGCTCCTCGAGCGACACGGTGATGCGCGCAGCCTGCGCGTGCTTGCGCACGTTCGCGAGCGCCTCCTGCACCGAGCGGTACAGGAGCTCTTCGACCGCGCGGTCGTAGCGCCCGGCCTCGCCGCTGACGTGCGCCGTTGCCCCGGCCTCGCGCGCGACCTGATCGGCCAGCACCCTGACCGCGGCAAGCAGGCCGTGCTCGTGAAGGATCGCCGGGCGCAGCTCGAACATCAGCCGCCGGGTGCGATCGGTCGCCTCCTCGAGCGTCGCCCGCGTGTACATGACCGCGTCCTCGAGCGCGCGGTCACCGCCCCGGCGTGCGACGAGCGCGAGCCGGTCAAGCGCGACGAGCGACGCCGTCATCACCTGCACGGTGTCGTCGTGCAGCTCGGTTG
>DASXZF010000218.1:0-2829 GCA_036502065.1 Gaiellales bacterium
TGATCTCGTCGGCCAGCAGCAGGTTGGTGAAGACCGGCCCCGGCCGGAACTCGAACTCGGCGCTGTCGGCGCGGAACACCGATGAGCCGGTGACGTCGGACGGCATCAGGTCGGGCGTGAACTGCACGCGCGCGAAGTCGATGTCGAGCACCTGCGCGAACGAGCGGGCGACGAGCGTCTTGGCGAGGCCGGGGTAGTCCTCGAGCAGCACGTGGCCGTCGGCCAGGATGCCCATCAGCACCATCTCGAGCGGGCCGCGCTTGCCGATCACCGCCCGCTCGACCTGTTCCAGCACGGTCTGGCAGCGGGCGCACGTCTCCTCGATGCTCGGCACGTCACTCACTGGGGGCTCCTATCCGCTCGAGCGCGGCGACCACCGCGCGGAGCCGGTCGGGCGCGATCCCCCGCGCGCGGCGGTCGGGAGGCATCTCACGCTCGGGCCGCACGAGCTCCCAGGTCTCGGGGCCGAGCAGGGCGGCCGCTGCCTCGGGCGCCGTCTCGATCCGCACGCCGGTGTGGTCGGCGAGCCGCTGGCGGGCGATGTCGCCGATCAGCGGGCGCAGCCGCAGGTGCTCGTCCTCGGCGTTTGCGACGGCCAGATCGAGCAGGCGGTCGATCGCGGCCAGGTCGGGGGTCGTGCGCGGGCGCGGGCGGGTCAGGCGCAGGCGCCGCCGGCGGGCGGCCCGCGCCCGAACCGGGTTGCGCACCGAGCGCGGGAACACGAACACGAGCAGGGCGGCGCCCACCGCCAGGGTCAGCGCCTGTGCGATGCTCATTCGGGCTCGACCGCCACGGGCGTGAGCTCCTCGACGGCGGCGATCGCGCCGCGGCGCATCTCCTCCGACACCGGCCGGTGGCTGAAGCGGGCGCGCTGGTAGAGCCCCGTCAGGCGATGCACGGTTGCGACCTGCGGATGTCCGTGGAGGGTGACGCGGCCGAGGTACTCCATCGGCGCCTCGTGCGGGCCGCGGGCGATGCCGTCGCGCGCGAGCTGCCGCTCCATCATCGCGTAGGCCGCGATCACCGCCCGGCGCGGATTGCGCTCGCGCCGCAGCGCGTCGATGTCGGGCCCGGCGGATTCGTCGGCCGGCTCGGACAGCACGAAGGGCTCGAGCGCGTGCCTGCGCGCCCGCACCCGCATGTAGACGAACACCGCGGCGGCCAGGAGCGCCGCCCAGATGAGCACGGCGAGGGTCCAGTCGGTGCCCGAGATCGACCCCGCCCCGCCGTGGGGCGTCTGGATGTGCGGTGTGCGCCCGTGCGTCGGGTGCGCGAGCGCGAACGGGTTTCGCAGATGCAGGAACGCGAGCGGGCTGTGCCCGGTGCGGACGTAGTAGCCGGCGAGGCCGAGCAGCAGCGCGAACACGGCGGCGGTGCGGCGGCGGCTGTCCCTGATCTGCTTGCGGGTGCGCTTGTCGCGCTCGCGCCGGCGCTGGATCTGGGCGTACATGAAGAGCACGAAGCCGAGCACGGCCAGGATCGGGATGAGCACGATCGCCGTCACGATTGCAGCGTGATGGCCGGCCGTGCCGAGCGCCGCGCTGCCCGGCGGCGCGCTCGACGTGTTGTCCCCACGACCCGTTGCGATCGCGGCGACCGCGAGCAGCGCCAGCATGACGGCGGCCGCGATGACCGGGCGGGGGACGCCGGGGAAGGGTCGGATGCGCATTCGCAGGTTGTGACGCTACCAGCAGCGCGCCGGTTAGACTCGCGCGGCCATGGCCTTCGACGACCTGCGCGACTGGATCGACCACCTGCGCCGGCACGGCGAGCTGCACGAGGTGACCGCCGAGGTCGATCCGCACCTCGAGATCGCCGAGATCACCGACCGCGTCACCAAGGCCGGCGGGCCGGCGCTGCTCTTTACGAATGTGCGCGGTTCCCGCATCCCGCTTCTGATCAACCAGTTCGGCACCGAGCGGCGCATGTGCATGGCCTTCGGCGTCGAGTCCCTCGACGAGCTCGGGCAGCGGGTGACCGACGTGCTCGAGATGCAGCCGCCCGAGGGGCTGATGGACAAGGTGCGGGCGCTGCAGAAGCTGAAGTCGCTCGCCGACTCGCGCCCGAAGACCGTCTCGAGCGGCCCCTGCCAGGAGGTGGTGCTCGATCCGCCCAGCCTGGGGTCGCTGCCGGTCATGACCTGCTGGCCGGGCGACGGCGGCCCCTACATCACGCTGCCCGCGGTGATCACCGCCGACCCGCGCACGGGCACCCGCAACGTCGGCATGTACCGGGTGCAGGTGTTCGACGAGACGACGACGGCGATGCACTGGCAGATCCACAAGGATGCCGCCGCCGACTGGCGCGGCATGGGCGAGCGCATGGACGTCGCGATCGTGCTCGGGCTCGACCCGATCACCGCGTATACGGCGTCGGCGCCGCTGCCCAAGCACATCGACGAGCTGATGCTGGCCGGGTTCCTGCGCGGCCGGCCGGTCGAGCTGGTGAGGTGCAAGACGGTCGACCTCGAGGTGCCGGCGCGGGCCGAGATCGTGATCGAGGGCCACATCGTGCGCGGCGAGCTGCGCGACGAGGGCCCGTTCGGCGACCACACCGGCTACTACACGCCGCGCGAGCCGTTCCCGGTCGTGCACGTGACGGCGGTCACGATGCGCCGCAACGCGATCTACCCGTCGATCATCGTCGGCGTGCCGCCGCAGGAGGACGCGTGGCTCGGCAAGGCCACCGAGCGCCTGTTCCTGCCCGCGCTGCGCATGACGATGCCCGAGGTGGTCGACTACGACCTGCCGGTCGCGGGCGCCTTCCACAACTGCGCGATCGTCTCGATCAAGAAGAGCTACCCCGCGCACGCCCGCAAGGTGATGCACG
>DASXZF010000219.1:0-12247 GCA_036502065.1 Gaiellales bacterium
TCGGCGATGGACGGCGTCGTCTCGCCCGAGACGGCCGTGCTCCTCGGTCGCCTCGGCGGCATCGGCGTGCTGAACCTCGAGGGCATCTGGACGCGCTACGAGGATGCCGAAGACCAGCTCGAGCGGATCGCCGAGTACGAGAAGGCCGAGGCCACGCACGAGATGCAGAAGATCTACGCCGAGCCGGTCAAGCCGGAGCTGATCGCGCGCCGCATCGCCGAGATCAAGGCCGAGGGCGTGCTCGCGGCCGCCTCGCTCACACCCCAGCGGGTGCGCGAGCACTGGCAGCTCGCGCTCGACGCCGGCCTCGACGTGCTCGTCATCCAGGGCACCGTGGTGTCGGCCGAGCACGTCTCGACGGTCGTCGAGCCCCTGAACCTGAAGCAGTTCATCAACGAGCTGCCCGTGCCCGTGATCGTCGGCGGCTGCGCCTCCTACCAGGCGGCGCTGCACCTGATGCGCACGGGCGCGGCGGGCGTGCTCGTCGGCGTCGGCCCCGGGGCGGCGTGCACCACGCGCGGCGTGCTCGGCGTCGGCGTCCCGCAGGCGACGGCGATTGCCGATGCCTCAGCGGCGCGCACCCAGCACCTGCTCGAGACCGGCCAGTACGTGAACGTGATCGCCGACGGCGGCATGCGCACCGGCGGCGACATCTCCAAGGCGATCGCCTGCGGCGCCGACGCGGTCATGGTCGGCTCGCCGCTCGCCCGTGCCTACGAGGCGCCGGGCCGCGGCTACCACTGGGGCATGGCGACGTTCCATGCGAGCCTCCCGCGCGGCGCCCGCGTCCAGACCGACCAGGTGGCCTCGTTCGAGGAGATCGTCACCGGGCCGGCGACCGAGAACGACGGCACGCTCAACCTGATGGGCGCGCTGCGCACGTCGATGGCGACGACCGGATACGACTCGATCCAGGCGTTCCAGAAGGCCGAGATCATGTTCGCGCCCGCCCTGCAGACCGAGGGCAAGAAGCTCCAGCGCGAGCAGGCGATCGGGATGAGCCGTTGAGCGAGGCGCCGCGGGCCCGCGGCCAGGCGACGGCCCTCCACGAGGGAGGTGGCGAGCACCGGCCCGTGCTCGTGGTCGACTTCGGCGCGCAGTACGCCCAGCTGATCGCGCGCCGGGTGCGCGAGTCGCGCGTCTACTCCGAGATCGTGCCGCACGACATGCCCGCGGCCGAGGTGGCCGAGCGAGATCCGATCGGGATCATCCTCTCGGGCGGGCCGGCATCGATCTACGAGCCGGGCGCGCCGGCTGTCGACCCGGGCCTGTTCGACCTCGGCGTCCCCGTGCTCGGCATCTGCTACGGGATGCAGGCGATGGCGATCGCGCTTGGGGGTGAGGTGTCGAACACCGGCATCGGCGAGTTCGGAAAGACGCCGGTGCAGCTGCGCGAGGGCAGCGTCCTCTTCGGCGATCTGCCCGCCGACCAGACGGCCTGGATGAGCCACCGCGACAGCGTCGTTCGGCCGCCGGCCGGGTTCCGCGTGACCGCCTCGAGCGATACGACGCCCGTCGCGGGCATGGAGGACGCCGAGCGCGGCCTCTATTCGGTGCAGTTCCACCCCGAGGTGCTGCACACGCCGCGCGGCACCGAGATCCTCGGCCACTTCGTGCTCGACGCCTGCCAGGCGCCGCCGACGTGGACGGCGCTCCAGTTCATCGAGGAGCAGGTCGAGCTGATCCGCGATCAGGTCGGTTCGGACCAGGTCATCTGCGCCCTCTCCGGCGGCGTCGACTCGGCGGTCGCGGCGCTGCTCGTGCACCGCGCCGTCGGCGACCAGCTCACCTGTGTGTTCGTCGACCACGGCCTGCTGCGCAAGGACGAGGCCGAGCAGGTGGTCGAGGCCTTCGACGACCACTTCCGCGTGCCGCTGCGCCACGTCGATGCGTCCGAGCGCTTCCTGACCGCCCTCGCCGGCGTGACCGAGCCCGAGCTCAAGCGAAAGATCATCGGCGAGCAGTTCATCCGCCTCTTCGAGGAGGAGGCGCGCGGCCTCGGCGACGTGCGCTTCCTCGTGCAGGGCACGCTCTACTCCGACGTGATCGAGTCGGGCAGCCGCACCGCTGCCAAGATCAAGAGCCACCACAACGTCGGCGGACTGCCCGAGGACATGGACTTCGAGCTGGTCGAACCGCTGCGGATGATCTTCAAGGACGAGGTGCGGCGCGTCGGCAGCGAGCTCGGGCTGCCCGAGCGGATGGTGTGGCGCCAGCCGTTCCCCGGGCCGGGCCTCGCGATCCGCATCATCGGCGAGGTCACGCGCGAGCGGCTGGACATCCTGCGAGACGCCGACGCCGTCCTGCTCGAGGAGATCCGCCGCGCCGGCCTCTACGACAAGCTGTGGCAGAGCTTCGCGATCCTGCCCGCCATCCGCTCGGTCGGCGTGCAGGGCGACTCGCGCACCTACGCCTATCCGATCATCCTGCGTGCGGTCACGTCGGAGGATGCGATGACCGCCGACTGGGCGCGCCTGCCCTACGACGTGCTCGAGCGCATCTCGAGCCGCATCATCAACGAGATCCCGGGCGTGAACCGGGTGGCGCTGGACATCTCGTCGAAGCCGCCCGCCACCATCGAGTGGGAGTGAGCGCACCAAAAGGGGTCTGACCCCTTGTGGTGCGTCAGGCCAGGCGCCTGGACATCAGCACCCTGTCGCCGCCGCGGCCGTCGTAGTTTCGGGCGACGGTGTCGACGTCGAAGCCGAGCGCGCGGTGAAACGCCACCGAGCGCTCGTTCACCGGCGCGGTGACGCAGCGGACGAGCGTGCGCGAGTGCTCCCGCGCGATCGCGAAGAAGCGCTCGTAGAGCGCCCTGCCGACGCCGTGGCCGCGATGGTCGGGTGAGACGCCCACGAAGTGGATGTAGGCCTCCTCGGCATGTGTCTGGGAGAGGAATCCGGCCAGGAAGCCGGCCACGTCAGCGCCGTCCTCGGCAACGAGCGCCGTCTCGCGGAAGTGCACGAAGAAGAGCCGCGGCAGCATGTCGATCATCGCCCGGCCGCCCCACCACTCGTCGACGAGCGGGGCGATCTGGTCGTAGTCGGCCGGCTCGGCGAGCCGGATCGCGATCCCCTCGGCCACCTACGGCGCAACCACGGTGCGCGACCGCGACTGGGCCGGCAGCCAGCGCCGGAACGCGCCGCCGAGGTAGGCCCAGCGCAGCTGCTCTGACTCCCCGCGGCCCAGCACGATGCCCGTCGCCTCGTACCGGCCGCCGCCGGCCACGCGGCTGAAGACGAGGTTCGTCCACGGTCGGCGGCCACGCCGCGCCTGGAGGGCGACCTCGGCGCCGGACATCAGCGGCCGCGAGCGGCCCATCGCCGTGAACGCGGCCCCGGGCCGGGCCGTATAGTGGCCGTGGGCGAACGGGAGCTGCACCGTCAGCCCCAGCCGCGGCGTCACATCGAGCTTGCGCGTCGCGGTGACCGCGGGCAGATGGGTGTCGGAGCCCAGGTAGACAGCATGCCACGTCACGTTGCGCGCGATCGCCTTGGAGCGCGTCACCCGCCAGGCACCGGCGGCGTTCGTGCGCACACGGAAGGTCTCGATGTTGGTCACCACCATCACCGCGGCGTTCGCCACCGGCCGCGATGTCGTCGTGTCGATGAGGGTGCCGCGGAAGGCGACCCTACGGCCGTACGTGATCTGGCGGCCGTCGACCGGGCCGGCGATGTGAAGCGCCGTCGAGTCGACCGAGACCGGCGCCGGCGAGTAGGCGGCGAGCGCCGCCGCGAACGCGCCCGCCCGGATCGACCCGAGCCCGGTGGCCAGGTCGTACCCGGGTTTCGCGGTGTAGTGGTTGCCGCCGAACAGGTTGTTCGTGCCCGAGACGATGTCGTGGAAGACGGCGGTGCCGGCCTGCGCGTAGAGGAACGGGTTCGCGAACCCGAGCTGCTTTCCGGCCGACTCGTCGGCGTCCGCCGTGAGCGCCGCCATGAGCGGGGCGGCTGCGCTCGTGCCGCCGACGGGAGCCCAGACGATGCCGCGGCCGGCCCCGCAGCGGTTGCAGTAGATGATGTAGCCGCTGCGCCTGGGACGGGCGTCCAGCGAGACGTCGGGCGTCTCACGGCACTGCGCCAGGCCGCTTCGGCACTTGCGCCCGCGGATCTGGACCGTCTTTCCGAGCTGGTAGGCGGGCTTGGGCCAGTGCATCGAGATGCCGCCGCCGGCGCCGTGCCAGGCGGTCTCTCGCTGCCCGCCCCCGTAGACGGGCGGCGCCTCGAGGGCGGTGCCGCCCACAGCCGTCGCAAACGGCTGCGACGACGGGTCATCGACGAAGAGGGCGGTCGACCCGGTGAACGGGAAGCAGTCTGTCGAGCCGAAGTCCCCGGTGGCGACGAACGTCGAGATGCCCGCCACGGCCGCGAGCTCGAGCGACGTGTTCTCGGCGGCGAGCAGGCCCGGCGAGATCAGCGGCTCGCACGCGCCCCAGCTGTCGCTGATGATGGTGACGCCGTCCTGGCGCATCTGGTCGAACAGCGCCGGGGCGAAGTTGGGGTCGTTCGGCGCGATGTACGCTCGAAGCTGCGCGTCGGGCGCCGCCGCCATCGCGACCTCGAGGTCGAGCGCGACCTCGCCCTTGCCGCTCGTGTCGGAGTTCGGCCCGCCGACGGTGACGTCGGAGTCGTACGCGCCCGTGATGCCGGGGAAGCAGGTGCGGAAGTGGTTCACGTCGCTGCGCGCGTAGCTCGAGAACTCGACCATCCCGATCGTCTCGCCGGTGCCGTCGGCACCCGCGGTGATGAGGCTGTTCGAGCCGTAGGCCTGGCCGAGGTCGGCGGGCAGGTATCCGCCCAGGGTGTGCTGGGCGCTCGTCGCTCCGGTGCAGCTCGGGGTGATGACGGCGGCAGGCCGGTTCACCCTCTGGCGGCTGGTCGCCGGCGTCAGCCGCACCGACGTGTCGAGCCCGCCGACGCTCTGCACCGATCCGGCGATGCCGGTCGGGAGCCGGATGGCGCCCGTCGGCGCGCGGAACGTCCTGCCGGCCGGGCTGCGGAAGACGCGCAGCCCGACACCGAAGGCCTGCTCGGCGGCGCCGGCATCGCCCGCGACGGTCAGCGTCATGTCGGTGTGCGCGGTGACGACCAGGCCGTGCGCAGCGAGGTAGTTCCGCACCGTGCGGACGCGGGCCGGGGTGGGCGCGAACAGGCGCCGGATCAGCGCCTCACTGAGGCCCGGGCGGCCGCTCGAGCTCTCCGCGAGCCGGTGCAGCAGGGCCGCGTTTCGCGGCTTGAGCGCGATCACGGCCTCGACGGGAAGGGTGGGCGCAAGCGCCGCCCCGGCCGCGTCGGCATACGTCGTGGCCGGAACGACCGACCCGGCGACGGCGACGAGACGTGATCGCGAGCGGGAGTGGGCCGGGCCCGCCGCGAGCGCGGGCGTCGCGGCGGCGCCCCACAGGGCGCAGCAGGCCGCGAGTGCCGCGAGGCGGATCAAGGAACGGCCCGTCAACTCGACTGACAGTTTATCGCACCGCCTGGAAGCGCCTGTATGCCTACCCGAGGGCGCCGGGGCTGACGCGGAACGTGTAGTGGGCCACGTGTGCATCGACGTTCCCGCCCGAGTCGACCGCGCGGCCGTACACCGTGTGCACGCTGCCCCCGGCGAGGTGATAGAGCACGAACGAGTTGCCGACGGCCCAGTGCCAGGCGCCGTGGCCGATGCGGTAGCGGTAGCGCAGGTCGTTCACGTTCACGGGATCCTGATCCTTCGCGCCCAGGGCGAAGCTGACCGTGGCCCGGTCGGACGGGTTCGACGGCTTGACCGTGAAGTGCGTGTCGGTGGGCGGGATCCGGTTCATCGCCCACCAGAGCGAGCGGGCGGTCAGCGCGCCGCCGGGGCTCTGGCTGGGGTCGAAGCCTCCGCTCGCCACGGCGGACGACCACGGCCGGAAGCCGAGGTCGGCCACACGCCCGGCGCCGATCTGGCGCGCGGCCAGGAACACCTGACCGAAGCTGTGGAAGGGGCTCGACGGCGAGGACGCCTTCTGCAGGGTGGCGAGCACGCGGCCGGAGAAGTAGTCCTGGATCACGGCCTCGCCCGAGCCGGGGCCGATCACCGTGAAGTGGTGCAGGCCCTTGGTCAGGAAGTTGGGCTGGATCGAGCTCGTCGCGAGCTGGTGCGGGGCGCTCGAGGCCTGGTCGGGGAAGATGTCGTCGTAGGCGTACATCGCCCACTTCGAGGCGAAGACGCTCGTCGCGCCACCGACGGAGCTTGCGTGCGTCCAGCCCTCGCGGCCCTCGAGCCAGTGCGTCTGGCCGCCGAGCACGACGCCGTGGCCCTGATTGCAGTACCGCGCGAGCGCAGTCGCAAGGGCGGTGCGGCCGAATACCGCCTCGTCCGTCACGACGAGCGCCGACTGGTGGCCGCGCAGGGCGGCGGTGTACTGGCTCACGGTCAGCGTGCTGGTCGAGGCATCGACGAAGTCCGACGGGCGCGGCACGGCGAAGAGGTTCGCGAGGTCCATGCGGTGGGCGATGTCGAGCACCGCAGCGGCGGGGATCGCGGTGATGAACTTCACGTGCAGCCCCGGGTGCGCGGGCGCGCGCAGCGTCTTCCAGGCCGTCTTGGCGACGGTCGTGCCGTTGCCGTCGTCGTAGGTCAGGCTCACCGAATAGGTCGCGCCCGATGCCAGGTCGCCGTGGAGGCCGAGCGAGAGCGACTGCGTGCCCACGCCCTGGATCGCATCGGTCACGACGGGTGCGTGGGTCGAGACGCGCGTGACGACGGCCGACGCAGACGCAACCGTGCCGCCGCAGCTCCACGTGACCGTCGCGAGGTAGCGCAGGCCCGTGGTGTGCGCGGTGCAGCCCGCGGCGGCGCCGGCAGGCTGGGGAGCGCCCGTTGCGAGCACGGATAGAAGCATGGTGAGCAGAGCGAGCCGCCGCATGTACAAGTTGTTATCGGCAACTTGCGGCCTCGGGCGTAGTCGCCCGCTCTGGTGCAAGGCACGCCGGGGCGATGGCCACGGATACGGTTCAGCGGTGCCGGCCCACCGCTTCGCCTCGCTCGGCCGTTGGGTGTACCGCCGGCGGCGGCTGGTCGTGGGACTCTGGCTGGCTGCCGTGGTTGTGCTGGCGCCGCTCGCACCGCTCCTGCCCGGGTCGCTGGCCGCCGGCGGGTTCATCGCCCAGGATTCCGAGGCGGTGCGGGCCGGGAACGACCTCGCCCGCTGGTTGCCGAACCGGCCGCGGTCCGAGCTGATCGTCGTCGCGCCGCGCGGGAACGTCGCCGACCTGCGGCGCACGATCGCACCGCTCATGCATTTCCCACACGTCCGGCTGCCTCCGTCGGGGCCGGTGATCGTGCGGTCGCACAGCGGCCGGGCCGCCTACGCCGCGTTCCCGCTCGACGTCGACCCCGACACCGCCCGCAGCTACGTGCAGCGGTTCCGGGCGGCCCTGCGCCCGCCGCCCGGGTTCGCCGTCGACGTGACCGGGGCCCCGGCCGTCTTCGAGGACATCCAGCTCGCGACCTCTGCCGACCTGCGCCGCGCCGAGTCGATCGGCATCCCGGCGGCGCTGATCGTGCTCGCGCTCGCGTTCGGCACCGCCGTCGCGGCGGGGATCCCGCTCGCAGTCGGCGGCATCGCGGTGCTCGCGACCCTGGGCCTGCTGTGGCTGCTCGCCCAGGGCGTGCCGCTCTCGATCTTCGTCCTCAACATCGCGACGATGCTCGGCCTCGGGGTGGGGGTCGACTATGCGCTGCTGGCCGTGTCGCGCTTCCGCGAGGAGTTGCGGTCGGGGAGCGACGTCGAGTCCGCCGTCGTGCGCACCGTCGAGACGGCCGGGCGGGCGATCGCGTTCTCGGGCCTGGCGGTGCTGATCGGACTCTCGGGCATGTGGGCGTTCGGCCTGCGGGTGCTGTCGTCGATCGCCGCCGGAGGGTCGCTGGTCGTGGCGGTGTCGGCATTCGCGGCGGTGACGCTGCTCCCGGCCATCCTCGGGATGCTCGGCCCGCGCGTCGAGCGCGCCCCGCTTCTCCCCCGTATGCATAGACGGCGTCGGGTGCCCAGGATTCACGGCTGGGAGCGGCTGGCGCGGGCGGTGATGGCGCGGCCGTGGACGTTCATCGTCGCCACGCTCACGGTGATCGGGGTGCTGGCGGCGCCGCTGCTCTCGGCGACGCTCAACGTCGCCCGCGCCGACGTGCTCCCGGCGCGGTTCGACTCGCGCCGCGGCGAGCAGTTGCTCGACACGCAGTTCTCGCAGGCCGCGCTCAACCCGATCACCGTGGCGGTGCCGCGGGGCGTCGACGTCCCGCCGCTCGTGGCCGCGCTCGAGCATGTCCGCGGCATCGCCCGCGTGCAGCAGGTCGAGCACGGCCGCGGCGGCACGGCGATCGACCTGACGCCGTCGGTGTCGCCGTTCACCCAGGCCGGCCGCGATGTCGTGCGCCGGATCCGGCGCCTCCCGGGGCATGGGTCGCGCTTCCTCGTCACCGGCGAGACGGCCGGCGAGCTCGACTTCCTGGCCCAGATCGAAGACCGCGCCCCGGGGGCGGCGGCGTTCGTGATCGCCGCCAGCTACCTCGTCCTCGCGGCGGCGTTCCGGTCGCTGGTGCTGCCGATCAAGGCGATCGTGATGAACAGCCTCTCGATCGCGGGCGCCTTCGGCGTGCTCGTGTGGGTGTTCCAGGACGGGCATCTGAACGGCTTCCTGGGGTTGACGAAGCTCGGCTACATCGAGTCGACGATGCCGGTGGTGATCGTCTGCACGCTCTTCGGCGTCTCGATGGACTACGAGGTGTTCATGCTCTCGCGCATCAGCGAGGCCTACCAGGCCGGCGCGTCGAATCGCGACGCCGTCGCGACGGGGCTGGTCGCGACGGGCCGGATCATCACGTCGGCCGCGTCGATCCTCGTGGTCGTCGGTCTCGCGTTCACCACCGCCGACGTCGTGATCGTGAAGGAGCTCGGGCTCGGCCTGGCCCTCGCCATCGGCCTCGACGCGACCCTGATCCGGTCGCTGCTCGTCCCGGCAACCATGCGCGTGCTGGGTGACTGGAACTGGTGGCCGTCAGGACGCCGGGGGCCTGCGGCGGGCGGCCACCGGCGCAATTGACATCCGCGGAGACGGCCAATTGGCCAGCCACCCGCGCGATTGACGTCCGCCGCGACGGCCAATTGGCCCATGCGGCCCCCTCAAGCCCGCGCCCGCCTCCGTCGACAGTGACGAAACAGCGTTGTATCGCGATCGAGAGGATCCCGCATGTCTGAATCCGAGCCGCTCATGCTCGAGCCGTCCGAGGGCACACCGTTCCCGGTGGTCATCAGCGAGGCCGTCCGCCCGCCGATCGGCCGGGCCGTCGCCGCGGCGACGCTCGCCGCCGTGCTCGGCGCCGCGGCATGGGCGCTGATGGTGATCGTGACCGGCAACTCGTTCGGCATCGTCGCGGGTGGGCTCGGCATCATCGCGGGCCAGTTGATCCACCGCTTCGTGCCCGGCTGGCGCGGCGTCGTCCCGGTCGCGATCGCAGCCGTGTCGGTGGTCGTCGCCCTGGTCGTCGGCAAGTACGCCGCCTTCGCCTACCTGATCCACCGCGACGCCCAGAAGCAGTTCGGCGCCGCCGGAGCGCGCTACTACGGCTACCTCAGCGGCCACACGTGGGGCGCGTTCCACGCCAGCCTGGGCTCGGAGTTCAGCGCCTTCTACCTGCTGTGGGTGGCGTTCGGCGTGTATACGGCCTGGCGCATCGTCGGCCCGCCGCGCGCCGCGCGACGCTAGCCCGCCCCTAGCCGGCGACGGTCTCGGGGTGGATGCGCCCGGCCTTGCGCGAGAGCGCGCCGCCGTCGCGATCGGCCCGCACGGCCAGCACCTCGGCCAGGATCGAGACCGCGGTCTCGGCAGGCGTGACCGCGCCGATGTCGAGGCCGAGCGGTCCGCGGATGCGGCCGATCTCGTCCTCGGTATACCCGGCGTTCAAAAGCCGTCTGCGGCGCGCGTCCTGCGCCCTGCGGCTCCCGAGCGCGCCGATGTACGGCGCGTTCGATCGCAGCGCGGGGCCGAGCGCCGGCTCGTCGAAGCGGGCGTCGTGCGTCAGCACGACGACGTAGGTGGCCTCGTCGGGCCCGTGCAGGTCGTAGGCCATCGCCGGCCAGCCGACGACGACCTCGTCGGCATCGGGCAGGCGCTCGCGCGTCGCGAACTTGCCGCGCGCATCCGACACGACGGTGCGGAATCCGACCTGCTTGGCCATCCGGCACAGGGCCTGGGCGGTATCGACGGCTCCGAACACCATCATCACCGGCGCCGGCGCGTAGTGCTCGACGAACGTTGCCTCGTCGGTGCGCACGGCCGCGGAGTGGGCCTCGCCCGTGCCGTAAACCTTGTGGCCGGCGCTCTCGCCCGAGAGGGTCGTCGTCACGGCGAGCCGGTCGCCGGACGCGAGCGCCGCCTCGACGCGGTCGAGCTCCTCGGCGTCGGCAGGCTGCACGAACACCTCGATCTCGCCGCCGCAGGGCAGGCCGACGTCGAAGGCGTCATCGTCGGAGATGCCGTAGCGCAGCAGCAGCGGAGGGCCGCCTGCGAGCACCTCCTCGGCGCGCAGCGCGACGTCGGACTCGACGCAGCCGCCCGACACGGATCCCACCATCTCCCCGCTCGAGCTCAGCGCGAGCCGCGACCCGAGCGGGCGCGGCGCCGACCGGCGCGTGTCGACGACGGTGGCAACCGCAACCTTGTCTCCGGATCCGAGCATCCTCCGGACGTCATCGAGCACCTCACGCATAGGCAAACCGTAGCAGGTCGCTTGCGCACGCAACCAGGCGAATTTGTGGCCGCCGACACGACCGCTCGCGGGTCGGCGACACCTCCGACTTGCCGCGCACACGAGTGCGCCACTACAGTTCCGGGTCGCGATGAAGACGTACTCCGCAAAACCGGGCGAGATCGAGAAGCACTGGTATGTCGTCGACGCCGAGTCCAAGACGCTCGGACGGCTGGCGACGCAGATCGCCGACGTCCTGCGCGGGAAGGGCAAGGTCGCCTACACGCCGCACGTCGACTCCGGCGACTTCGTGATCGTCGTGAACGCCGAGAAGATCCACGTGACCGGCCAGAAGCTCGACCAGAAGATCTACTACCACCACAGCGGATACCCCGGTGGTCTGCGCGAGCGGACGCTGCGCCAGCAGCTCGCCCGCCGCCCCGAGGAGGTTCTGCGGATGGCCGTGCGCGGCATGCTGCCGAAGAACCGGCTCGCCTCGGCGCAGCTGCGCAAGCTGAAGATCTACGCAGGCCCCGAGCATCCGCACGCGGCCCAGAACCCTGAACCGATGCAGGAGAGGACCTAAGTGGCAGACACCGCCGTCTCGTACCGGGGCACGGGCAAGCGCAAGACCTCGGTCGCGCGCGTCGTTCTGGTGCCGGGCGCCGGCGCCATCACGGTCAACGGCAAGACGATCGAGGAGTACTTCCCGCGGCACACGCTGCGCTCGATCGCGACCGCTCCGCTCCAGCTCACCGGCACCGACTCCGCCTACGACGTGCGCGCCCGCATCGACGGCGGCGGCATCTCCGGCCAGGCCGGAGCGCTGCGGCACGGCATCTCGCGTGCGCTGATCGGGGTTGACGAGAACCTGCGCACCGAGCTCAAGCGGCAAGGCTTCCTGACCCGCGACGACCGCCAGGTCGAGCGCAAGAAGGCGGGTCTCAAGAAGGCTCGCAAGCGGCCGCAGTTCTCCAAGCGCTAATCTCGACCTCCGTGCGCAAGCTGTTCGGCACCGACGGGGTGCGGGGCGTCGCCGGCATCGACCTCACCGTCGATCTCGCTCGCGATCTGGGGGCGGCCGCGGCGGCATGGGCAGGCCCCGGCGCGAACATCGTCATCGGCCGCGACACGCGTGAGTCGGGGCCGGTGCTCGAGGACGCCCTCATCGAGGGCATCGTCGCCGCGGGTGGCTCGGCCCTACGGGCGGGCGTGATCCCGACCCCGGCGGTGGCCGTGCTCACGCGGCTCGAGGGCGCCGAGCTCGGCTGCGTCATCTCGGCATCGCACAATCCCTATCGCGACAACGGCATCAAGTTCCTCGGCGGCGACGGCCGCAAGCTGCACGACAGCTCCGAGGCCGAGGTGGAAGCCCTGCTCGGGCATTCCGCGACGGCCGCCGGCGGAGGCGACGCGCGCCTCGCCGATGCCGCCGAGCGCTACGAGGCGTGGCTCGTCGAGACCTACGGCGCCGGCGTGCCCGCCTGGGACGTCGTGCTCGACTGCGCCAACGGCGCCGCATACGAGGTCGCACCGG
>DASXZF010000220.1:0-16450 GCA_036502065.1 Gaiellales bacterium
AGGCACCGCTCCGCCGCTACGATCAGCGGCCGTGGAGGTCTTCACCGAGCTTCGTCCCACCCTGCCCGGCCGGCTGGTCACGCTCGAGCCACTGCGCCCGGAGCACGAGCCCGAGCTGGGTGCGGCCGCCGCCGACGAGCGCGTCTGGCGCTACATGCGCACCGTCGCATCCGAGCCGGTGGAGTTTCACCGCTGGTTCGGCGAGGCGCTCGAGGCGGCCGCCGCGGGCACCGAGGCGCCGTTCTGCATCATGCGCGACGGCGCCGCCGTCGGAAGCAGCCGCTACCTGGCGCTGCGCCCGGCCGACCGGGTGCTCGAGATCGGCCACAGCTGGGTGACACCGGGCGCGTGGGGCTCGGGCGCCAACACCGAGACGAAGCTCCTGCTGCTCACGCACGCGTTCGAGCGGCTCGGCTGCCTGCGGGTCGAATTCAAGACCGATGCGCGCAACGAGCGCTCGCGGGCGGCCCTGGCAGCGCTCCCGGCGACGTTCGAGGGCGTGTTCGCAAAGCACATGCTGGTGCGCGGCGGAGAGCGGCGCGACTCGGCCTGGTACCGCGTGCTCGACGACGACTGGCCTGCCGTGAAGGCCGCGCTCGAGGCGCGCGTGGCGGCCAGGCCATGAGCGAGCGCCGCCACCACTCGTCGAACACCGAGTTCGAGGCCCGCATCGGATATGACCGGGCGCTGCGCGTGGGCGATGTCGTCCACGTCTCGGGCACCCTCGGGGTCGGGCCCGACGGCCTCCCGCCCGAGGGCGCCTACGCCCAGGCCGTCGCGGCGCTTCGGCGCATCCAGGCGGCGCTCGAGGCCCTCGACGCGTCGCTGGCCGACGTCGTGCGCACGCGGATGTACGTCGTCGACTGCGAGCGGCACCAGTTCGACGTCGGCCGGGCCCACGCCGAATTCTTCGCCGATGTGCGCCCCGTCTCGACGATGGTCGGCATCGCCGGGTTGGTCGGTCCCGAGTTCATCGTCGAGATCGAGGTCGAGGCGATCGTCTCGCCAGGCCGCTCGTGACCGCCTTGCTACACTTGCCGCCGGTCCCTGCCGCATTCGTCTAGGGGCCCAGGACGCCGCCCTCTCACGGCGGTAACACCGGTTCGAATCCGGTATGCGGTACCTCTCCGGGAGCCTCTGCGCGCAGGGGCTCCCGGCGTCGTCCCGCCCCCGGCCTCAGTGCCCGCGCACCCGCACCGGGTCGATCCGCATCGGCACCGAGTAGTCGGCGGCGAACGACTCCGGCGTCCACGAGTTCCCGGCGATCATCCCGCCGTACTTCGCCATGTAGGCCGGCACCTGATGCGCGGGCGGGTCATCGCTTCGGCGAGCGCGCCCCGAGACCGTGACGACGTCGCTTCCGCGGCCGTCGTCGTTCAGGTGCAGGGCGACGCGCGGGTTGCCGTCGATGTTGCGCAGCTTGGCGGTGTCGGGCTGGCTGTAGACGAGGAACGAGTCCCCGTCCCACAGGAACCAGACCGGGATCGGGGTCGGCGCCCCCCTCGGCCCGACCGTCACCAGCCAGCCGATGAGCTCAGCCGCGAGACGGCGTGCAGCGCGCGCACCGAACTCCGTTGATGCATCGACCGGGAGCGCCATCCCCTGATCCTAGCCAGCAGCGCGCTCGAGCCGTGCGGTCGCACGGCGCCGTCGTACTCGGCTCCGTACCAGCCGCCGAACAGGCGGTTGACCGACACGACGGTGCCCGTGTGCGGGGCGTGGACAAACCGGCCGCCGCCGATGTAGATGCCGACGTGTCCGAGGCCGTCGAAGAACACGAGGTCGCCCGGGCGCAGGTCGCGGCGCGACACGTGCGTCCCGGCGTCCCACTGCGCGTAGCTCGAGTGGGCGAGCGAGATGCCCAGGCGGCCGTAGACGTAGCTCGTGAATCCGGAGCAGTCAAAACCGGCGGGCGTGCTGCCCGACCAGACGTACGGGACGCCGCGGAGCTTCATGGCGTCGCGCACGGCGGCGCCGGCGATTGTGGCGGCAACGGGCGGGGTATGACGGACGTGCGGCGCAACGTCCGTGGCATTGGCCCTCGCCGTGGCCGGGATGAGCAGGAGCATCGTGACAGCGATTGCAAGTGGATATCTCATAGAGGTGCCCAACCTAACGGCATCCACCTGCAAGAGCAACCACTTCCAACAGAACCCTTACGCCTTGGGGGACCCGCAGTCCCCGCATCGCGGTAGGGACAGCTAGGGTGCCCGTGGTAATGCCGATCCGTACCCACCCGCAGGACACCGGCGGGACACTTACGGACGTCGAGCAGGACGCGCCGACCGTCGTCGCCCCGGCCTCGCCCGTTCGGCGACTGCGAGCCCGCGACCTCGGCGGCGTGCTCTTTCGGGCGCTGCGGCACACCCAGAAGAACCACGCGACGAACCTGGCTCAGGCCGTCGCGTTCAACCTGTTCATGACGATCCCGGCGGCTGCGCTCGTCGCGGTCGGCGTGTTCGCGATGGTCGCCGACGCAGGAACTGCAGGACGGCTCCTCAACCACCTCGACACGGTGCTCCCCGCGAGCGTGATCACCCTCCTCGATCGCAGCCTCACCCAGGTCACGCGCCACCCGGCCGGCGGGACGGCCCTCGTAATCGGCGGTGCCGTGCTCGCGATCTGGTCGCTCACCGGGGCGATGAAGACGCTGCAGTGGGCGCTCAACATCGCCTTCGACCGCACCGAGTCACGCGGGTTCGTGCGCACGCGCCTGGCGGCGGTCGCGATGCTGCTCTGCGCCGCGATCGCGTTCACGCTCGCGTTCGGCCTGCTCGTGCTGGGGCCGCAGGCGAGCGGCTGGGTGGGCTCGGCGGTCGATCAGCCCACGATCGTCTCGTGGGTGTGGTGGACGGCCGAGTGGCCCGTGCTCGTCGGCGTGCTCCTGATCGCGTTTGGCGGCATCTACCGCTTCGGGCCCGACCTCGAGCACCCGAACTGGCGGTTCGTCACCCACGGCGCGCTGGTCGCCCTGATCGTCTGGCTGGCCGCGTCGGGCGCATTCGCCTGGTACGTCTCGAACTTCGGCTCCTACAACAAGACGTGGGGATCGCTCGCGACGGTCATCGTCGTCCTGACCTGGCTCTGGCTCTCGAGCCTCGCGCTGCTCGTCGGCGCCGAGATCGACGCCGAGGCCGAGCGCACGCGCCGACGAATCTGACCTACGGGCGCGGCGAGCGGGCCGCGACCCGCGCCTGGGCCTCGGTCTCGTGTGAGCTCGCCCGCCACAGCCGCCCGTCGCGCAGCGCGAGCATCCACACGACCTGGTAGTCGCGCATGCCCCGGGCCGGCCCGGAGAGCTGCATCCGGCCGAATCCGAGCCACACGGCCGGGGCCACCTCGGCGACCCGGTGCAGGTAGGCACGCTGTGAGCCGGCGGCGCGCCGCAGCCAGCGGATCACCTCGGCCGGCCCGCGCAGCAGCACCTCGGGCTCGACGAACGCCGCCAGCCGCACCTCGACATCCGCATGCAGCAGGTCGCCGAGCCGGTTCAGGTCGCCCTCGACGAACGCACGGATCAGCGCCCCGGCCTCGCCGGGGTCATCGCCCCCTGTTGCCGTCTGATCCGTGTCGGCCAACTCGTCCCACCGCGCGCCGCGACGATACGACTCGCGCGCCGCGCCCGTCAAGCGAGGAGCCGCCCCGCCTAGATCGTGCCGATGACGTTGGTCAGCAGACCCTTCACGGCCGTCGTGAGCAGGCCGAGGGTGGCGACCACGGCAAGCGTGATGACGCCGAGGACGACCGCGTACTCGGCCATGGTCTGGCCGGCTTCGCCGGCAAGTCGTAGCTGCCGCAGGTTCTCGATCATGGAAGACCCCTTCGATGAAGTGGAACAACTGTGAGTCTCTATCGGGGACTTGCACCGGCGGGAACATCACTCGCCTGAGTGACGTACGCCTGGCCGGCCACTAGGGTTCCGGCACTCATGGACGAGGGTAGGGCCATCATCGATGCGGACCTTGGCGAGATCCTCGGGCGGCTCGGCGCGCGCCTCGAGAGCCTGAGCGGCGGCCGTGTCCTCATCACCGGAGCGGCCGGCTTTCTGGCCGCGTACATCGTCGATGCGATCGCGCGCGCCAACAGCGAAGGCCTGATCTCGCCGCGATGCCGGCTGCAGCTGCTTCTGCGGTCCGCGCCCGATCCGTCGGGCCGGCTCGCGGGCGTTGCCGGACGGCCGGACGTCGACGTGATCGTGGCCGACGTGAACGCTGGCTACTTGCTCGATCCGGGCCTCACGCACATCGTCCACGCGGCGTCGGCGGCGTCGCCCGGGGCCTTTCGCAGCGACCCCATCGGCACCGCCCTCGCCAACACGGCGGCTCTGCAACGGCTGCTCGAGCACGCCAGGGGCGGCGGCGTGCGCAGCGTCCTCTTCTTCTCGTCGAGCGAGGTCTACGGCGACCCCGACCCGGCCGAGATCCCGACCCCCGAGACGTGCGCCGGACGAGTCGACTTCACGGGCCCCCGCGCGTGCTACGCCGAGTCCAAGCGATTCGGAGAGACGCTGTGCGCCCTCTACCACGCCCAGCATGATGTGCCCGTCAAGGTCGTGCGGCCATTCCACGTCCACGGCCCCGGACTGCGTCTGGACGACGGCCGGATCGTCGTCGAGCTCATCCGCCAGGGGCTGCGCCAAGGCGCCCTCGAGCTCCTGAGCGACGGCCGGGCGACGCGCTGCTACGGGTATGTCGCGGACGCCACGGTCGGGTTCCTGCTCGCCCTCACGAGCGAGCACGACGGGCTCGCGTTCAACATCGGCGCCGATGCCCCCGAGACGAGCATTCTCGAGCTGGCCGCGACCATCGCGGGCGTCCTCCAGCTCCCTGCCCCGGCGCCGGCCGTGACTCCGCTGCCCGAGCACCTCCGGGGCGCGCCAAACCGCAGCTGCCCCGACCTGACCCGGGCGCGCAGGCTGCTCGGGTACGCGCCGCAGACATCGCTCGAGGATGGCCTGCGCCGCACCGTGGACTGGTTTCGAGCCCGCGAGGCGCCAGGCCCTGTCTGAGCTCCGGATCGCCTGGATGGTTACGCAGCGCGGCGCATGCGGGTGCGCTCGAGAAGCGCGGTCGCCGCGGCTCGGACTCCGGCGGCATCAGCGCCGACGTGGGCCATGAGGTACTCGCGGCTGCCGACCTGGCCGCAGTGGCGGTCGGGCATCCCGACGCGCGCGAGACGCCCCGGGAGGCCGCTCTCGGCCATCGCCTCGGCAACCGCGCTGCCGAACCCGCCGTCGCGGTTGTGCTCCTCGACGGTCACGACGGCCGGGGCGGCCGCGAGGGCGTCGAGCACCGCCAGGGTGTCGAAGGGGCGCAGCGAAGGGAAATGCAGCACTCCTGCGCGCACGCCCCGCTCGCCGAGCTGACCCGCCGCCTCGATCGCGATCGGCAGCGCCGTCCCGATCGAGGCCAGCGTCACGTCGCCGCCGCGGCTGATCCAGCGGGCGACTCCGGGCTCGTACGGCACGTCGGGAGGGACGACCGCGGCCTCGCCGTTCTTGCCCAGCCGCAGGTACACCGGCCCCGGCGTCGCGAGCGCCGCCCGGGTGGCTGCGGCGGCCTCACGCGGGTCGGCAGGGGTCAGCACCGTCATCCCGGGCACGGCGCGCATGAGCGCGAGATCCTCGATGGCGTGGTGCGTCGGGCCGGCCGATCCGTAGGCATACCCCGCCCCCACGCCGACGATCTTGACCGGCGCGCCCGTCATGGCGACGTCGACGCGGATCTGGTCGTGGGGGCGCGACGTGACGAACGGGATGATCGAGTAGGCGAACGGCACCTTGCCCGCCAGCGCGAGCCCGGCGGCGACACCCACGAGCGTCTGCTCGGCGATGCCGACGTTCACGAAGCGCCCCGGCGCGCGGAGCTGGAACGCGTCGAACAGGTCGAGCCCCAGGTCGCCGGTGAGCGCGCACACGCGCTCGTCCTCGCCGGCAAGCTCGGTCAGCGTGTCGACGAACGCATCTCTCACGCGACCCTCCGGGTGCGGCGCAGCGCGCAGAACGCTCGCTCGCGGTCGGTCTCGCGCAGCGACTGGTAGTGCCAGCGGAAGTCGTCTTCCATGAAGTCGACGCCGTATCCCTTGACGGTGCGGGCGATCACGCACACGGGCCGGCGATCGCGGATGCTGAGCGCGGCGGCGAGCGCGGCGTGGTCGTGTCCCGGGACGTCGGCCACCCACCATCCGAAGCTCGTGAAACGGTCGGCGAGCGGCTCGAGCGTGACGATGTCATCGACCGAGCCCAGCCCCTGCAGGCCGTTTGCGTCCACGACGAGCGTCATCGATCCGAGCTCGAGCTGCGCGGCGAGCGCGACCGCCTCCCACACCGAGCCCTCGTTGAGCTCGCCGTCACCGACGAGGCAGAAGGTATGCCGGTCGCTGCCGTCGATCCGGTCGGCCAGCGCGAGCCCGACGGCGACGGCGGGGCCGTGGCCGAGTGAGCCCGCCGTGATCTCGACGCCCGGCACCGATCGCTCGGGGTGTCCGGCCAGGCGGCCGCCGTCGGCGCAGTAGCCCGACACGACGGCGTCCTCGTCCAGGTCTCCGGCCAGGGCCAGGGCGGCGTAGAGCGCCGACGCAGCATGGCCCTTGCTGAGCAGGAACCGGTCGGGACGGGGCCGGTCGCGCCGCAGGACGTCGAAGTAGAGCACCGCGAGGATGTCGGCGATCGAGAGCGAGCTGCCGATGTGGGCCGACCGCGCCCGGATCGCCATCTCGAGGATCAGCTCGCGCATCCGCTCGGCCTGCTCGACGCTCGTGGGCGCCGGCGTGGCCTCTGGGCTCACGAGCCCACCGCGCGCCGCAGCGGCACGACCGCCGCACCCGGGATCTCGGGCCGCATCCCGTCGTCGCTCCACGTCCGCCACGGAGCGCGGCCCTGCTGCCACAGGCCGCGCAGGACGTCCACGTCGCGGACGGTGTCGGCGCACTGCCAGAAGCCGTCGTGCCGGAACATGTGCAGCTCGCCGTCGCCGGCCAGACGCTCGAGCGGCTCGCGCTCGAGGACGCACTCCGCCGCGGCGGAGAGCCGTCCCAGCACGCGCCGGTCGAAGACGAAGAATCCACCCGAGATCAGCCCCGCCTCGTCGGCCGGCTTCTCGCTGAACCGCTGGACGGTGGTGCCCTCGGTCACGAGTCGCCCGAACCGCGACGGCGGCCGCACTCCGGTGACCGTCGCCAGCCGGCCATGCTGCCGGTGGAACCGCACGAGGCCGGTCACATCCACATCGGCAAGGCCGTCGCCATAGGTGCACAGAAAGTGGTCTGCGGTGCCGAGGTGGCCCGCGACCCGCTTGACCCGGGCGCCGGTCATCGCGTCGTCACCGGTATCGACCAGCGTCACCCGCCAATCCTCGGCATGGTCGCGGTCGTAGGCGACCGCACCGCTGCCGAGATCGAGCGTCACGTCGGAGTTGAGGACGCGGTAGTTGGCGAAGTACTGCTTGATCATCGAGCCGCGGTAGCCCAGGCAGAGCACGAAGTCGCGATACCCGTGCTCGGCGAAGCCCTTCATGATGTGCCAGACGAGCGGCCGGCCGCCGACCTCGACCATCGGCTTGGGCCGGTACTCGGTCTCCTCGCGCATGCGCGTGCCCTGGCCACCGCACAGGATGACGACCTTGACGTTCTGGGGGAAGGCCATTATGGGTCCCTCAATCGACGCGGCGGCCGCGAAGCTTTAGGAGCCGCGGGCGCGGGCTCAAGTTCGCGCCGGACATCGCCGATGGGCGTCGCATGAGCGCTCCCCCCGCGCGCATGCCCACAGCCCCCGATCCGTTCTGGAGCGACCGGCCCGTCCTCGTCACGGGCGCCACCGGCCTGCTCGGATCGTGGCTCTGCGACGCCCTCGCCCGGCGCGGCGCCGACGTGGTCGCGCTCGTCCGCGATCTCGTCCCGCAGAGTCGCTTCTACACGGGCGCCGGTGACCGCCGCTGCACCACCGTCTTCGGCGACCTGTGCGACGGGCGCCTGATCGAGCGGGTGCTGGCCGAATACGAGATCGATGCCGTGTTCCACCTCGGCGCCCAGACGATCGTCGAGCACGCCCTGCGCGACCCGGCCAACACGATGCGCTCGAACATCGAGGGCACCTGGGAGGTGCTCGACGCTTGCCGCCGCAGCCGCAGGCCCACGCGGATCGTCGTCGCCTCGTCGGACAAGGCCTACGGCAGCCAGCCCGAGCTGCCCTACCACGAGCATCATCCGCTGGCAGGACGGCATCCATACGACGTCTCGAAGAGCTGCACCGACCTGATCGCACAGAGCTACGCAGCGACCTACGACCTGCCGATCGTCGTCACCCGCTGCGGCAACCTCTACGGCGGCGGCGACCTGAACTACAGCCGCCTCGTCCCCGGCACGATCCGATCCGCGCTCCAGGGGCAGCGGCCGGTGCTGCGCAGCGACGGCACGCTGATCCGCGACTACCTCTACGTCGAGGACGCCGCCGAGGCCTACATCGCGCTCGCCGAGCGCGCCCACGAGCCCGGCATCGCCGGCGAGGCCTGGAACTACTCCAACGAGCTGCAGCTGACCGCCCTCGACATGACGCGGCGCGTGCTCGCCGCCTGCGGCCGCCGCGATCTCGAGCCGGATATCCGCGGCGAGGCCGTTCACGAGATCGCGCACCAGTACCTCTCGGCCGCGAAGGCCCGGGAGCGGCTCGGATGGCACCCGGCCCACGGCCTGGACGAGGGCCTGCGCCGCACCGTCGCCTGGTATCGCGGGCACCTCTGGAACACGCCCGCGGTGGCAGCGTGAATCGGCCGCTGCTCACGATCTGCATCCCCACGTACAACCGCGCGGCCGCACTCAAGCGGCTGCTCGAACCGCTGCACGAGCAGCTCGGTGCCGCCACCGACGTCGTCGTCCAGGTGTCGGACAACGCGTCGCCCGACGAGACGGCGGGCGTGCTCGCGGAGATGTCAGGGCGGATGCCCACCCTGCGCGTACATCGCCAGGAGACCAACATCGGGCCGCATCGCAACATGCGCTGGCTGATCGCAAACGCCGCCGACGCCGAGTACCTCTGGCTCATCGGCGACGACGACGAGCCACAGCCGGGCGCGGTCGCCCACATCCTCGAGCTCCTGCGCACCCACGGGCCCGTGTGGCTGCACCTGCCCCACCGGTTCGTCCACCCCGACGGGCGGATCAAGGTCGAGTCGCGCCGCCCGGCCGCGCCCGAGGTGTACGCCGATCCCGGCCGGATGTGGGTCGCCCAGACGCACTGGCTCACGTTCCTCTCGGCGTCGATCGTTCGCACCGACGCGCTGCGCCGGGCCGAGGCCACGTCGGCCAGCGAGAACATGTACTTCCCGATGATCTGGTTCTTCGAGGCCTCGGCGGACGGTCCGTGCGTCGTCGCCGACCGGCTGCTCGTGAGCGGCTCGACCGACATCTCGTGGGGCGACAAGATGGTCGAGACGATGACGCGGCACTTCATCGGCCTCTACGACGAGGTGGTCGGCCGGTTCGTCACCGCAGAGGAGTTCGGGCGCAGCCTCGACGAGCACTACAACCGCGACCACTACTGGTGCTTCAAGGAGGCCGGCGCCGACTATCTGATCGGGGTCGTGCGCCGCTTCCCCCATAGCCGTGTCCTGCGCCGGTATCTGTGGACGCTTGGACGTGAGCTGGGGGATGCGAACTGCATCGCAGAGGTGGCCGCGGCATCGGCCGCAGCGGGCGACGATGCGGCCGCGCGGGACCTGCTCGCGCGTGGCGAAGCCGCATTCGCGCAGGGCGAGGCGACCAGTGCCGCACAGCTCTTCACGCGCGCGCTCGAGGAGGCACCGGCGCTGGCCGAGGCGTGGAACGACCTCGCCGTCGCGCTGCACGCGCTCGGCTCGCCGCAGGCGCGCACGGCGGTCGCGACCGCGGTCGAGCTCGACCCGGCCGACGCGACCGCCCGGCAGAACCAGGCCGCGATCATGGCGGCGGCGGCGTGAGAGCGGCCATCCTGATCGTCGCCCGCGACAACCCGGCCGCGCTCTGGGCGCAGATCGAGGCGCTCGTGGCGTGCGACCTGGCCGACGACGTCGAGGTCGTGGTCGTCGACGACGCGTCGGACCCCGAGACGCGCGCCCTGCTCGCCCGGCTCGAGGGCGACGTCACCATCCATCGCAGCGATCGCCCGATCGGGCGCCGCGCCGCCCTCGCAGCGGCGGCGCAGGCGGCAACGGCCGAGGTCTGCATCGCGCTTGGAACCATCAGCCGCCCCCTGCCGGGGTTCGTCGACCCGCTCGTCGCCGCGGTCACCGCGGGCGCCGGGCTGGTGGCGCCGGTCATCGAGACGGGCGCGGGCGACGTGTACGGCTACCGCACCGCCCAGGACGGAAGCCTGTGGCCGCTGGCCGCGGGCGAAGGCGGGCCCGACGCGCTCGGGCTCGACTGCCTGGCAGCCGGCCGCCGGTTCTGGCTCGAGCGCCAGCCGCTCCACACCGCGCGCGAGGGCCACTACGAGACGCTGGTCGCCCAGGCGGCGCCGGGCGCGCTCGTCGTCGCCGGCGCCGCGCGGTCGCGCCGTGCCTCGCAGGGGCCGGCGGCGAGCGTCATCATCTGCACGCGCGACCGGCCGGAGGAGGTCGGGCCGTGCGTCGCGGCCTGCATCGCCCACGGCGTGCTCGCCGACGGCGGCGAGATCGTGGTCGTCGACAACGGCACGCAGCCGCTCGCGCTGCGCCTGCCCGACGGCGTTTTGGTCGTCCGTGAGGCCGTTCCCGGCCTCTCGCGGGCCCGCAACACCGGCGCGGCGGCGGCGACCAACGACGTGCTCGCCTACCTCGACGACGACGCACGGCCGGGGCCCGGCTGGATCGAGAGCCTGCGCGACGGCTTCTGCGACCCCCGCGTCGCGGTCGCCGGCGGGCCGATCCAGGGGCTGTGGCCGGCCGAGCGCCCTGCGGGCTGGCCGCCGGCGGGGATGGAGTCGTTCTTCAGCGTCCTCTCGCTCGGCGACGCCGACCAGGACTTCCCCGGCCGGGCCGAGGTCTACGGCGCGAACTGGGCCATCCGCCGTGACGCCTTCGATGCCGTCGGCGGCTTCGACGCCGGTTTCGGCACAGGTGAGGGCGGCGCGCTCGGCGGCGACGAGTTCATGGCGGCCACGAACGTGCACCGGCTCGGCCTCGGCGTCGGCCGCTACGTGGCCGGGGCCGCGGTCGGCCACCGCGTCGAGCATCACCGTATCGACGAGAGTTACATCGTGCTGCGCGCGTTCCACAACGGGCTCGAGACGGTCGGGTACGAGTCGGCGGGGGCCAATCGGCCAATTGGCATCGATGCGAATTGTCAATTGGACGAGGGCGCCGCCCCCGACCCCGCCCCACGCCTGGCCGCCCTTGCCGCCGCGACCGACACCCCGCTCGCCCTGCGCGTGCGCGAGGCCGTCGATCTCGGCGTGCGCACCGCCCGCGAAGCGCCCGGCACGAAGGCGGCGCGCGGGATCGTCGCGCGGCCGCCGCTGCAGGCGCCCGCGCGCCCCGGCCCGCCCGGCGAGCGCGAGTCGATCCTCTTCTTCTACCCCGACATGCCCGAGCCAAGCCGAAGCGCCGGCCACACGCGCGCGTCGGAGATCGCGTTCGCGCTGCGCCGCCTGGGCTATCGCACGACCCTCGCCTGCGAGACGTCGGCCGGCTTCGAGGCCGCCGCCGAGCGGTTCGCGCAGGCGGGGATCGAGGTGGCAGCCGCCGACCGCGGCGACGATCTGGACGCGCTCCTCCGGCGCGGGTTCGACGCCGCGCTCGTCTCGTTCCACACCCTGGCCGCGCGCGCGGTGCCGGTGCTGCGAGCCGTCTCGCCGCGCACCCGGATCGCCGTCGACTCGGTCGACCTGCACTTCGTGCGCATGCGCCGCGCGGCCGAGGTCGCGGGCGACGAGGTGGGAATGGCCCGCGCCGAGCGCGAGCGCGTGGCCGAGCTCGGCGTCTATGCCGCGGCCGACGTCGTGCTCGCGATCACCGACGACGAGCGCGCCCTGCTCGCCGGACTGCTCCCGAACGCCGACGTGCAGGTGCTCGGAAACGTGCATCGGCTGGCCGAGACGGTCGCGCCGCTCGCCGGCCGCCGGGGAGCGCTCTTCGTCGGCAGCTACGGCCACGCCCCGAAC
This sequence comes from Gaiellales bacterium, assembly GCA_036502065.1. Classification (GTDB taxonomy): domain Bacteria; phylum Actinomycetota; class Thermoleophilia; order Gaiellales; family JAICJC01; genus JAICJC01. Next base: position 12,110 of record DASXZF010000220.1, read on the forward strand.
GCCGACGCCGTCCGCTGGCTCTGCGCCGAGGTCATGCCCGCGCTGCACGCCGCCGGGCACACCGACCCGGTCGTCATCGCCGGCTCGGGCATGCCTGACGACCTGTCCCGGCTCGTCGCCGCCGCCGGGGCCGAGCCGCGCGGGTTCTTGCCCTCGGTCGACGAGGAGCTCGGCCTGCGCCGGATCTCGATCGCGCCGCTTCGCTTCGGCGCAGGGCTCAAGGGCAAGGTCGGCGAGTCGCTCGCCGCCGGCGTGCCCGTCGTCGCCACCTCGATCGCCGCCGAGGGCTTCGACCGCCCCGAGCGCGGCATGCTCGTGGCCGACTCGGCCTCCGAATTCGCGCAGGCGATCGTGCGCCTGAGCAGCGATGACGCGCTCTGGACGCGCCTCTCCGCCGGTGGCCGCGAGCTCGTCTCCGACCGCCTGGGCACCTCGGCGTGCGAGGCCGCGCTCGAGCGGATCCTCGCCACGCTTCTCGCCCGGAAGGCGGCATGAGCGCGCCTCGTGTGACGCTCGGGATCGCCGCCTACAACGGCGAGCGCTACCTGGCCGAGGCGATCGAGAGCTGCCTCGCCCAGGACTTCCCCGACTTCGAGCTCCTCATCGTCGACGACGCGTCGAGCGACGGCACGCCGGCCGTCATCGCCCGCTACGCCGCCGATCCGCGCGTGCGCGTCGTCACCCACCCGCAGAACCGCGGCATCGCCGCCGCATACAACTCGATCGTCGAGCACGCGCGCGGCGAGCTCATCGCCCGGCTCGGCCACGACGACATCGCGCTGCCCGACCGCCTCAGCCGGCAGGTGGCCGTGTTCGACGCCTTCCCCGACACGGGCGTCGTCCACGGCGATGCCGTCACCATCGACGCCGGCGGCCGCGCCGTCGGCGAGTGGCGCTCGGCCGAGTTCGACGAGGCCGCCCTCGTGCGGACGCTCGTGCGCCGGCACAACTACCTCGTCGATCCGACGACCATGATCCACCGGCGCGTGTACGAGCAGGTGGGCGGCTACGACGCGGCCTACCCGATGTGCAACGACTTCGACCTGTGGCTGCGCGCGGCGCCCCGCCTCCGGTTCCGCCACTGCGGGCCCGGGGCGCTGATCCGCTACCGCCGCCACGGCGGGAACTTCTCGGACGAGTCCGCCCGCGCGCGCGAGGTGGACGAGGTCTCGCGGGCGCTCACCGCCGCGATCGACCGTGAGGACTGGAGGGTGCTCGCCCCCGAAGCCGTCACCCGCGAAGGAGCGCTCGTCCTGCTCGCCGAGGCGCTCGAGCGGCGCGAGCTGCCGCTGCCGGAGCTGGCAGCCCGGCTGCGCGAGCGCGGCCTCGCCGGCCGTCCCCGCATCGTCATGACCTCGTTCGGCTACAACGACTCGGGCGGCGGCACGATCGTCCCCAAGCAGGTGTCGCAGGAGCTCGCCCGGCGCGGGTACGACGTCACGGTCTTCCACGCCGCGATGGGCCGCATCGAGCCCGCCGAGCCCTACCAGGTGCGGGAATGGTGGCAGGAGGGTGTGCGCCTGGTCGGCGTCTTCAACCGTCCCCACGGCCTGCTCGACCTGGGCCATCCCGACCGCGAGGTCGACGATCCGCCGATCACCCGCGCGTTCGCCGAGCTGCTCGACCGCGTCCGCCCCGACGCCGTCCACTTCAACAACCTGCACAACCTCGGGGCGGCCCTGATCGACGAGGCGTCCGTGCGCGGGATCCGGTCGCTCTTCACGACCCACAACTACTGGCTCGCCTGTCCCCGCGGATACCTCTTCACGGACAGCCTCGAGCTGTGCGACGGCCCCGGCAACGGCGGCGCCGACTGCGCCGCGTGCGTCGGCAGCCTCGACGCCGAGGGCTACCGCCGCCGCCTGAGCGAGATCCGCGGCCGCTTCACCCGCGGGATCGACGTGTGCCTGGCCGTGTCCGAAGCGATGCGATCGACCCTGGTCGGGGCGGGCTACCCCGCCGATGCGATCGACGTCGTGCCCCAGGCGATGCCGGAGGACGACGCCGTGTGGGACGCGCTCGGACGCGACCGCCGCCCCGGGCGCCTCGGCCCCGAGCTCGTCGTCGGCTTCTTCGGCTCGGCGCTGCCGCAGAAGGGCCCGAGCCTCTTGATCGACGCCGCCCAGCGCACCGACGCGCGGGTGCGCGTGCGCATCCACGGCGAGGTGCCCGAGGCATTCGCCGCCGACCTGCGCGCGCGAGACGCCCGCGGCGTCGTCGAGATCTGCGGCGCGTTCGCCCACGCCGACCTGCCCGAGCTGCTCGCCGCGGTCGACGTCGCAGTCATTCCGTCGGTGTGGTGGGACTGCGCGCCGCTGATGGTGTCCGAGTGCCTGGCCGGGCGCGTGCCGGTGCTGGGCGCGCGGATGGGCGGGATTCCCGACTTCGTCACCCACGAGCGCAACGGGCTGCTGTTCGACGGCCGCGACGCCGCCGACCTGGCCCGCCAGCTCGACCGCCTGGCCGGTGAGCCGGGTCTGCTCGAGCGGCTCCAGGAGGGCATCACCGCGCCACGCGCCTTCGCCGCCCACGTCGACGAGCTCGAGGCCTACTACCACGGCGAGCGGCCGCGTCGCGACCACACGGGCGTCGCGCCCGTGAGCGTGCGCTGGCGCGGCGATCACGCGTCGGTGCAGAGCCTCGCCGGCGTCAACCGGGGCGTCTGCGACCGGCTGGCCGAGATGGACGGGATCGCACTGGAGCGGGCCGGGCGCAGCGGCCGCGGCGGTGGCCCTGCCCTGCCCCTGCCCGTGCAGGTCGAGGTGCGCCACCAGTTCCCGCCCGACCTGAGCCCGCCGGCGTCCGGCCGGCTGGCCGTGATCCAGCCCTGGGAGTTCGGCGCGGCGCCCGTCGAGTGGGTCGAGGGCATCAACGCGAACGTGGACGAGCTGTGGGTGCCGAGCGCGCACGTGCGCGACACCTACGTCGGATCGGGCGTCGATCCCGACCGCGTCGCCGTGATCCCCAACGGCGTCGATCTCGAGCTGTTCTCGCCCGACGGGCCGCGGATGGAGCTCGACGCTCCGGGCGTGCGCATCCTCTTCGTCGGCGGCCTGATCGACCGCAAGGGCCCCGACATCCTGCTGGCGGCGTTCCTGGACGCGTTCCGCGGCCGCGACGACGTGTCGCTGATCGTCAAGGACTTCGGCGCCGACGGGATCTACCCGATGTCCGACCGCACCCGGCTGCGCGAGTACGCCGAGTCCGGCCAGTCGCCGCGGATCGTCTACCTGCACCGCGACATGGACGTCACCGAGCTCGCGTCGCTTTACCGCGCGTGCGACGTGCTCGCCCACCCCTACCGCGGCGAGGGCTTCGGCATGCCGGTGCTCGAGGCGATGGCGTGCGGTCTGCCCGTGATCGTCACCGCCGGCGGCGCCACCGATGACTTCTGCCCCGACGCGGCATGCTGGCGCGTGCGCGCAGGCCGCATCGAGTACCCCGAGGATCGCGCCGGCAAGTGGGTCACCGTCGGCCGGCCGTGGATGCTCGACCCCGAGCTGCCCCACCTGCGCGACCTGCTCGTCGAGGCGGTATCGGACGCCGATGCCCGCGCCGAGCGCGGCCGGGCCGCCCGCACCGCCGCCGAGGCGCTGTCGTGGCAGGCCGTCGCCGGTCTCTACCGCGACCGCATCGCCGCGCTCGCCGCCCGACCGCCCCGGCACGCCGCGCCCGACCCGGCGCCGCTCGAGCTCGAGCCCGCGCGCATCCGCCTGCTGGCCACGCCCGCCTGGCGCGGTGTCGACCGGCTCGACGAGCTCCTGGCCGCGTGGGTGGGCGGGGTCGCGCCGGGCAAGGGCGCCTGCCTCTTCCTGCTGGCCGACCCGCGCACCGCCCCCGGCGAGGACGCGTGCACCGAGCAGGTGCTCGCCGCTGCCGAGCGCGCGGGGATCAGCCTGGACGCCGCCGCCGACATCGTCATCCTGAACCACGCCCTCACGGGTGGCGACGCCGCCCGGCTGCACGCCGCCGTGGATGGCTACGTTCCGCTGCACGCCGCGTGCTCGGCACATTCGCGCCTGGCCCGCGCCGCCGGACGGCCGCTGCTCGAGCCGCGGGCCGACGCGCTGCGAGCGTGGGCTGCGACCGATGTGCCGCGCGCGGCGTAGGCCCTAGCCGCGCCGGCGCGCGCGCCCGGTGACGGCGAGGCTGGCCGCCCCGACGACCGCGACGACGGCCGCGGCCCACTCGATGCGGGCGCGCAGAGGGTGAATCCGGTGCGTCTGTCCCACCAGGCACACGCCGGTGGGCGGGCACGGCGTCGGCGCGGTCTGGTTCCAGGTGTATGCCCCGAGCAGGGCGAGGACGACCGCGAGCACCGCGGTCAGGAGCACCGCCCGG
>DASXZF010000221.1:0-13547 GCA_036502065.1 Gaiellales bacterium
GTACGCCGTCGGCGCGACGCCGCTACGGATCATGCTCGTCGGCCAGACGATCAACGTGGCCACCGGCGGCGTCGCCTTCGTGCTCGTGATGGCGGGCTTCACCGGCATCGACCTGGCCGACAACGTGCTCGCGGCGATCGTGCTCTTCGCGCTCGCGATCCCGCTCGCCTCCGCCGTCGGCCCGACCGGCGCCGCCGCGGCCTCGGCGACCGCGCTCGCGGCGGTGAACATCGTGCGGCTGGTACAGGTCGCGCGCCTGGTGCGGGTGCAGCCGTTCGACGCCGCCTACCTGCGCCTGGCGCTCCCGACGGCGGCTTGCGCGCTGGCCGCCTGGGCGGCGCGGGCCGGCACCGCGTCACACAGCTGGTGGCTCGCGGTCGCCGCGACGACGCTCGCCGGGGCGGCCGCCTACGCGCTGCTCCTGCCCGCCGGGCTGCCGGCCGCCGAGAGGTCGGCCGTCGCCGCCTTCACGCGCAGGATCTCGAACCGGCCCAGGTGATCCGGCACGTCGGCCGGGTCGCGGTAGACGAACGCGAGGGCCGGGTCGGCGATGATCCGTTCGAGCACGTCGGGCGGCTGATCGCGCAGGTCGAGCATGACGTAGGAGACGTGCAGCCGGCGCAGGATGGCGTTTCGGTGCGCGTCGGTTGTCTCGAGCGCGAAGAACGACTCGGCCAGGTGGTTCAGCCCGGCCTCGTCGAGCTTGGGCACGGCGCGGGTGCGCGCCTCGGGCAGCACCGCCACGCGGATGTCGGCGAAGGCGAACAGCTCGAACAGCCGCTGCGGATCGCCCATCACCACCGGCGGCGGGCCGTGCACGCCCCGGAACACCGCCGCCACACCGGGCGTGATGCGCACCGTCTCGAACGCCGGCGGCGAGCGGTAGGGGCCGTCCTCGGCCGAGGTGCGCACCACCGGCCCCCAGTGCCAGACCCACGGGGCGAGCACCGCTGCGACGAGCGCCACGGCGCCGGCCGAGAACCGCAGCGACGGTGCGCCGCTCGCCGGCCAGCGCAGCGCCGGCGGCACGGCGAGCAGGGCGATCACGACGACCACGCTCGTCGGCGTGTGCCACACCCAGCTCAGGCCGCGCACCTCGTGGAAGCCAATGGCGATCGCGACGGCCAGCGGCCACGTCCACCGGCCCAGGCGCGCCGCGACGATGCACGCACCGGCCGCGGCGACGACCGGCCAGGTGAGCGGCTGCCAGAAGCGGTGGAACTGGCCCATCCCGACCGCGGTGATCAGCACCGTGTTCACGCCCGGCACGAGCAGCATCAGGAGCAGGGCGATGCTCGATCCGGCCAGCGGCAGCAGCCGCCGGTAGCGCGCGGCCAGCGGCAGGAGCACGACGGCGGCGAGCACGTAGCCGCGGTCGAACACCGGCGCCCACGGATACATGACGAGCGCGCGCTTGCCGTGGAGCAGGAACTCGTCGGCGTGCGAGAGCACGGCGTGCCGGTGACCGCCGCGGATCGCGACCGCCCAGATCCAGAGCGACACGGCGCCGATCAGCCCCGTCGAGCCGAGCAGCGTGAGCGCGGGCGTGCGCACCTGGCGGCCGCCCGCGATCCACGCCCCGGCCAGGAGCCCCGCCGCGAGCACGAGCGCCGGGATGGCGTAGGTCGGGTGCACGAGAGCGATCGAGAGCATCGCCGCAGCGGTTGCGGGTGCGGCCCGGCGCACCCTTCCGATCTCGAGCAGGAACAGGATCAGCACCGCGGGCGTCAGCACCCACACGCTGAACGGCGCGGGCTGGTTGATCTGGATGATGAGCCCGTTCAGGAGCGAGCACATGTCCCAGGCGACGAGCACCGCGGCCAGCAACGCGACGCCGCGGCGGCCGGTCAGGGCATGCGCGAGCGCATAGGCGCTCACGATCGCAAGCCCCCCGCAGATCGGCAGCACGTCGCGGAAGGCCGTGACCGGGTCGGCGCCGGAGAGCCGGGCCATGCCGGCGATCGTGGCGTGCATGATCGGGAACGCGTAGCCCGCGTTGGCGGGCCCGTGCAGGAACGGCGAGAGGCTCGCGAACGAGATCCCCGGAGTTGCCTCGAGCTTGCGGATCAGGCCGACGTGGAAGAGCCCGTCGCCGACGACAGGGAGCGACAGCCGCCAGCTCAGGTAGGCGAACGCGACGATGCCGGCGGCGCCGGCCGCGACCTCGCGCCGGCCCGCCGCCGGAAGCTGCGGCGGGCGGCGGATGCACGCGCCCAGCGCGACGACCTCCGCCGCGACCCCCAGGAGGACGAACCCGAGCGGCAGGACGAACACGTAGGCGAGCGCGAGCGGCGCCCCCCACACCACCAGGCCCAGCGCGGCCGCCACCGGGGCGCACCCGGCCCGGCCGAGGTCGCCCTCGAGCTCGAGCGCCCGCAGGGCCAGCCATCCGGGCACGAGCAGCACGAGCCCGCAGGCGCACCACACCGCCAGGGCGTCCAGGCCGAGACCGCGGGCGGCGAGGAGGCCGGCGGCCATGACGGCAACGGCGGCCAGCTCGAGCCTGCGCGCATGCACGGCGCCATGCTAACGACTGGTCCGCGTGGTCTGGGACGCTCGCCTGCGCGACCGCTATCGGCCGCGCCCGATAGCATTCCGGCTATCATCGTGTGCCCGCGGACCGGAGGGGCCGCGCGAATCCACCACGAACGTTCGGAGTGACGCGTATGCGAGTGTTGATCCTCGGCGGTGACGGCTACCTGGGCTGGCCCACGGCGATGCGGTTCTCGGGTCGCGGGCACGACGTTGCCGTGCTCGACAACTTTGCCCGCCGGCGCTGGGTCGAAGAGATGGGCGGCGACTCGCTGACCCCGATCGTGTCGCTCGACGAGCGCATCGAGGCCTGGCGCGAGGCGTCGGGCAAGAAGATCCACTCCTACGTCGGCGACCTGGCCGAGGACACCGTCGCGGCGGACACCGTGATCGACTTCCAGCCGGACACGATCATCCACTACGGCGAGCAGCCGAGCGCCCCCTGGTCGATGCGCAGCGTCGAACACGCGGTGACGACACAGCACTGCAACGTGATCGGCTCGCTGAAGCTCCTGTGGGCGATGCGCGACCACGCGCCGGCCGCGCACCTGATCAAGCTGGGGACGATGGGCGAGTACGGCACGCCGAACATCGACATCGAAGAGGGCTTCATCGAGATCACCCACAACGGCCGCACCGACGTGCTGCCGTTCCCGAAGATGCCCGGCTCGCTCTACCACCTGTCCAAGGTGCACGACAGCCACAACATCCACTTCGCGTGCCGGGTGTGGGGGCTGCGGGCGACCGACCTGAACCAGGGCGTCGTCTACGGCATCGAGACGCCCGAGGCGAAGCTCGACGAGCGGCTGCTCACGCGCTTTGACTACGACGAGGCGTTCGGCACCGCCCTGAACCGCTTCTGCGTGCAGGCGATCGTCGGCGTCCCGCTCACCGTGTACGGATCGGGCGGTCAGACGCGCGGCTTCCTGAACATCACCGACACGTTGCAGTGCGTCGAGCTCACGGCCGACAACCCCGCCGGCGCGGGCGAGTACCGCGTGTTCAACCAGTTCACCGAGACGTTCACGGTCGCCGAGCTGGCCCAGAAGGTCAAGCACGCGGGCAGCGTGCTCGGCATCGACGTCCAGGTCGACCATCTGCAGAACCCGCGCTTCGAGCTCGAGGAGCACTACTACAACCCGGTGCACACGAAGCTGCCGTCGCTCGGGCTGCATCCGACGCTGCTGAGCGAAAACCTGATCGAGTCGACGCTGGGCGTGATCCAGCGCTACCGCGGCCGGGTCATCAACGACGTGATCGCGCCGAGCACGCAGTGGCGGCCGGCGCCTCCGGTGGGGCAGCCGGCATCGTGATCGGCGCGGGCCGGTGACGCCGCTTCGCGATGCGGGCCTGGTCGCCGCGCTGCTCTTCGCCGCGCTGACCATCACCGCCTACCGGCGGGGCAAGATCGGAAACGGCGATCTGATGCTGCGGGTGGCGGTGTTCACGCTGCCGCTGCTCGTGTTCTCGCTCGAGCCCGCGGCGCTGCAGTGGACGTTCGACGAGCTCTCGTTCCGCAAGGGCGGCGGCCACCAGATCATGGGCGCGACCGTGCTCGCCGTCGGCGTGCTCTACCTGTTCGCGTTCATGCTGGCCGGCCGCGGCGAGAAGTCGCGCCGCGACCTGACGCGGCTGATCGAGAACCTCGCGCTCGAGCAGTTCCGCGCGACCGGCCGCCCCGAGCAGTTCGCGGGCGGCGTCGCGGTCGTGATCCCGGCCTACAACGAGGCCGACAACATCGACCACGTGCTCGCGTCGCTGCCCGCGCAGGTGCACGGCTATGACCTGCACGCGATCGTCGTCGACGACGGCTCCTCCGATGCGACCACCGACCGCGCGCGGGCGGCGGGCGCGGCGGCTGTGCGGCTGCCGCTCAACCGCGGCCAGGGCGCGGCGCTTCGCACCGGCTACCGGCTGGCGCTTGCGACCGGCGCCGAGATCGTGGTCACGATGGACGCCGACGGCCAGCACCAGCCCTCGGAGCTCTCCCGGCTGGTCGCGCCGATCGCCGACGGCCAGGCCGACGTCGTCAACGGCTCGCGCGTGCTCGGCGACGCCGACCCGTCGCACGCGGCCCGCGAGATGGGCATCCGCCTCTTCGCCCAGCTGCTGTCGGTGCTGACCTGGAGCCGCGTCACGGACCCCGCCTGCGGCTACCGCGCCGTGCGCACCGAGGCTCTGCGCGGGCTCGAGTTCCGGCAGGACCAGTTCCACAACTCCGAGTTCATCGTCGAGGCGTCGAAGAAGCACCTGCACACGATCGAGGTGCCCGTCACCGTGTCGACACGGCTCTCGGGCACGTCGAAGAAGCCGCCGCACTTCCGCTACGGCATGGGCTTCGCCAACGCGCTCGTCCGCGCCTGGCTTCGTTGACCTGAAACCCCTCCGCGGCGCTGCGGGATTTCAGGTGGAGAGAAACCACTCCCAGGTACGCTGGAGCCCCTCTCGGAGCTCGATTTGTGGGGAGTACCCCAGAACCGTCCCCGCCTTGTCGATCAGCGAGTAGTTGCGCTGGATCTCGCCCGGCCGGGGCGGCTCGCGGCGGATGCTGGGCGTGACCCCCGACACCTGCTCGAGCAGCTCGAGCAGGCGGGCGAGGCTCGTCTCGACGCCGCTTGCAAGCTGGAAGATCTGACCGCCGACACCGGGCGTCCGCGCCGCCGCGAGCAGACCCCTCGCCAGGTCCTCGCAGAACACGAAGTCGCGCGTCTGGCTGCCGTCGCCGTAGATCACGAGCTCCTCCCCCGCCCGCATGCGGCGGATGAAGAGCGGGATCACGTTGCCCTTGTGCGCCGAGCGCGGCCCGTAGGCGTTCGAGAAGCGCACCACGACCGCCTCCATGCCGTATGCGCCGTGGAACGCCGAGCAGTAGGCCTCGCCGGCGGCCTTCGAGGCGCCGTAGGGCGAGAGCGGCGCCACCGGCTTGTCCTCGCTTGCGGGGTAGGCGTTCTCGCCGAGCGGCGCGTTCGACGACGAGAGCACGAATCGGGGCACGCCCGCGTGCCGGGCCGCCTCGAGGGCGCAGAGCGTCCCGCGGGCGTTCTGGTCGAAGTTCGTCATCGGATCGTTGATCGAGTCCACCACGCCCGCGCCGGCGGCCAGGTGGTAGACGACATCGCAGCCGCGCGCAGCGCCGGTCACGAGGTCGATGTCGCGCACGTCGCCGGTGACGAGATCGGCCCCGGTGCCCTCGAGATTGGCCGGGTCGCCGGACGAGAGGTCGTCCACGACGCGCACGGCGTAGCCCTCCGCGGCGAGCGCGCGAATGAGCGCCGAGCCGATGAACCCGGCGCCGCCGGTGATGAGCGCCCGGGGCACGGCGGCGGAGTCTACCGCCGGCGCCTATTCATCGCCGTCGGACGCGGCCTGCGCGGCGTCGTGCTGCCAGCAGGGGGCGCCCTCGAACGCCTCGAGGCCGGCGACGGGCCGCACGGGGCCGGACGAACGGCGCGACCGCAGGCGCGGCGCGACGACCGCGGCGGCGGCACCGACGAGCCCGCCGACGACGAACGAGCGCACCACCCCACGGCGACGGCGAGGGGCGCGATCGCTCACGACGCCTCGCGGTAGGCGAAGAAGGCCGCCACGGCCAGGCCGAGCACCTGCAGGTAGGCGCGCGGGCTGCCGCCGATCTCGGCCGCGACGACGACCCCGGCGATGACGTACGCCCAGGCGGCTCCGCCCGCAGCGATCCAGGCGGTGGTCGGGCTGCGGTAGTACCCGGCGCCGCGAAGCGTCGCGCGCCCGGTCAGGTAGCCGACGCCGTAGGCGAGCAGGAGTGTGAAGAGCCCGATCCCGGTGCCGCCGACGTAGGCGAGCACGACACCGATCGCCGTCCCGACCCCGAGCGCCACCGCGACCGCGCGCAGCGCCTTGTCGGGGCGCAGGGTGACGCGGGCCGAGCGCGGCTGGCGGGCGCAGTCGCGACACTTGATCCCGACGGGCGCCGGCACCATGCAGTCGGGGCAGATCGGCTTGCCGCAGTTCGAGCAGGATACGCCCGTCTCGACCTTGGGATGGTTCGCGCAAGTGACGGGTGCGGCGATGCCCGGGTCGACGCTGGACACGCCCGCGAGTGTAGCATCGGCACCGTGATGCAGAACCTTGCCGGGGCGGCGGCATGACCCGACATCCGTCCGGCCTGATGCGGATGGCTGCCGATGTCGAGCGCGCGCTGATCCGGTCGCAGCCGGTGGTGGCGCTCGAATCGTCCGTGATCGCCCACGGCCTGCCGCCGCACATCGGCCCCGCGGCCGCCCGCGAGGCGCAGGAGCGGGTGCGCGCGCACGGCGCGGTGCCGGCGACGATCGCGATCATCGACGGGATCGTCAAGGTCGGCCTCGAGGACGGTGACATCGACCGGCTCGCGATCGAGGACGACGTGCGCAAGGTCGGCGGCCGCGACCTGGCGACCTGCGCAGTCTCGGGCCGCTGCGGCGCGACCACCGTGGCCGGGACGCTGGCGGTGTGCGCGATGGCCGGGATCCACTTCATGTCCACCGGCGGGATCGGCGGCGTCCACCGCGGCTGGGAGCGCACGCTGGACATCTCCGCCGACCTGACCGAACTCGGCCGCACCGAGGTGTGCGTCGTCTGCTCGGGGGCGAAGTCGCTGCTCGACATCCCCGCCACGCTCGAGATGCTCGAGACGCGCGGCGTGCCGGTGATCGGGTATCGCACGAGCACGCTGCCGCTCTTCTACGTCGCCCAGAGCCGCTTCGACCTGGTCGACCGCGCCGACGACGCCGAGACGATCGCGGCCGCCTCGGCCGCCCACTGGGGCTTCGCCCGCCGCACCGGCATCCTGGTCGTCCAGTCAGTCTCCGAGGAGGTGGCGCTGGCGGCGGACGACACCGAGGCGCTGATCGAGGACGCGCTGGCCGAGGCGGACGCCGCCGGCGTGCGCGGGCCGGCCGTGACGCCCTTCGTGCTCGGCCGGTTGCACGAGGCCAGCCTGGGCACGTCGCTCGTCGCCAACCGCCGCCTGCTCGTCGACAACGCCGGCCTGGCCGCCGAGATCGCCGCCGCCTACTTCGCCTGAAGATCTAACCGCCGGGCACGGCGCCGCGCTGACAGTGGAAGCCGGCCATCGTGGCCGGATCGGGGAAGCTCCCGCCGCCGGAGCCGCGCACGTGGTAGACGTCGAGCAGGGGGCTCGAGTGCACGAGCCGGAGGTAGGGCACGTGCCGGAACGCGGCGGGGTCGACACCCGACTCGAGCACGCCGACCATGCTGCCGATGCGCACCCCCTTGACCACCAGCACCTCGCTCACCCCGAGCCGGCGCAGGAGCGCCCCGCCGCTCGCGGGGTGCTCGAAGAACCGGTGCGCCTGCAGCACCATGCGCAGGACGGTGTGCAGCATCGCCGGGCGCAGGTACGGCCCCATCCCCTCCACCACGCTGACGCGCCCAGTAGCCGCCGCGAACGTTCCCAGCGTGACCCGGTCGGGCAGGATGCGCGCCCCGCACGGCTCGTGCTCGTCGACCCAGTCGAGCACCGCGACCGAGGCGCGGCCGTTCTGCTGCCAGCCCGTGCGCGACGGGCCGACCGTCGCCGCGACCGCCACGGCCGGCACGGCGATCGCCGCCAGCACGACCGCGATCGGGATCCACGCCCGCACCGCCCGCAGCCGGCCGACCGCCGCCTCGCCGAGCGCGAGCGCCGCGGGCAGCAGCACGAGCGGCACGTAGTCGAACTCGCGGTCGATCCCGAACCGGCCCGGGATCTGGGTGCGATAGCGGTACGAGAACAGAAACGCGATCGCAAGCAGGGTCGCCGCGGAGCCCGCCGCGACCAGCCCGAGCGGGGCGAGCTCGGCCGGGAAGCGCCGCAGCATGAGCACCGCGGCCGCCACGGCGACGATCGGGAGCAGCCAGACGAGCCACGCCGGCGCCCGCTTGAGCGTCGTCGCGCTCTCGGTGAAGTCGTGCATGATCGCGGCCGGGCGCACGTACCAGTGGCCGTGCCCGGCGGGCGTGTGCCGCACCGTCCCCGTGAGCAGCGACGCGGTCGGGTCGACGCCGCGTCCGAACGACGAGTACGAGCTCGCCCCCGACGCGCCCTGGAAGCCGATCGACCCGCCGGAGCCAAGCAGGACGACGAGCGTCAGGGCCGCCGCCGTCGCCGCGATCGCGACGAGCCGCAGGAGCACCGGCCGCCAGGCCCGGTCGAGCAGGCCGCGGGCGACGGCGTACCAGCCCATCGCCACCATCAGCGCGACGACCGGCACCCCGTGGGTGGCGAATCCGGCGCCGAAGAGCAGGGCCGCCAGCGCCGGCTCCTTCCAGCCGTCACGGTCGCGCAGCGCCCGCACGGCCAGCACGAGCGCGCACACGGCCACCATCCGGCCGACGTTCTCGGCCGTGTAGACGTCGAGGTTGCGGCGCAGCTCGTCGTTCAGCACCGCCAGCGTCAGCAGGGGCAGGAGCGGCGCGAGGCGACGCAGGCCGAGCTCGCGGCCGAGCGCCCACAGGCCGGCGGCGAGGCCGGTCGAGGCGACCCACAGAAGCGCGCCCATCGCCGGCAGCGGCGCCCGCCCGATCGCGTAGGAGAGGGCGGCGTGGTAGCTGTTCAGGACCACCTTGCTGACGGTCGGGGTCCAGGTCGTGCCCCACTGCAGCGTCTGGGCGGGCACCTTGCCCGCATCGGCGATCTCGAGGCCGTCGGCCCAGTAGCGCCACGGCCCGAACATCTCGAAGTTCAGAAGCGGCGAGCTGCGCAGGCGCACGATCGCGATCGCGAGGAAGACGAGGGCGCCGATCGCAAGCCCCCACCCGTCGTCGGCGATGTCGGCCACAAGCGCGTCGCGATGCGCGCGCAGGCCGCCGCGGCGAAGCCCCGCGCCCCAGAGCGCGACGGTGACGATCGCAAGCGCGGGGAAGAACGTGGCCGGCTGCAGCACGTGGACGATCACAAGCAGCACCGCGGTGATGCCGACCACGGCGTAGCCGAGCCCGAAGGTCAGCGCGAGCCGCGTCGCCGGCCCCACGCGGCCCGGCGGATAGGCCGCAAGCGTCGCCCCGAATCCTGGCACGAGCACGAGCGCGCTTGCGATCGCGATCGTGGCCGGGTTCACGCGCTTGCCGCTTCGCCCGCCGCCCCCGCGGCGGCCATCGAGGTGCCGGCGAGGAAGCCTGCCAGGAGCCACATCGTCGGATCCTCGAAGAACGAGTCGTAGAAGAGCGAGCTGGCGAAGATCGCGACGAGCGCCGCGACGATCACCCGCGGCACGGCGCCGGCCCCGCGCAGGCGCACGCCGGCGGCGGTGAGCGCGCCGAGCACCCAGATGTAGAGCGCGAACCCGAGCGGTCCGAGCTCGGCGGCGACCGTCACCGGGGTCGTGTGCGACGCGGCCCCCTTCACCCGGAAGGGGTGCGCCGTGCCGGCGACGGCGGCCTTGGGCAGGCCACTCAGGCCGGCGCCGACCAGCGGATGGCGCTTGATCACCCTCCACCCCAGGCTGATCAGGTGGGAGCGGTCGTCGGACACCCGCGCGGTCGAGTTCCCGCGCAGCGCCACGGCCACGATCGCGAGCAGGCCCACCGCGCCCGCCGCGACCAGGGTCAGCGTCACGCGCCGCGGCCACACGCCGGCGCCGAGCGCGATCGCGCCCGCGGCGAGGGCGAAGTAGCTCGACTGCGAGTAGGTGAAGTAGAGGCCCGCGAACATGAACGCCATCGCCGCCCCGAGCGGCAGCGTCATGCCCCGGTAGACGGCGACGCCGGCACACAGGACGAGGGTGACGGCCATGAAGCGGCCGTAGACGCTCGCGTCCCAGAAGAGCGAGTTGACGCGGAAGAACGAGCGGTACGTGTTCGAGACCTCGACGCTCGGGTTCCAGAAGACGTGCCGGGTGATCTCCTGCTCGAGCGCGACCGCGCCGAACAGGAGCGCGAGGCCGCACTGGGCGGCGAAGGCGCCGGCGAGACCGCGCGGGCTCCAGCCGAGCTGGCCGATGCGCATGGCCATGAACGCGAACGGCAGGTAGAAGAACAGCATCGTCACGGCCGCCTGGTGCAGGTCGACCGTCCAGAGCAGCGACACGGCCGAGAAGGTGGCGAACACGGCCAGCGGCAGCGCCGGCCCCCGCGCCGGCAGCGGCGGCTCCTGCGCCCGGACGACGTCATAGAGCGTGCAGACGGCGCCGACGGCGAGCACGGCGTAGAGCGGCAGCAGGAGCTTTGCGTCCTGCGAGCCGAAGTGCACCGGGATGCGCGCGGGAGCGGCCAGGACGCACGCGAACGCGAACGACCACGGCCGGCGGTGGACGAGCGCGGCGGCGGCGATCAGCACGGCCACGCCGACGATGAGCGCCGGCACGACGAGCACCGGGTGGGCCTCGGCGAGCGTGCGGGCGCGGTCGACGGACGTGTGCAGGAGCTTCACGGCCAGCCACACCGTCCCCGCCACCCACGCGAGCGCGCCGGCGCGGCGCGCGGTGGACGCGGGGACGACGAGCAGCACTCCGAGGCCCGCCGCCGCCAGGATGGCAGCGAGCGCCTGGCTCGTCACCCGACCCTCATTTCAGCGGCCGCAGCACGTAGATATGGGTGGCTCCCGAGACGACGAGCCGGCCGGCGGCGGCGATCGGAGCGGCGTACTTGCCGTCGCCGAAGCGCCACACCTCGCGCCCGTTGCCGACGTCGAACGCATACAGGTGCCCGCGCACGTTCGGTGACGACCCGAGGTCGGCGACGTACACGTACTTGCCGATCACGACCGGCGACGACAGGCTGCGGAAGGGCAGCTGATGGCGCCAGAGCACCGATCCCGTGCGAGCGTTGAACGCGGCGAACGTGCCGTCGAAGCTCGTCTCGAACACGCGCCCGCCCGACACCGCGGGCGATCCGTACGCCCAGTTGGGCATGGTGTACGTCCAGGCCACCTGGCCGGTGGTCGCGTCGAAGGAGTAGAGCTTGTCGTCGGTGTTTCCGATGTAGACACGACCGTACGCCACGGCGGGGGTCGAGAAGAAGTTTCCCGACCGGAACCCCGACGAGAGCCCGTCGGTCGTGCTCTTCCACACCTGGTGGCCGTTCTGCGCGTTCAGGCAGAACATCGCCCCGCCGTAGTCGCCGAAGTAGACGCGCCCGCCGACGACCGCCGGCCCGTGCTTCACCGGGCCGCCGGCGTGGTAGCTCCACACGATGTGGCCCGTGGCGAGCGCGAGGGCGCGCACGACGCCGTTCTGGTCGGCCATGTACAGGTAGCGCGAGTCGAATGCCGGCGAGGACTCCATCGTCGCGCCGACGTTCGTGTTCCAGATGATCTTGCCGGTGGCGGCCGAGAGCGCGTAGATGTGGCCGTTTCGGGCTCCGGCATAGACGACGCCCTGGCGCACCGCCGGCGAGCCGGGCCCCAGATCGGACTCGTGCTGGAGCCGGCGCGCCCACAGAACCTTTCCGGTGAACACGTTGCGCGCGCTGATGAATCCGGCGTTCACGTAGGTGTAGAGCACGCCCTTGGCGTACACGGGCGGGTACTCGAGGAACCCGACGGCGGCCTTCCAGGTGACGTGGTACGGCGGCTGGATGCCCGCGTATGCGGAGGCGTCGCGGGTACGAGCATCGGTGAGGCCGTACATCGGCCACGACGGCCCCCACAGCCGCTGCTTGCCGTGCGCCGTGGTGCTGGCCTGGGTGCTGTCCGACGTGAGCGTGAACGGCACCTGGTCACCGCGGTGGACGTCGCCGGTCTTGCGGTTCACGACCCAGTACGCGGCCCCGCTCCCCACCACTGCGAGGATCGCGACGACCACGCCGATGAGTGCGATGTTGCGCCGGCGCATCCGCGGCACGCTAGCAACGCGAGGTTGGAGCCCGATGCGGCTGCGGCCTGGGGCCTAGGCGGTGCGGTCCTGCGGCGCGACCACGACCCGGCCTGTCAGATCGCCGTAGAGGGCGCGCACGAACAGGGCCGAGAACGGCCAGATGATGGGAGCGGCGAGCGCGAGCCCGATGAGCGTCGAGGTGGTGTTGTCGGCGAACGCCGACACGATCAGGAGCATCGCCAGCACCACCGGCGCCGAGAACAGCACGGTGATCAGCCACACGAGCCACGTGCGGGCGAAGTTGCGCACCGCGAGGCCCGCCGAACGGGTGATCGCCCCGGCCGGTCCGACATCCCCGGCCGCCATCGCGGGCACGGCGAAGAGCAGGAGCGGGATCACGACCACGGCGTAGGTGACCAGCGAAACCACGAGCGCGCCGCACAGGATGCCGATCAGGACGGCGGTCATGTACGTCCACACCACCCGTCGCCGCGGCGCCGGCTCGGGCAGCCCGCGCAGCATCACCCAGCCGAGCAGGCAGAAGTAGGCGATCGCATAGGAGAAGAACGCCACCAGGACGGCCTGCGGGATCGACCCGCCCGTCTCGCGCACCCCGATCACCGGCACGGACGCGATCAGGAGCGACGCGACCGCCGCGACCATCAGATCGGCCCATACCGAGCCGAACCGGTGCACGGCAGACGCGAACAGGTCGGAGATCGGCGTCCGCGTCCGGGGGGCGTCGGCGTCGGTCACGCGGCCGCAGCCGCCGGCCGCCGTATCGCGATGTCGAGCGCACCGTCGAGAGCATCGACGACGACCGTGTCGCCGTCGCCGACCTGGCCCTGCAGCACCATCATCGCGAGCGGGTTCTCGAGCTCGCGCTGCACGGTGCGCTTGAGCGGCCGGGCGCCGTAGGCCGGGTCGTACCCGTGCTCGACCAGCAGCAGCTTGGCCGCGTCGGTCAGCTCGAGGTCGATCCGGCGGGCGGCCAGCCGTCCGCGCAGGCCGTTGGCCTGCAGCTCGACCACGCCCGCCAGCTGCTCCTGCGACAGGCGCCCGAAGATCACCGTCTCGTCGACCCGGTTCAGGAACTCGGGCCGGAACGTCGCCCGCAGCGCCTCCTGGACGCGCCCGCGCACGAGCGCCTCCTCGCCGCCGCGGAAGATGAACTCGGATCCCACGTTCGAGGTCATGATGACGATCGTATTGCGAAAGTCGACAGTGCGTCCCTGGCCGTCGGTC
>DASXZF010000222.1:0-3363 GCA_036502065.1 Gaiellales bacterium
CCCGGTGTTCCTGTTCCCGTGGTACGCGGCGCTCTGCCTTGCTCAGGGGCTGCTCGTCGCCGCGCCCGCGGTCGGCCGCGAGACGCGCGCCCGGCACGCGCTGCTCGGGATCGCCGGGCCGGCGGCCGCGATGGTGGTCGGCGTCGGGCTCGTGCGCGTCCTCGGCGGCTCGGGAGCGAGCTTCCTGGCCTACCTCGGCACCATCGCGACGCCCGCGCTTGCGGCCGCGCTCGGCTTCACGGCCCGCTGGCGGATGCCGCTGCTCGTGACCGCGGCCGCGGCGGCGCTCTACGTCGTCGCGTGGCAGGCGACCGGACACCCCGCCGAGGCGGCCGGCGCGCTTCTGATCGGCGGCGCGTGCCTCGCGATCGCGAGCGTCGTCGGGCCGATCACGCCGGCTCGCTACCTCGCCGTCGGGCTGGTCGTGCTGATCGTCGCCGACGTGTACCTGGTGTGGGGCAACCGCCAGGTCGAGCCGACGACGCTCGCGCTCCAGAACGTGCACCTGCCGCACGTCGCCGTCACCGGCCACCGCTCGCGGCCGCTGCCGTCGCTGCAGCAGATCGACCTCGGCAACTCGAGCATGGGCTGGCTCGACTTCCTCGCCCCGGCGCTGCTCGGCGCCGTCGTCGGCCGCGACACGCGCCGGCGGCTGGCGGCGGCGGTTGCGGTCGCCGTCGCCGCGCTCGCGTGGGGCTTCCTGCTCGAGGTCACGTCCCCGATCCCGGCAACCGTCCCGATCCTGGCGGGCCTTTTGGTCTCCTGGCCGGCGTGGTGGCGGCGCGCGTGAGGTAGCGCTCGAGGTCGCGCATGCCGGCGCGGACGTAGCGGCGGTCAGCGCGCCAGTCCCGCCAGCGCTCGAGCTGTCCGGGAAACACGCACGACGCGACCGCGACGACCGCCGCCAGCACCGCGACGGCGCCCGCCGCGATCAGCACGACGTCGAAGGCCCGGCCGTATGCGTAGAGCGACTGCATCGACTGGACCACTCGGCGCCTCCTCCCTCAGTCCCGCCCTGGTGGGGCGAGGTGAAGGACGCCGGTCGAGCGGCCGCCGTCCTGCGCGATCGGGTGTTCGGATCCGGCGGTCTCGACCTCGTCGAACAGCGCCAGGAAGGCATCGGCCGGCTCGAGGAAGTCGATCGCGGGGGTGCGGTAGTGCATCGGCACGACCCAGCGCGGGTCGAGCGCGCGCGTGATCTCGGCAGCCTGCGCCGCGTCGATCGTCGGGCCGCCGCCGACGGGCACGATCAGCAGGTCGACGGCGCCGATCGCGTCGCGCTGCTGCGGGCGCAGCGCCGACTGGCCGAAGTCGCCGAAGTGGCACACCCGCACGCCGTCGAGTGAGAAGACGAAGATCGTGTTCGGGCCGCGGCTCGTGCCGGCCTCGTCGTCGTGCTCGGATGCGATGGCGACCACCTCGCCGACGGGCGACTCGAACCGCCCGGCGGTCGAGCGGACCACCTGCGGCGAGCCGGTGATCGCCTCGACCGCGTTGTGGTCGGCGTGCTCGTGGGTGACGAGCAGCAGGTGGGCGTCGTGCTGCGGAACAGGCGGATACTCGAACCGGCGCCGGCCGGCCATCAGGGCGCCGAGATCGCCGAACGGGTCGATCGCGACAACGTGGTCCGACCCGGTCAGGGTATAGGCCGACTGGCCGTGCCAGCGGATGTTCATCGCGCTCCTCCCCACGGGATGACCCGCACAATGATCCTCACGTTCACTAGAGGTTATCATGCGGCTAAGGTCGTGTTGGGGCGGAGGCGACCGTCACACCCTCCTGCTATCTTCCGTGAAGGTGAGTATTTCCCGCGAAGATCAGACCGTGCCCGCCGCCGAGCTCTTCCGCATCGGCGAGCTGGCCCGACGCGTCGGCGCGACGCCGCGCACCGTGCGCTACTACGAGGAGCTCGGGCTTCTGCCTGCAAGTGGGCGACCCGAGGGCGGACACCGCCTCTACGACGAGCAGGACGAGGCCCGCCTCGCCGACCTGATCCGCATCCGCGACCTGCTCGGGCTGTCGCTGGCCGAGCTGCGCGGCTGGATGGACGCCGAGGCCGCCCGCGCCGCGCTGCGCGAGCGCTGGCACGGCTCGCCCGCGCCGGCCGCCGGCGATCGCGCCCGGATCCTGGCCGAGGCCATGCACCACGTCGAGACGCAGGTGGCCCTCGTGCGCTCGCGCCGCTCCGCCCTGGAGCAGCTCGAGGATGAGTATCTGGAGAAGCGGCGCCGCATCCGCGCGCTGCGCGACGAGTTCGAGGAGCAGGTGTGAACCCGCAGACGCCGCCGTCACCGACCTACAAGTGGATCGCCCTTTCGAACACGACGCTCGGCATCCTCATGGCCACGATCAACTCCTCGATCGTGCTGATCGCGCTGCCGGACATCTTCCGCGGCATCCACCTGAACCCGCTCGGGCAAGGGAACTCGAGCTACCTGCTGTGGATGATCATGGGCTTCCTGGTCGCGACCGCCGTGCTCGTGGTCAGCTTCGGCCGCGTCGGTGACATCTACGGCCGCGTGCGCATGTTCACGCTCGGCTTTGCGATCTTCACCGTGTTCTCGCTGCTGCTCTCGATCACGTGGATGCACGGCGGCTCCGGCGCCCTTTGGATGATCGTGATGCGCATCGGCCAGGGCGTCGGCGGCGCGTTCCTGTTCGCGAACTCCTCGGCGATCCTGACCGACGCCTTCCCGCACAACCAGCGCGGCCTGGCCCTGGGCGTGAACACCGTCGCCGGCATCGCGGGGTCGTTCATCGGCCTCGTCCTGGGCGGCGTGCTGGGCCCCGTGTCGTGGCGGCTCGTGTTCCTCGTGTCGGTGCCGGTGGGCCTGTTCGGCACGCTCTGGTCGTGGCGCAAGCTCGTCGACCTGGGTGTGCGCCAGCCCGCCAAGATCGACTGGTGGGGCAACCTCACGTTCGCGGCCGGCCTGATCGCGATCCTGGTCGGCATCACGTACGGCATCCAGCCCTACGGCGGCCACACGATGGGGTGGACGTCGCCGACGGTGATCGGCTGCATGGGCGGCGGGCTCGTGCTGCTCGCGATCTTCGCCGTCATCGAGACGCACATCGAGGATCCGATGTTCCGGCTCGGCCTCTTCCGCATCCGCGCGTTCACGGCCGGGAACATCGCCACGCTGCTCGCGTCGCTCGGCCGGGGCGGGCTCATGTTCATGCTGATCATGTGGCTGCAGGGCATCTGGCTGCCGCTCCACGGCTACAGCTTCTCGCAGACGCCGCTCTGGGCCGGCATCTACATGCTGCCGCTCACGGTCGGTTTCCTGATCGCCGGGCCGGCGTCCGGCTACCTCTCCGACCACTTCGGCGCCCGACCGTTCGCGACCGGAGGGATGCTCGTCG
>DASXZF010000223.1:0-7827 GCA_036502065.1 Gaiellales bacterium
ACGATGAACGGGATCGGTGTGCGCGCCGAGCCGCTCCCGCCCGCCGAGTCGAACCAGATGAAGATGGCGGTGTGCCCGCGCGTGTAGGGGCGCCGGTGCAGCAGTCCGCTCGGCCCCTCGAGGAACGATTGCAGCCAGCTGCCGGCCTGGGCCGGCGTGCCGTCGTGCATGTCGTGCTGCAGGTTGGGCGTGATCCACGTGAACATGCGCTTGAGCTCCGGCGGCCGCGAGCCGAGCGGCACGACGTTGCGCCGGCAGGATGTGCGCGAGACGCGCGTGTAGTAGATCGCCGGGACGTGCCGGGGCACGAACAGCGAGGTGTCGGCCGGGTCGCATGGCCGTGGCATCGACTCGGCGAACGAGCGCCAGTTGCGGCCGCCGACCTGGCTGAAGATGTTCGCCGCGCCGCTCCGGCAGCCCGGCCCGGGCAGGCAGTCGCTCGTGACAGGGAAGCCGCCGCTGGTCGCGCCAAGGTAATTCGGCAGGCTGCGCGGGTAATGGACGGCGCGGTAGTCGGAGGCCGAGCCGCACTCGCCGGCGAGCCTTGTAAACTCGCTGGCGGGCGCACCCCGGCCGAGGATCTGCGCGTATGAGTGGTTCTCGAACGCGATGACGACGATGTGGTGCCACGACGGCGCCCGGCGCGCGTGTCCGCACGGCGATCCGGCTGCGATCGCGCTCGTTCCGCTCGCGCCGAACGCAGCGACGGCGACGAGCACGGCGACGGCGGCGCGTGCGGGCAGCATCCGTGAACGATGCATGGTGAAACTCCCCTCGACCCTGGTGCTGCCCGCCCCACCACCATAGCGCCATCCGGCCAGGGTGCAAGCGGCTATGCTCGCCGAAAAGGCGATTCCGAGGGAAGGAACTGGCGATGGCGACGGTGAGCGAGAGCGTCGACGCACTGCGGGAGGCCGCGGCCGGTGAGTGGCTGTCATGGACGCGGATGGCGGACTTCGAGGACACCGCCCCGCCGATCCTGGTCGGCGGCGAGGGGCCGTACGTCCTGGAGGCCGGCGGAGCCCGCCTGCTGGACGCCATGTCCGGGCTCTTCACCACCCAGATCGGCTACTCGCACGGGTCCGAGCTCGGTGAGGCCGCCAAGCGCCAGCTCGAGTCGTTCGGCTTCTATCCGAACTGGGCGGCGACGTCGCCGGCGCCGGTCGAGCTGACCCGGCGGGTCACCGACCTCGCGGCCGAGAACCTCACCCGCGCGTTCTTCACCTCCGGCGGCTCGGAGGCGGTCGAGTCGGCGCTCAAGCTCGTGCGCCAGCACTGGCTGGGCCGCGGCGAGCCGCTTCGCCGCAAGGTCATCGCCCGGCGCGGCGCCTACCACGGCTGCACGCTCGGCGCCCTCTCGCTGACCGGGATCCCGGCGGCGCGGGCGCCGTTCGAGCCGCTCCTCGGCGACGTCCGCCACGCCGAGAACACCGACCGCCGCAACTACCCCCACTCCGTGACCGACGCCGAGTGGGCCGACGCGGCGATCGGCGCGATCGAGCGCACGATCATCGCCGAGGGGGCGCATACGGTGGGCGCCGTGGTGGTCGAGCCCGTGCAGAACGCGGGCGGCTGCCTGACGCCGCCGGCCGACTATGGCGCCCGGCTGCGCGAGCTGTGCGACCGCCACGGGATCCTGCTCTGGTGCGACGAGGTGATCACGGGCTTCGGCCGTCTCGGCGCGTGGTTCGCGTCCGAGCGGCTCGGCTTCGACGCCGACATCATCACGTTCGCGAAGGGCGTGACGTCGGGGCAGGCTCCGCTCGGCGGCGTGCTGTTCTCCGAGGAAGTCGCGGCGCCGCTGCTCGAGGGACGATCGGTCTACGCCCACGGCTTCACGTTCGGAGGCCATCCGCTGTCGTGCGCTGTGGCGCTGGCCAACCTGGACATCATGGATCGGCTCGACGTGCTCGCCAACGTCCGCGGGCTCGAGGACGAGCTGGGACGCCTGCTCGACGACGTCGCCGCGGCATCGCCGATCGTCGTCGAGGCGCGCGGTTTCGGCTTCTTCCGCGCGCTCGAGCTGCGTGACGCGGCCATCCTGCCGGCGGCGCGCGATGCGATCCGCCGCGAGGGCGTGATCGTGCGGCTCGACGACCGGGTGAACCCGTGCCTTGCGATCTCACCGCCGCTGATCTGCACGAGCGACCACCTGCACGAGATCGCCGCCGGGGTCACCGCCGGCCTGAAGCGGGCCGCCGCCGGCTGAGGCGGGCGTCGTGGCGGAATTGCGCGGCGTCCGGGTCCTCGTGACCGGCGCCACCAGCGGTCTGGGCGCGGCGATGGCGGCTGCGCTCACGGCGGCCGGCGCACGGGTGATGGTCACCGGCCGCGACGCGGCGCGGGCCGCGACGGCTGCGCGGCAGCTCGGGTCGACGGCGATCGCCTCCGAGCTCGACGTCCGTGACGAGGGCTCGGTGGCGGCGTGCGTCGCGCGGGCCGAACGCGCCTGGGGCGGCATCGACATGCTCGTGAACAACGCCGGCATCGGCATGCGGACGGTCAATCCCCGGTTCCTGTCGGATCCGCAGCCGTTCTGGGAGGTCGTCCCGGCCGGGTTCCGCGACGTCGTGGACACCAAGGTCGTCGGCTGCTTCCTGATGGCCCGGGCGGTCGTTCCGCTGATGCTGCGGCAGGGAGGTGGGCGGGTCGTCAACATCTCGATGAACGAGCGGACGATGGTGCGCCGCGGCTTCGTGCCGTACGGCCCTGCGGGCGCCGGCGTCGAGGCGCTTTCGCGGGTGATGGCCGCCGACCTGGCCGGCACCGCGGTCACGGTGAACATGCTGCTCCCCGGCGGGGCCACCGCCACCGGGATGGTGCCCGACGAAGCTCCCGCCGAATCCCGCGCTGCGCTGCTCGAACCCGCCGTGATGGGACCGCCCATCGTGTGGCTCGCCTCCGAGCAGGCTGCGGGCGTGCACGACCGGCGCATCGTCGCCGCCGGCTTCGACGCGGCTGCCGGTGGCGGCTAGGTCGGCTTCCAGACCGTCTGGTAGAGCACCCAGGCGTCGTCCGGCGCGCTGAAGCGGTAGTTGCGGACGAGCAGCCGGCTGGGACAGCAGTCGGCATCGGCCGGCCGCGCCTCGCCCTGCACGACGTGCACCTCGAGGCCCGGCGTCGCCGCGCCGGCGAGGTTCTCGAGCAGCACGTTCGCACCGACGTAGCGGTAGTGGTGGCTGGCGTGGATCAGGTCCGGGAACGGCGGGGCGTACGACCAGAAGAGCTGCTTGTGCGTCCCGGTCCAGCCGCGGATCCCGGCGTACTGCGGCACGGCGCCCGCGCCGCCGTTGAAGCCGTGGTAGAAGATCTGCAGCCGCCCCTGCGCGTCGAAGTCGGCGAACCGCACCCAGCGCGGCATGAGGTGCTCGAGGATCGGCGAGATGCGCACCTTCACGGTGTGGCCGTTCACCCGGTCGACGACCTGCAGCCAGTGCTCGCGGATCGGCACGGTGCCGCCGGACGGGTTCGGGCGCAGCGAGAGCATCAGCCGGACGTGCTCCATGTGCGCATCGCCGTCCAGGTTGACGCGCCACGCATGCATGACCGTCGGGGTCGCCGCCGCGGCCTGGGCCGGGAGCCCGAGGCCGATCGCGACGGTCAGTGCCAGGATGGCTCGGCGCACGCGCGGGAGAGTACCTCAGGCGCATGGCGCTCCGGGTCAAGTCACACGGGGGCAGCCGGCTTGGGCAGCGGCTCGATCGCGCGCAGCGCCCGCTGGATCTCGGCCTCGGGCAGCTCGTGGTCCTCGAGGCGGCCGTGCAGGTAGGCGTCGTACGCGGCCATGTCGAAGTGGCCGTGGCCGGAGAGGTTGAACACGATCACCTGCTCGGTGCCCGACTCGTCGGCGCGCTTGGCGGCATCGACGACGCCCTTGATCGCGTGCGCGCTCTCTGGCGCGGGCACGATCCCCTCGGAGCGGGCGAAGGTCACCGCGGCCGCGAACACGTCGTTCTGGCGGTAGGCCTCGGCCCGGATCAGCCCGTCGAGGAGCAGCTGCGACACGATCGGGGCGGCGCCGTGATAGCGCAGCCCGCCCGCGTGGATGCCGGGCGGGATGAAGTCGTGGCCCAGCGTGTGCATCGCCACGAGCGGCGTCAGCTGCGCGGTGTCGCCGAAGTCGTAGGCGTACGGGCCCCGCGTCAGCGTCGGGCACGCGGCCGGCTCGCATGCGATCACGTCGATGTCGGCCCCGGCGATCTTGTCGCGGATGAACGGCAAGGCGAGCCCCGAGAAATTCGAGCCGCCGCCGACGCAGCCGATGATGACGTCCACGCCGGTCTCGCCGGCGACCTCGAGCTGGCGCTGGGCCTCTTGCCCGATCACCGTCTGGTGGAGCAGCACGTGGTTCAGGACCGAGCCGAGCGCATAGCTCGTGTCGTCGTGGGTGGCGGCGTCCTCGACCGCTTCGGAGATGGCGATGCCGAGACTCCCGGGCGAGTCGGGACTGCGCTCGAGGATGCCCCGGCCGGCGTTCGTGTCGGGCGACGGGCTCGGCACGACCGACGCGCCCCAGGTCTCCATCATCATGCGCCGGTACGGCTTCTGATCGTAGGAGACGCGCACCATGTAGACCTTGCACTCCAGGCCGAAGTAGCCGCAGGCGAGCGCCATCGAGCTGCCCCACTGACCGGCGCCCGTCTCGGTCGCGATCCGCGTGCGGCCGGCCTTGGCGTTGTAGTACGCCTGCGCCACGGCGGTGTTCGGCTTGTGGGAGCCGGCCGGCGACACCCCCTCGTACTTGTAATAGATCCGCGATCGCGTGCCCAGAGCGCGCTCGAGCCGGTGCGCCCGGTAGAGCGGTGTCGGCCGCCACAGGCGCAGCACGTCGAGCACCTCCTCCGGGATCGGGATCTCGCGCTCGGCCGAGACCTCCTGCATGATCAGATCCATCGGGAACAGCGGTGCGAGGTCGTCCGGGCCGATCGGCTGGCCGGTGCCGGGATGAAGCGGCGGCTGCGGCGGCGACGGCGCGTCGGCGAGGATGTTGTACCAGGAGCGCGGGATCTCACGCTCGGAGAGCAGGATCTTGGTGTCGGCCATGGCGGTCTCCTGCGAGACGGGGAAGCGCCGCCGGGCGGCGGCCGACCGATTGTGCCTCAACCGCGCCGGCCATGCATCCCAGACGGTCGATTGTGCGTTCGCGCACTACCATTGAGGGGCGGCGCTCGCCCGATCGGGCCGAGTGCGAGACCTCCGCACACTCCCCCGATGCTGCAGATCATCTACGCGAGCACCGCCACGAGGCCGCTTTCGGCTCCGGACCTGAGCGCGCTCCTCGCCCAGGCGCGGAGCCACAATCACGACCACGACGTGTCCGGCATCCTTGTCTATCACGAGCAGGCCTTCCTCCAGGTGATCGAGGGGCCAGACGCGCCCGTGCAGGAGCTGTACGGCCGCATCCTCCAGGATGGCCGCCATACGGATGTCCGGCTGCTCCTGCGCGAGTCGATCGAGACGAAGGAGTTCGGCGAGTGGTCGATGGGTTTCGTCGATTCCGCGGACGCGGCGCGCCGGCTCGAGGGTTACGTGGACTACCGGGCAGACCTGCAGTCACTGGCACTGGACACGGCCCGGGCGAAGAGGATCCTGAGGCAGTTCCAGGAGGGCGGCTGGCGCCCGAGCAGCTGAGCCGGCCGCAGCCGTGGTCGGTCAGCGGTCGGACTTCGTCGCGCGCTTGTGCGCGTACATCGCCATGTCGGCATGGCGGACGATCGCGTCGGCGGTGAGGCCGTCGCGCGGGCACATCGCCGAGCCCACCGCGACTCCGACGGTCACGGATGCCGGCCCCACCGAGAAGGACGGCGCGAACACGCGCAGCACCCGCTCCTGCATCAACGCCACGATCCGCTCGGCATCGGCGTCGGGCAGCCGCGGGAGCAGGATCACGAACTCGTCGCCGCCGACCCGGAACACCGGGTCGCTCGTGCGCACGACGCTCCCGAGCCGCTGGGCCGCGAGGCGCAGCAGCGAGTCGCCGGCGGCGTGGCCGTGCACATCGTTCACACCCTTGAACCCGTTCAGGTCGCAGTAGAGCGCCGCCAGCACCTCGCCGGGCCGCAGATCGGCGAGCTCCGCATCCAGGCGGCGATCGAACGCCGTGCGATTGCCGACGCTCGTCAGGAGGTCGTGGTGGGCATCGTGCAGCGCACGCGCCTCACGCTCCCGCAGATCGGTGATGTCGGTGAGCACCACCACGCGCGCGACCTCGCCGTGATAGCGCGTCTCCTGGCTCTGGGCCGCGTACCAGCGGCGGGCGCCGCTTCGGTGCACGCCGACGACCTCGTAGGCGCCGGTCGTCCCGTGGGCCAGGCGCTCGCGGGCAAGCGCTGCGGACTCGGGCGCGAAGTAGTCGTCCGGCCCTAGCCCCAGCGCCTCCTCGCTCGTCCACCCGAACTGGTCGCAGAAGGCCTGGTTCACCTCGACGATCGCGCCGCGGGTGTGGACGATCACCGCATCGCGCGACGCCTCCGAGAGCAGCCGGAAGCGCTCCTCGGACTCGCGCGCCTGTGCCTCGGCCCGCTTCATCGCCGTCACGTCGGTCTCGAGCCCGCGAATGCGGCGGCGCCCCTCCTGGTCGATCGAGAGGTGGGCAACGCTCGAGAGCCAGACGACCTGGCCCTCGCTCCCGACGGCGCGGTAGGTCACCCGCGACACGCCGGCCCGGATCACCTCGGCCTCGGCGGCGAGGTAGGCCTCACGGTCGTCCGGGTGGACGATCGTCTCGGACCAGAATCGCGGCACCGCGATCATGTCCATCGGCTCGTAGCCGAGCAGGTCGAGGACGCGGTCGTTCACGAACTCGACGGCCCGGGTGTCGGCGTCGGCCTCCCAGACGATGGCCTCGATGTCGCTCAGCAGGTCGAACAGGAATCCGGCGATGTCGCCGGTGAACGAGATGGGGACGGTGACCCGCCGGATCGGGGGCGTGTGCGGGCCTTCTCGTGGGTTGGTGGCGTCCATCGTCGTGGCGGCGGAAAATGCCGCCCGGTAATCGGCGCAAACCGCGTGGGAATTGACGCCCGGCCCCGGAAACGCCGCGAGGCCCCCGCGGATGCGGGGGCCTCGCAGACTGCCGTCATGCGCGCAGGGCGCCTACGGGGTGAACTGGGCGTACCCCTCCTGGGTGCGCTGGCCGATGCTCGTGAAGTCGCCGCCGACCAGCAGGTCGCCGTTCGAGTCCACGCCCTGGAGGGCGAAGACGCCGAGCACGCTGTTCGCGCTCGGGTTCCACGCCTGCAGGTTGCCGTTCGTCTCGTCGACCGCCAGCAGCTTGTTCCGCGGCGTCGGCGTCGTGCAGGTGTGCTGGCCGTGCTGCGGGCCGCAGTAGGTCTGGAAGTGCCCGCCGAGGTAGACGAAGCCGCCCTCGACGCCGATGGCCTGGACGTTGCCGTTCGTGCCGCCCTCCCAGAGCGAGCGCCCCGTCGCCGGGTCGAAGCCGGCGAAGTTGCCGCCGCCGCCGGCACCGGCCACGTACACGCCGTTCGCGTCCCCGGCAAGGCCGATGACGTCGTAGGACAGCTGGGTCTGCCACTGCAGCGAGGCGCCGCTGTCGGCATCCACCGCGCCGATGTGGTTGGCCGCCGCACCTGCCAGGTGGGCGAAGTACCCGCCGACGATGAGCCGGGTCGGAGACGTGAACTTCAGCCCCCGCACCTCCGCGTCGGTGCCGGGCGACCACGGCAGCAGCGAGCCGTCGGTGCCCTTGACCGCAGCGAGGTTGGCCCGGGCGCTGCCGTCGACGGTGCCGAAGCCGCCGCCGGCGTAGATGGTCCCGTGTGCCGTTGCCAGCGCGAACACCTCACCGCTCGCGCTCGCCGTCCAGGT
>DASXZF010000224.1:0-10263 GCA_036502065.1 Gaiellales bacterium
CATCTACGGCTCGCCGATCCGGCTCGACCTCACCCACCGGCTGCGCGACGAGATCCGCTTCGACTCGATCGACGCACTGGTCACCCAGATCGGCGCCGACGTCGCCGCGGTACGGCAGATGGTGACCGAGCCGTGAGGTGAATGGGGACTGTCCCCGCCGGGGACAGTCCCCGCTTCTCAGGCGTTCAGGCCGCTGATTCTGATTCGCGCCTGGCACCGCACCGCGCTGCCAGGCACCGGTCGTCGCGCAGTTCAGCCGACGAGGTCACGTGTCCCACTATTAGGTAGCGGTGATGGGGCCTGGCCCCACTGGGGCCAGGCCCCGGTTGTTCCGGGCACGACGTCGGTCAAGTCAGGCACCCGTTTTCTGTCGCCGCGACGGTGGCTCCTTTTGATCCGATGCGGACGCCCGTCGCACGAGCCCGTCCCCGCGGTGCTCGTCACCTTCGTCGACGCGCGGGTGCCGAACATGGTCGGCGTTGCCTTCGCCCAGCCGCAGGGCGTGACCAACCGGGTGGGGCTTCGCCTGCGGATCATCCGGGGTCGACACCGGCGCGGGCCGACGCGCTTTGTCGCTCAACGGCCCCGGGCGGGGACGGTGGTCGCGTTCGGCACGACGATCGTCGTGATCAGCGGCTGAGCACCTACGCCGGCCGCGACCATTCGAAGACGTCCATCCCGTCCCACCACCAGGGCTGGCCGCTCTCCCGGCCGGCGATGCGCAGCCGCAGGGTCGCCTCGGGGTTCGCGGCGGCGAACGCGTCGGCCGCCGCGCGCACCTTGGGCCACTCGGCGTTGTCGAGCACGACCAGCGCCCGCGGCGCGAGCCGGCCCCTGACCGCCTCGAGGGCAGCGACGGTCGCGGCGGTCGAGTGGTCGGCGTCGTAGAAGAAGACGCCGACGGGCGGCAGGTCGGCGTCGGCCAGCACGGCGACCGTGTCGCCGTCGAGCACCCGGGTGCGATCGGCGACGCCGAAGCGCTCGAGGTTCGCGGCGAGGGCCGCCGGGTCGGAGTCGTCGAACGAGAAGTTGTCGATGCCGATGCAGGTCGCGGTGCTGCCGAGCGCCGCCCCGATCAGGCTGCGGCCATGGTGGGTGCCCGCCTCGACGTAGCACTCCTCGCCGTGCAGATGCCGGGCCGCCAGCGCGATCAGGGCGAGGTTGTTCTCCTCGGACAGGCCGTCGACCGTCTCGAACACGGGCCGCAGCGAGCGGTCGAGCGGCACTTCGGAGCGGGGGAAGTCGGCGAAGAGCGCCGGCAGCGCATCCACGAACCCGGCGACGTCCATCTACGCAGGCACAGGCGTGCGGCCGAGGCTCTCGATCGTGCGCCGCAGGCCCTCGTCGAGCGCCACCTTCGGCTCCCAGCCGAGGATCTCGCGGGCGCGGGTGATGTCGGGCTTGCGCACCTTGGGATCGTCGACCGGCAGCCCCTCGAACACGATCTCCGAGCTCGACGCGGTCAGCTGCACGATCTTCTCGGCCAGCTCGATCAGCGTCATCTCGTCCGGGTTGCCGACGTTCACCGGCTGGTGGTAGTCGCTCATCGCGAGCCGGAACAGGCCCTCGATCAGATCCTCGACGAAGCAGAACGAGCGCGTCTGGCTGCCGTCGCCGAACACCGTGATCGGCTTGCCCTCGAGCGCCTGGCGCAGAAACGTCGGGATCGCGCGGCCGTCGTGCTGGCGCATGCGCGGGCCGTAGGTGTTGAAGATGCGGGCGATGTGCGTGTCGACGCCCTGCTGGCGGTGGTAGGCCATCGTCATCGCCTCGGAGTAGCGCTTGGCCTCGTCGTAGACGCCGCGCGGCCCGACCGGGTTCACGTTGCCCCAGTACTCCTCGCGCTGCGGGTGCACCTCGGGGTCGCCGTACACCTCGGACGTCGACGCGATCAGGAACCGCGCCCGCTTGAACTTCGCCAGGCCGAGCGCATTGTGAGTGCCGTAGGAGCCGACCTTGAGGGTCGCGAGCGGCAGCCGCAGGTAGTCGACGGGGCTCGCCGGGGACGCCAGGTGGAAGACGACGTCGACCGGCCCGTCGACGTCGATGTACTCGACGCAGTTGTGGTAGCGGAAGTCGAACCGCTCGCCGCGGAGCCGCTCGATGTTCTCGAGGCTGCCGGTATCGAGGTTGTCGAGGCAGATCACGCGCCAATCGCGCTCGAGCAGGTACTCGCACAGGTGCGACCCCAGGAACCCGGCGCCGCCGGTGACGACTGCAGTGCTCAACGTGCCTCCATGGACGGTGGAAGAGATGGAGCAGTGTAGGGGACAGTCCCCCTGACGAATCGCATACGACGTGCCAAACGGCTCCTGGAGGGGGGACTGTCCCCCGGTGGTCTGTTAGCCCTCTGCTACCCTGCCTCCCGGCCGCACCGCGGAGCTGCGAAGCTTGCCGACGCAGCCCTGGGATGCAGGCGACTGGAACGACGAGGCAAGGAGGTGTGGGCGATGCCGCTCACCCAGGACCAGAAGACGGAGCTGATCGGCAAGTTCGGGGCAAGCCAGGCCGACACCGGTTCCACCAAGGTGCAGGTCGCCCTGCTCACGCAGCGGATCAGCGAGCTCACCGAGCATATGAAGATCCACAAGCACGACCACCACTCACGCCGCGGCCTGCTGAAGCTGGTCGGGCGGAGGCGCAGATTGCTCACCTACATGCAGAGGCATGACCTGGAGGGCTACCGCGCGTTGATCAAGGAGCTGGGACTGCGCCGCTGAGGCGCCTTGCCCAGGCCGGAGGATGGCCCGCGATTGGCGCGGGCCCGAGGATTGAAGAGAGCGAGAAGACATGAGCATTGCAGTTGAGCCCGGGGCGACACGTCTGGCCGCCACCATCGGCGACAAGGAGATCAGCTTCGAGACGGGAGCCGTCGCCAAGCAGGCGCACGGCGCTGTCCTGGTGCAGCAGGAAGGGACAGTGGTGCTGGCCACCGCGGTCGGCCGGACCGAAGGGCGCGAGGGCGCGGACTTCTTCCCGCTCACCGTGGACGTCGAAGAGAAGATGTACGCCGCCGGCAAGATCCCGGGAGGGTTCTTCAAGCGCGAGGGCCGCGCGGGCGAGAAGGCGATCCTGACCGCGCGCATGGTCGATCGGCCGATCCGGCCGCTGTGGCCGAAGGGCTACAAGAACGAGGTCCAGGTCATCGTGACGACGTTCTCCGCCGACCAGGTGCACCCGCACGACATCCTGGCCATCAACGGCTCCTCGGCAGCGCTGATGCTGTCGCCGATGCCGTTCCTCGGCCCGGTTGGCGCCGTGCGCATCGGCCGCATCGACGGCCGGCTGGTCGTGAACCCGACGCTGCCCGACCTGAAGGACTCGACCCTCGACCTGATCGTCTGCGGCAGCCCCGAGGCGATCACGATGGTCGAGGCGGGCGCCCAGGAGATCAACGAAGAGGATCTGATCACCGCCCTCGAGCTCGCCCACGGCGAGATCAAGAAGCTGTGCCAGCTGCAGATCGAGCTGGCCGCGAAGGCGGGACAGCCCAAGTGGGTCGACGGCGCCGTGACCGAGTCGCTGCGCCGCACGCACGGCCAGGCGCTCGCCGATGCCGTCCGCGACGGCGGCCTCGTCGCGCTCCCGGGCCGCGTCGATGCGCTCCAGCGGGCCGAGATGCCCGAGATCGGCGGCGGCTCGACCGACGCCGACGTGCTCCAGCGCCAGCGGCTCCAGTTCGGCTTCGCCCAGCTCGGCAACGAGGTGCGCGAGGGCGCGGTGTACCCGCACGTGAAGGAGCAGTTCGGGGATGCGATCCGCGAGCTGACCGACGCCGAGGGCGACTCCAAAGAGCTGAAGTCGGCCAAGCGGTCGGCGCTCTACGAGCGCATCGCCGCCACGATCCAGCTGCCGTTCCCGGGCCGGATCGAGGTCGAGGGCGGCGGACAGGGCCCGCTCGACGCGGTCACCCGCGCCGCGGTGCAGGGTGCGTGCGACAAGCTCTACAAGGAGACGGTGCGCACGAAGATCGCGGTCGACAAGCGCCGCCCCGATGGGCGCTCCGAGACCGAGATCCGTCCCATCACCTCATCGGTGACGGTGATGCCGCGCACGCACGGCTCGGCCCTCTTCACCCGCGGCCAGACGCAGGCGCTCACGCTCTGCACGCTGGGCACGGCGAAGGAGGAGCAGCGCATCGACGACCTCTCGCTCGACGAGACGAAGCGCTACATCCACCACTACAACTTCCCGCCGTTCTGTGTCGGCGAGACGGGGTTCATGCGTGGCCCGAAGCGGCGTGACATCGGTCACGGCGCGCTGGCCGAGCGGGCCCTCGTCCCGGTGATCCCGAGCGCGGCCGACTTCCCGTACACGCTGCGGGTGGTCTCCGAGATCCTCGAGTCGAACGGCTCCTCGTCGATGGCGTCGGTGTGCGGCTCGACGCTCTCGCTGATGGATGCCGGCGTCCCGATCAAGGCCCCCGTGGCCGGGATCGCGATGGGCCTGATCAAGGAGGGCGACGACTACGTCATCCTGACCGACATCCAGGGAGCCGAGGATCATCTCGGCGACATGGACTTCAAGGTCGCAGGCACCGAGGCGGGCGTGACCGCGCTGCAGATGGACATCAAGATCACGGGTGTCACCACCGAGATCCTGCGCAGCGCGCTCAGCCAGGCGAAGGACGCCCGGATCCACATCCTGGGCAAGATGCGCGAGTCGATCGCCGAGCCCCGGACGGAGCTCGCGGCGCATGCGCCTCGGATCGTCAGCACCAAGATCCATCCCGACTTCATCGGCATGGTGATCGGCAAGGGCGGCGAGACGATCCGTGGGCTCGAGGCCGACTACGAGGTGCAGATCGACATCGAGGAAGACGGAACGATCCGCATCTACGGCACGAACGGCGAGCTGGCGGAGCAGTGCCGCCTCGCCATCGAGGCGATGACGAAGGAGGTCGAGGTCGGCGACGAGTACACCGGCAAGGTGGTCAAGATCACCGACTTCGGCGCGTTCGTCGAGCTGCGCAAGGGCGTCGATGGGCTGCTGCACGTGAGCCGCATCCTGCCCAGCGGCAACCGGCTGCAGTCGGCAGCCCAGGTCATCGACCGTGGCGACACCGTGAGGGTCACGGTGTCCGAGGTCGACAAGGAGAAGGGCCGCATCGGCCTGAAGCTCCTGGCCAAGCTCGACGGCGACACCGAGATCACGCCCGAGCAGCTGGTCGAGGTGGCCGAGCGCACGCCGGCGCCGCCCCGCGAGGAGCGGCCGCCGCGCCGCGACCGCGATCGCGGCGGCCCGCGCCGCCGCTAGGACACGCACGGAGGGGGCGGCAGGCGCCGCCCCCTCCGTCGTCTAGCCTTCGCCGCCGTGCAGCGATACACCATCACCACCCTCGACGGGGGCGAGCGCATCGTCTCCGAGCGCGTCTCCTCGGTGCGCTCGGTCGCCATCGGCATCTGGATCGGCGCCGGCTCGCGCGACGAGACGCCGTCCCAGGCGGGCGTCTCGCACCTGATCGAGCACCTGCTCTTCAAGGGCTCGGCGCGCTACTCGACGGTCGAGATCGCGCAGATCTTCGACGGGCTCGGCGGCGAGCTGAACGCGGCCACGTCGCGCGAGTACACGGTCGTCTACGCCCGCGTGCTCGACGCGCACCTCGAGACGGCGCTCGACGTGATGGCCGACATGATCCTGCAGCCGCGCTTCGACCCGGCCGAGATGGACTCCGAGCGCGAGGTGGTGCTCGAGGAGATCGCGATGTACGACGACGCGCCCCAGGATCTCGTGCACGACCTCATCTCGCAGGCCGTGTTCGGCGACCATCCGCTCGGACGGCCCGTGATCGGAACCGAGGGCGTGATCGCGGCGGCGACCGCCGCCGACGTCCGCGGCTATCACGATGCCCGCTACGTCGGCCCGAACATCGTCGTCGCGGCGGCCGGCAACCTCGATCACGAGCCGCTCGCACACGCCGTCGAGACGCGCTTTGCCCCGCTCAGCCGCATTCCCGATCCGACCGCCGGCGTTCGGCCGCTGTGGGTGGGGGAGTCGACGCCGCACTCGCTCTTCCAGCAGAAGGACACCGAGCAGTTCCACGTCGCCCTCGGCGGCCTCGGGCTGCCGCGGTCCGACCGGCGCCGCTTCGCGGCGTCGCTGCTCGACTCGATGCTCGGCGGATCGGCCTCGTCGCGGCTCTTCCAGGAGATTCGCGAGCGGCGGGGGATGGCGTACTCGGTCTACACGTACGCGTCGCAGTACGCCGACACGGGCATGGTCGGGGTGTATCTGGGCACGCGCGAGGACAACCTGGCCGAGTGCATCCGCATCATCGCCGAACAGTTCCAGCTGATGGGCGAGGGTCGCTTCGACCACGCCGAGCTCGACCGGGCGAAGGAGAACCTGAAGGGCCGGATCATGCTCGCGATGGAGTCGACGTCCAACCGGGCGAGCCGGCTCGGCAAGTCCATCCTGACCGACACCGAGCTGATGTCGCTCGATCGCATCTGCGCCGAGATCGACGCCGTCGATCCCGATGCCGTCTCCGCCCTCGCGCGCCAGCTCTTTGCGCCCGACCAGCTCTCCGCGGCCTGCATCGGCCCGAACGGCGAGCGCTTCAGCGATGCGCTCGCGGAGCTCAACCCGGCCCTCGTCACTGCCGAGGCGCCTACCGCAGCATCCGGTCGTCGAGGACGACGCGGATCGGCGGCCGACCCGGCGGCGTGATGGTGAGCGCAAGCCCCCATTCGCCCGGCATCAGCCACGCCGGCATGCGCACGCGGTAGGCCGCCGACCCGCGCAGGTCATACGAGGCGACGCCCATCGCCATGCCGAGCATCCCGGCCTCGGCGTGCACCCGCGCCGCCGCAACGGCGTGCCCGGCGCGCGCGACGGTGACGGCGACGAGGTTCGGCCGGCTGGCGCGGTTCGGCGAGACGGCGATCGAGATGCGGTAGCCGACGCGCACGAGATGGGCGCGGACCGCGCCGGGCCCGACCCGGCGTGTGACGGCGCCGGCGGGGGCGTGGAACGCGTCGGTTCCTGAGGCGCCGGGCGCAGCGACGGCACCGATCGTGATGGCGCTCGCACCGCCTCCTCCGCAGGCCGAGCACAGGAGCATGCTCGCGAGCAGGACGACGGCGGCCATCTGGCCGCGCCGCCGCCTACGCCTCGACACGTGCCTTGTCGCCGACGTTGAACCGTTGCACGAGCGCCTGCAGCGCCTCCGCGGTGTTGCTCACCGAGCGCGCCACGGCCGCCATCTCGTCGGTCGACGCCGACGTCTGCTCCGTCGCCGCCGACATCTCCTGCGCGGCGGCCGACGCGGACTCGGCCGACGTCGTCACGCCGTCGAGCCGCTCCTCCATGCCCGCAGCCTGGCCGGCGATGGACGTTCCGGCGTCGGCGATCTGCGCCGCGGACTCGGCGACGCGCATGACGGCCTCGTCGATCTTGACGAAGCGGGAGCGCACCGACTCGACCGTCTCCGCGCCACCGCTCGTGCGGCGCGCGCTCTCCTCGACGACCGCGGCCACCTGCGCCGTCTCTGCCTGCATCTCGAGAACGAGGGTCGCGATCGATCCCGCCGCCTCCTGGGAGTCGGCGGCCAGCTTGCGCACCTCCTCGGCGACGACCGCGAACCCACGGCCCTGGTCTCCGGCCCGCGCGGCCTCGATGGCGGCGTTGAGGGCCAGCAGGTTCGTCTGGCGCGCGATGCTCGTGATCGTGTCCACGATCCCGCCGATCTGAGCCGACTTCGCGGTGAACTGATCCATTGCGACGGTGAGCTGGGCGCTGGTCTCGGTCAGGCTGCCCATCGCGGCGTGCGCCTGCTCGGCTGCCTCGACACCCTCGGCGGCCAGCCGATGGGCCGTGGCGGCATCCTCCGCCGTGCCGGAGGCGCCCTGCGAGGCAGCTCGGGCCGCGGCGACGACCAGGCCGACGCCCTCGCGGGTCTGGCTCACGAGCGCCACCTGCGTCTCCGTGCCGACCGCCATGTGCTCGATCGCGGTTGCGATCTCACCGGCGGCGCGGCGCGTCTCGTCGGAGCCCGTCGCGACGCGTCCCGATGTCTCGACGAGCCCGTCGCTGACATCGTGGATCTCGCGCACGAGCGATCCCAGCGAGGCAACCATCTGGTTGTAGGCGGCCGCGACGCGGCCGAGCTCATCGCCCGACGGAGGCACCGTGCGTGTGAGGTCGCCGCCTGCGACCGCCTCGGCCGCCTCGAGCAGCGAGCGGGTGCGCCCGAGGATGCCACGGGAGACCGCCACCGAGACGATGGTCGCGAGTGCCAGAGCGAGCACCGCGAGCGCGATCAGGATGACCCGAGCGCGTGACGCGATCGTGTCGGCCGCGCTCACCTGGGATGCCTCGGCCTGGCGTGCGACCTGGGCGAAGGTGGCGGCGTCCCCCGAGATGTTGCCGTAGTCGAGGAGCACCGGGCCAAGGGCGATCTCCCGCGCGCGGCCGTACGCCCCGGCATGCATGGACGTGCGGGTGAGGTGATCGAGGGCGAGAAACGCGACGAACTCGGTGTGGATCTTCGTGACGAGCGAGACCTGCTCGGGGTTCGCGGAGCGCTCGCGCAGCACGTTGAGCGCCGACCGGAACTCGGCGACCGCGTTTCCGAGATCGGCGGACTGGTCGCCGCGGCCGAGCGTGTTCGCGTTCTCCCAGGCGGCGAGATCCGAGGATGCCGTGGCCACGTCGTCGGCGGCCTGCACCTGCACCGCGTTCTGGGTTGCGAGCGTCGTCGTGGCCGCATGCTGGCGCTCGAGCGCGAGCAGCGAGACGACGAGGGTGAGGACGAGCAGCGCACCAACGGCACCGAAGCCGATGATGAGCTTCGCGCGGATCGAGACCGAGCGGGCGAGGGAGCGAATCATGAGAGGTGCACCGGATAGACGGCCTTCTCGCCGTTCAGGGAGACGGTGATCGTGAAGTCGTGGCCGTACGCCATGTTGGCGTTGTTGCCGTAGTGGTAGTCGCGAGCGCCGACGATCACGTCCTGCATGATCGTGACGCGCACCTGCTCGGACGAGTGCGCGGTGTGGTCGACGACCGTGATCGTCGGGTGGGCGCCGTGCACGGGCATGCCGGTCGCGAGCGAGTAGATATGCGCTTCGAAGTGGCGCGCGTCCGGCGTGATCGGCGCCATCGTGCCGCGGATGTTCAGCTCGCCTTCCGTGGGGTGGATCCGGGCCGCGAGCTTCGGCGCATACATGTGCTCGGGCGGGACGACGTTGAGCACGATGAGGTAGTGGCGCGTCAAGCGCACCTCGGTCACACCGGCCTCCTTCGCCGCCGCATAGTGCACCTGCTGGGCGCCCCCGCCAAGGGCGAAGGCGGACAGGCCGTACGCGGCCGCGGCGATGACCGCCGCGGTTGCGACGAGGGCCGCCGCTGCCTTGAGGAAAAATCGCATGCCCCGAGTGATCGGCCTGGTGTCGGGTCTATGCAGGCCAATTCTTACGTAATCTGAGGTCACGCGAAGTGGTGAGGGTGAGACGCCGATGACCGCGGAAGAGAGGAGATCCAGATGGAGCCGTTGCTGCAGGGCAAGGTCGCGATCGTCTACGGGGCGGGAGGTGGGATCGGCCGGGGCGTGGCGGCGACCTTCGCCCGGGAGGGCGCGCGCGTCTTCCTGGCGGGCCGCACCGGCGCGCGGCTCGAGGCGGTCGCGGCGGACATCCACGCGGCAGGCGGCCAGGCCGATGTCGCGCTCGTGGACACCCTCGACGAGGACGCCGTCGCCGAGCACGCCCGCGCTGTCGCCGACCTCGCCGGCAGCCTGGACGTGTCGTTCAACCTCACCTCGCGCGGCGACGTCCAGGGTCTCCCGCTGGTCGACATGACCCTCGCCGACTTCCTGCAGCCGATCACGACCGGCGTCACGACCACATTCATCACGGCCCGCGCCGCGGCACGCATCATGGCCGGGCAGGGCTCGGGTGTGATCCTTTCGCTCACGAGCGGCTCGTCGCGCGGCACCGCCCCCATGATGGGCGGAACCGGCCCGGCCGATGCGGCCACAGAGGTGTTCCTGCGATCCCTGGCAGCCGAGGTCGGCACGCAGGGCGTGCGGGTCGTGAGCCTGTGGACCGCGGGCGTGCCCGAGACGTTCGGGCTCCCAGACGACACGAACGAGGCCCGGCGCGCGAGCGGCCTGGGTGCCGCCGACATCGAGCGGATGCTCGGCCCGAGGACGATGCTCGGCCACGCGCCGCGCCTCGCGCAGGTGGCCGACACGGCGGCGTTTCTGGCCTCCGACCGCGCCGGCGGCATCACCGGCACCCTGGTGAACGTCACCTGCGGGCT
>DASXZF010000225.1:0-2915 GCA_036502065.1 Gaiellales bacterium
AAGGCGGCGCGGGGCAAGCTCCCGACCGACTGCTGGTGGCACACGATCGTGCCGACCGCCGGCGGCGAGCGCACCGGCTACCCCACCCAGAAGCCCGAGGGCCTCATCCGCCGCATGGTGCAGGCCTCGTCGCGGCCCGGCGACCGCGTGGCCGACTTCTTCGCCGGCTCCGGCACGCTCGGCGCCGTCGCGGCGGCGCTCGACCGCCGCTACGTGCTCGTCGACGCCAATCCCGAGGCGGTGGCGATCATGGAGCGGCGGCTGGGAGCGAGCCGCGCTCGAGCACTCTGACGCCGGCGGGCGTGCCGACGACAGCGGCTGCGGCGATGCCGAGGAAGAACCCGTGCTCGACCACGCCGGGCAGCTCGCGGACGCCGGCGGCAAGCACCGCAGGCTCCGACCAGTCGTCGCGGCGGCAGTCGAGGATGGCGTTGCCCTCGTCGGTGACGAACGGCTGCGCGTCGGCGCGCATCCTCCGGGTCGGCGCCCAGCCGAGGTCTCGCAGGAGCCGGTCGCAGACGGGCAGGGCGAAGGTGACCACCTCGACGGGCAGCGGCACGCGCTCGCCCAGGTGGGCGACGAGCTTCTGGTCGTCGGCCACGACCACCATCAGCCGCCCGGCTCGCGCGACGACCTTCTCGCGCAGGTGCGCGCCGCCGAGGCCCTTGATCAGGTCGAGGCCGGGGTCGATCTCGTCGGCGCCGTCGATCACCACGTCGAGCTGGGAGCACTCGGCCAGCGTCAGCAGGGGGATCCCGAGCCGTCGGCAGGCGGCCGCCGTCGCCTCGGACGTGGGCACGCCGGCGATGTCGCGCAGCGCGCCGCTGCGCAGGCGGGCGGCCAGCGCGTCGAGCATCAGGGTCGCCGTCGAGCCGGTGCCGAGCCCAAGCCGCATCCCGTCGCGGACGTACCGATCGACCGCCTCGTCCGCGGCGGCCACCCGGCGCGGATCGGGCGCGCTCACGCCGCCATCGCGGCACGCGCGGCCGCGGGATCGGTGATCGGGGCCAGGCATGCGAACCGCTCGCACAGGTAGGCCGCCGCCGCGCCGCCGACGGTGCCCCGGCCCTCGAGCAGCGGGATCCCGCCGGCGTCCGCGCCGTCGCCGAACGCGTAGACGGCTGTCGGATGGAACCCGTCGCGCACGGCGTCGGCCAGCTCGCGGGTGGCCTCGTCTGCGATCGGTCCGACGACGGCCACCTCGCGCGGCGCGGACAGGTGCAGGTCGAGCGCCGAGAGCATCTGGCCGAACCCGTGCGGCGCCTGCCGCATCCCGTCGGCAGCGAGCTGCATCGCCGCCACGGCGTGCGTCTCGAGCTGCGGCTCGGCGTAGATGCGCGCGAGCCGCACGAGCGCATGGGCGAGCAGCGAGTTGCCCGACGGCGTCGGGTTGTCGTCGAGCTCCTTGTGCGGGGCGACGAGCTGCTCCGCGTCGGCCGCCGACTGGAAGAAGCCGCCGCGGCGATTATCGGCGAACCGCGCGATCGCCTCGTCCGCCAGCCGGCGCGCAGGCGCAAGCCACTCCGGCTCGCCGGTCGCGAGCGCGAGCTCGAGCAGCCCGTTGCAGACCGCCGCGTGGTCGTCGAGGTAGGCCGGGATGCGCGCGCTGCCGCCGCGATAGGTGCGTAGCAGACGTCCGCCGGCGCCCGTCATCGGGCCGAGCAGGAAGCGGGCACAGTCGCGCGCGGCTTCGAGCAGGTCGGGCCGGCGCAGCCGCCAGCCGCCCTGGGCCAGGGCGGCGAGGGCGAGCCCGTTCCAGCAGGCGATGGCCTTGTCGTCACGGCCGGGCTGCGGGCGTCGCAGCCGTCGCTCGAGCAGCGCCGCGCGGATCGCGTCGATGTCCGGGGGCGGCTCGCCGTGGCCGCGAAGGATGGTCGTGCCGCCCTCGAAGTTGCCGGCCTCGGTGATGCGGAAGTACTCGGCGGCGGTCGTGGCCTGCGGCTCGTCGAGCGCCTCGGAGAGCTGGGCGGGCGTCCAGACGTAGGTCGTGCCCTCGACGCCGTCGGTGTCGGCATCCAGGGCCGAGGCGAAGCCGCCCTCGGGCAGGCGCAGCTCCCGCAGCATGAAGTCGAGCGTGTCGCCCGCCACGCGGGCGTACGCCGGGTCGCCCGTCACCGCGTGCGCCTCCAGGTAGGCGGTCGCAAGCAGCGCGTTGTCGTAGAGCATCTTCTCGAAGTGGGGCACGAGCCAGAAGGCATCGACCGAGTAGCGGTGGAACCCGCCGCCCACGAGGTCGTGCATCCCGCCGAGCGCCATGCCGTCGAGGGTGCGGGTCGCCATCTCGAGCGCCTCGGCGTCGCCGGTGCGCGCGTGCTCGCGCAACAGGAAGCCGACCGCACACGCCGGCGGGAACTTGGGCGCACCGCCGAAGCCGCCGAACCCGGGGTCAAAGGCGGTCCGCAGCCCCGGCACCGCAGCGGCCAGCACGTCCTCGCCCAGGGGCTCGGCCGACGGCGCCATGTCGGCGGCGGCCCGCAGCGCATCGCGCACGTTGCCGCCGACGCGCTCGACCTCGCCGCGCTGCTCGCTCCAGGCCCGGTCGACGGCGACCAGGAGCTGGCGGAACGACGGCATGCCGTATCGCGGCTCGGGCGGGTAGTAGGTGCCGCCGAGGAAGGGCTCGCCCGCAGGCGTCAGGAAGACGGTCATCGGCCACCCGCCGCGGCCGGTCATGCCCACCACGGCCTGCATGTAGACCGCGTCCAGGTCGGGACGCTCTTCGCGGTCGACCTTCACGTTCACGTAGAGCCGGTTCATCAGCGCCGCGGTCTCGGCGTCCTCGAACGACTCGTGCGCCATCACGTGGCACCAGTGGCACGCCGAGTAGCCGATCGAGAGCAGGATCGGCCGGTCCTCGGCCCGCGCGCGCTCGAGCGCCTCCTCGCCCCACGGGTACCACTCGACGGGGTTCTCGG
>DASXZF010000226.1:0-15842 GCA_036502065.1 Gaiellales bacterium
GGGCGAGCCCGAGCCGGTGCAGCCGTACGAGAACGGGCGAGTGAAGGTGTTCACGAAGCAGTCCGACCAGGCGCACGTCATCGTCGGCGTGCCGAGCTATCCGATCGATCATCCCGACCGGTACGCGCTCCAGATGGTCGCCACGGTCCTCGGCGGCGGGATGTCGTCGCGCCTCTTCACCGAGGTGCGCGAGCGGCTGGGCCTCGCGTATTACGTCTTCTGCCACCACCAGTCCTACGAAGACGCCGGCACGCTCTTCTCCCAGGCCGGAGTCGACATCAACCGCATCGACCTGGCCGTGCAGACGATCGTGCGCGAGTTCGGGAAGCTCGTGCACGAGCCGGTGGACGAGGTCGAGCTGCGGCGGACGAAGAACTACCTCAAGGGCCGGATCGTGCTCCAGCTCGAGGATCCGCGCGGCCTTTTGAGCTTCGGGATGCGCCGTGAGGTGCTCGAAGACCGGCTGGCCGAGCCCGACGAGGTGCTCGAGGGCATCGAGGCGGTCACCGCCAAGGACATCGAGCGGCTGGCCGGCGACGTGATCCGAAACGAGGGCCTGAACTTCGGCCTCGTCGGGCCGTTCGACGACGACGCCCGGTTCCTCGAGCTCCTGTCCGTGTGACGCCCGGCGGGATGCGCCTCCACGCGATCCCCTACTCGACGAACGTCGAGCGGGTGGCGCTTGCCCTCGGCCACAAGGGCGTCGCTGCAGCCGTGACGATGCACGACCCGGCCGACCGCGGGCCGATCCGCGAGGCGAGCGGACAGGATCTCGTGCCCGTCCTCGATGACGACGGCTTCGTCGTCGTCGACTCGAGCCGGATCATCGAGCACCTCGAGCGCCGGTTCCCCGACCCGCCGCTCTTCCCCGCCGAGCCGGCGCGGCACGCCGAGGTGCGCGTGTTCGTCGACTGGTTCGACCGCGTCTGGAAGGGGCCGCCGAACGCGATCGAGGCCGAGCTGCGCGGGGGCGCGCCCGACCACGTGCGCATCGCCGCCCTCGAGCACGAGCTGCGCTCGTCGCTCGACGTGTTCGACGCCATGCTCGACGGCCGCGACTACCTGATGTCCGACGGGCTCTCGGCGGCCGACTGCGCCGCCTTCCCGTTCCTCAAGTACGGGCTGTGGATCCAGCCGGAGGACGACGAGCCGTTCCACCTGATCCTGGCCCGCAACCTCGCGCTCGACGGCGCCTATCCGCGCGTCGAGGACTGGATCCGGCGCGTGAGCGCACACCCGCGCACCGACGGCATCGTCACCTACGACGGCTGAGGCGCCGAGCCTGTGGGGAGTGTCCCCGAGGGGACAGTCCCCGATCTTCGGGTCGTCCTACGGACGGAC
The DNA here is from genome assembly GCA_036502065.1 of Gaiellales bacterium. Classification (GTDB taxonomy): domain Bacteria; phylum Actinomycetota; class Thermoleophilia; order Gaiellales; family JAICJC01; genus JAICJC01. The sequence continues at coordinate 1,342 of DASXZF010000226.1, forward strand.
CTCGAGGTCGTACGGGAAGTTCGTGAGCACCTCGCAGCCGCCGTCGCGGACGACGGCGATGTCCTCCAGGCGCACGCCGCCGAACCCCTTGCGGTAGACGCCGGGCTCGATCGTGACGATGTCGCCGACGAGCAGGTCGTCACCGGAGAGCCCGAGGTTGGGCGCCTCGTGCACCTCGACCCCGACGCCGTGGCCGAGGCCGTGGAAGAAGTCCTCGTCGAGCGTCTCGCCGTCGGCGAGGCCGCGCGTCGTCCGGTATCCGCCGCCCTCGATCACATCGCAGGCCGCCTCCCACACGACCTTGCCGTTGACGCCGGCCGCGATCCGCTCCTCGCTCACGCGCAGCGCCTCGTAGACGACGCCGTGCATGTGCCGCAGCTGCTCCGGCGCGTCGCCAAAGCAGAACGTCCGCGTCATGTCGGAGTGGTAGCGGCTCTTGAGGTGCCGGGGGAAGATGTCGACGATGATCGACTCGCCGGGCTGGATCGGCCCGGTGCCCCGCTCGTGCACGTTCGCACCCGTCGGGCCGTTGCCGACCAGTGGCCGCTCGCCCTCGGCCCCATGCTCGCGCAGCACCCGCTCGATCTCGTCGGTCATCCACTCGGCGGTGAGCGTCTCGCCCCCGAAGAGCAGGCCCTGACCGCCCGGCGACGACGCCCCGAGCACCTCGACGACGCGCGCGAACGCGGCCTCGGTCGCGCGCTGCGCCAGCCGGATGCCCGCGAGGGCGCGCTCGTCCTTCACGCGCCGGCGCAGCTCGTAGCCGGCGCGGTCGGCGGTCACCGAGACGCCGTGCCCGCGCAGGAAATCGGCCAGCTCGACCGGAAAGCTCGGCGGGACGACCACGTCGGAGACGGACAGCCGCTCGAGGACGCGGCGGACGATCTCGAGCTCGACCTCGTGGTAGCTCATCCCGCCCTTCACCAGCTCGCGCGACCCGAACTCGGACCCGGTCCACACCTCGGTCGCGGTCGATGTGCGCCGGGCGACGTCGGCCTCGAGCTCGGATGTGACGATGACCCGTTTGCCGTCGGTCTCCACGTAGGCGAACGGGTCACCGATGGTGATCCCGGTGGCGACGAACAGGTCGGGATCGCGGACGGAGTCGGCGAAGATCAGGTGTGAGGTAGGCATGCCCGGCAACGTACCACGCACCGGCGGAGCCGCTGGTAGCGTTCGGCCGTGCCCACCAAGAGCTTCGACGAGCTGCTGCAACGGCAGATCGACCACGCCGCAGGCATGCAGCCCGAGGGCCTGCGCGTCTGGGACGCGCACACGCACCTGGGCGTCGACGAGGACGGGTTCACCCTCACGCCCGAGGAGCTGATGCAGACGATGCGCGAGCAGGGCGTCGAGCGCTGCTTCACGTTCCCGCTGAACGATCCGGAGCGGCATCCGTCCTACCGCGTCCCCAACGACCGCGTGCTGGAGTGGGCGGCCGGCTCGGGCGGGATGCTGGTCCCGTTTTGCCGGCTCGACCTGACGGAGGGCCCGATCGAGGAGGCCGAGCGCGCGCTCGACGCGGGCGCCCGCGGGATCAAGCTGCACCCGCGTGCGCAGGCGTTCGACTTCGGCGAGAAGGCGCTCGATCCCGTCTTCCGGGTGGCCGCCGAGCGGCGCGTCCCGATCCTGATCCACGCCGGCCGCGGCCTGCCGGCGATCGCGGACGACCTGCTCGGCCTGGTCGAGAACCATCCCGAGGCGCAGCTGATCCTCGCCCACGCAGCCATCGCCGACCTCGAGCAGATCGCGCGCACGCTCGTGAACCACCCCAACGTCCTCTACGACACGTCGGTCTGGAGCACCACCGACCTGCGCACGCTGTTCGCGTCGGCCTCGCCCGAGCAGATCGCGTTTGCGAGCGACCTGCCCTACGGGATGCCGGGCACCGCGGCGTTCGCCCTGACCCTCGTCGCCCGGCGGTCGGGCGCCACCGACGACCAGATTCGAGCGATGTTCTGGGGCAACGCCGACCGGGTCAGCCGGGGCGAGCCCGCCGCGACGCTGACCCCGCCGCTCATGGCCCGCGAGCGCACCATGCCGCTGCAGCGGCTGCGCATCCATGACTACCTGGTGATGACCCAGACCCTGATGTGGTCGCGAGCGGGCGATCGGCCGGGCGCGATCGGCCTGGCGCTGCGCGCCTGCGACACGAACGGGTCGGGCGAGCTGGCGGAGGTGGCCGAGCTGCTCCAGGCGGTGCAGACGATCTGGAACCAGGGCCTCGAGATGGACGACGAGGCGTCCGGGTGGGTCTACACCCGGCAGGCGATGCGACTGCTGCAGATGGCCGACGCGCTCGTCCAGGACGTGTGATCGCAGCCGTCGTCCTGGGCGCCGGCGCGGGCAGCCGCTACGGCGGGCTCAAGCAGCTTCACCCGGTCGACGGCCGGCCGATGCTCGAGCGGGTGCTGCAAACGGTCGCCGAGGCGGGACTCGAGCAGCGCGTCGTCGTGCTCGGCGCGCGGGCGGGCACGATCCTCGAGCGCATCGACCTCTACGACGCGCAGCCCGTCGTGTGCGACCGGTGGGACGCGGGCCAGGCGGCGTCGCTTCATGCCGGCCTGGCGGCGCTCCCCGCCGAGGCCGGATCGGCGCTCGTCGTGCTCGGCGACGGGCCCAACCTCGATCGGCGGGCGATCGCCCGCGTGATCGCCGCCGGCGAGCAGGATGTGGACAGCATCCTCGCCGCCGACTACGGCCAGGGCCGCTCGCACCCGGTGCTGATCCCACGGGCGCGGTTCGGCGACATCCCGACGAGCGGCGAGCGGCCGGTGCGCGGCCTGCCGGCGGCCACGGTGGACTGCGCCGACCTCACACCCCCGGGCGACGTCGACTACGCCTGATCGGAGCAGCGCCGCCGCAGCCGCTCGACGAACCCGGCGGGCACCGGCTCGTCGCAGCAGCACTCCCGCACGACCGACCGCAGCCCGCGCTCGAACACGTAGCGGTCGCTGCAGTAGGCGCAATCGCGCAGGTGCACCTCGATCCGCGACGTCTCGGCCTCGGTCAGCACGCGGTCGAGGTACGGCTGCATCATGCTCTCGGCGCCACGGCACGGATCGGCGCTCATGCGCTCACCACCTCGCCCTCGGCGCGATCGGCCAGCGCGCGCTTCAGGAGCCGCCGGCCGCGATAGAGCCGCGACATGACCGTCCCGATCGGGATCCCGAGGATGCCGGCGGCGTCCGCGTAGCTGAAGTCGCCGACGTCGACCAGCACGACCACCTCGCGGAAGTTCGGCGGCAGGTCACCGAGCGCCGAGACGATGGCCGTGCCGGACAGGCGCGCGAGCACCTCGTCCTGCGGTTGCGGGCTCGTCTCGGCCAGCCGGTTGTACAGGTAGTAGTCACCGGTCTCGTCGAGCGGCTCCTGCACGGGCCGGCGGCTCTGCCGTCGCAGCTCGTCGAGGTTCGCGTTGCGCATGATGGTCGCCAGCCAGGCCGCCAGGTTCGTGCCGGGACGATACGAGCGCCATGCGCGGAACGCGCGCAGGTAGGTCTCCTGAACGAGATCCTCCGCCGACTGACGGCCGCCGGTGAGCCGCACCGCGATCCGATACAGGTGCTCGGCGTGACCGAGCGCGTCGTCCTCGAAGCGGGCCCGGTCGCGAGCCTCGGACGCCGCAACGACGCCGGGAGGCGGTTCGGAGGAGGCCATCTCAACGAGAGTATCAGCCAAGAGCAGCATGCCCATTGCCTAACGCCGGGCCCCGTTCGTCCATTCCCGGACGAGTTTTAGTCACTTGAGCTAATATGCCGCCGAATGAGCCCCATCGCACCCGTCCGCACCGACGTGCTCGTGCTGGGAGCAGGCCTCGCGGGGCTCTACGCGGCCCTGCATGCCGCGACGGGCGGCGCGCGGGTGACGCTCGTGACCAAGGGCTCGCTGCAGGCATCCAACTCCTACATGGCGCAGGGCGGCGTGGCCGCGGCGGTCGGCGCCGGCGACTCCTTCGAGGATCACGCGACGGACACCATCGCGGTCGGCCGCGGCCTGTGCGACCCCGAGGCCGTGCGGCTGCTCGCCCGCGAGGGGATCGAGCGCAGCGGCGATCTCGAGCGGCTGGGAGTGCGGTTCGACCGCGACCGCACCGGCGCGCTCATGCTCGGGCGCGAAGGCGGCCACGGCCGGCGGCGGATCCTGCACGCGGGCGGCGCCGCGACCGGCGCCGCCATCGCCGGCGCGTTGATCGCGCGGGTCGCCGAGAACCCCGGCATCACGGTGATGGAGCACACCGCGGCCATCGCGATCGCCGGTGACGGCGACGGTTGCTCCGGCGCCTGGGTGCTCGGCCACGACGACCTCGGCCTCGTCCGCGCAGACATGACGCTGCTTGCGACGGGCGGCGCGTGCGCGCTCTACGAGCGCACGACCAATCCGGCCGGCGCAACCGGCGACGGCATCGCGCTCGCATACCGCGCGGGCGCGGCGGTGCGCGACATGGAGTTCGTCCAGTTCCATCCCACCGCCCTGGCGGTCGGCGAGCGCGCGTTCCTGATCTCCGAGGCCGTCCGCGGCGAGGGTGCGGTGCTCCTGGACGGGACGGGGCACCGGTTCATGCCCGCTGTCGATCCCGCTGCCGAGCTCGCACCGCGCGACGTCGTGACGCGCTCGATCCTGCAGCTGCTCGCCGCAGGCGACAGCGCCTACCTCAGCCTGCGCCACCTCGATCGCGAGCGGGTGCTCGACCGCTTCCCGAACCTGGCCGCCGGCTGCGCCCGGGCCGGACTCGACCTGTGCGCCGACCCGATCCCGGTTGCGCCCGCCGCGCATTACCTGATGGGCGGCGTCGCCACCGACCTGGACGGAGCCACGACGATCCCCGGCCTCTACGCCGGCGGCGAGTCGGCATCGACCGGCGTTCACGGGGCCAACCGGCTGGCATCCAACTCGCTGCTCGAGTGCTTCGTGTTCTCGCACCGAGCGGTCGATCACGGCCTTGCGGCCGCGCCCACCGGAGCCGAAGCGGGCCCGCCGCCCAGGCGGCCGCTGGCGCGGGCGCCGCTGGCCGACCTGCGCCGGCGGATGTGGCGCGACGTCGGCCCGGAGCGAGACGATGCCGGCCTCACGCGCTTCACCGCATGGGCCGCCGAGCAGCCGGCATCGAACCCCGTGCTCGTGGCGGGGCTGATCGCCGAGGCCGCCCTGCAGCGCACCGAGAGCCGCGGGGCGCACCTGCGCCGCGACCACCCCACCACCGACCCGGCCCAGGCCAGGAGCGCGACATGCCCGCCGCTGCACTCGACGGTGTGATCGACCGCGCGCTCGCCGAGGACGCCGGCCGCGGCGACCCGACGACCGACGCGACCATCCCCGCCGACCTGATCGCCGTGGCCGACGTGGTGTTCCGCGAGCCGGGCATCGTCTGCGGGCTCGAGGTGGCCCACGAGGTCTTCCGCCGGCTCGATCCGGACGCGCAGCTCGAGGTGCTCGCCGGCGAAGGCGCACTCGCGGCGCCGGCGCCGTGCACGGTCGCGCGGATCGAGGCGACGGCGCGCGCCATCCTGACCGCCGAGCGCACCGCGCTCAACCTGCTCCAGCGGCTCTCGGGGATCGCCACGGCCACGCATGCGTACGTGGCTGCCGTCGAGGGCACCGGCGTCGAGATCCTCGACACCCGCAAGACTGCGCCCGGCCTGCGCGCGCTCGACAAGCTCGCAGTCGCCTGCGGCGGCGGCACGAACCACCGCGCCGACCTCGCCGCCGCGATCCTGATCAAGGACAACCACGTGGCCCTCGCCGGCGGTGTTGCCACCGCCGTCGCAGCCGCTCGCACCGCCTACCCCGGTCTGCACGTGCAGGCCGAGGCCGACACGCTCGCGCAGCTCGACGAGGCGCTGGCCGCCGGGGCCGACAGCGTGCTGCTCGACAACATGCCCCCGGCCGACCTGCGCACCGCGGTCGGCCGCACCGCCGGACTGACGCGCCTCGAGGCGTCCGGCGGCATCACCCTCGACTCCGTACGCGCGATCGCCGAGACCGGCGTCGACGCGATCTCGATCGGCGCGCTCACGCACTCGGTGCGCGCGCTCGACATCTCGCTGGAGGTGCACCCGTGCCCACGCTGACCCGAAACGACGTCGCCACTCTGCAAAGCCAGGTGCGCGCGCTCGCAGCCGAGCGAAACGCCGTCATCCTGGCCCACAACTACCAGCTGCCCGAGGTGCAGGACGTCGCCGATCTGGTGGGCGACTCGCTCGGGCTGTCGCAGGCCGCCGCTGCCACAGACGCCGACGTGATCGCCTTCTGCGGCGTGCACTTCATGGCCGAGACGGCCGCGATCCTCTCGCCCGACCGCACGGTGCTGATCCCCGACCTCGACGCCGGCTGCTCGCTCGCAGCCACGATCGACGCGGATGCGCTGCGCGCGTGGAAGGCCGAGAATCCGGGCGCAGTCGTCGTCAGCTACGTGAACACGAGCGCCGAGGTGAAGGCCGAGAGCGACTACTGCTGCACATCGGGCAACGCCCGCGCGGTGATCGAGGCCGTCCCCGCCGACCGCGACATCCTGTTCCTGCCCGACATGTTCCTCGGCGCGTACCTGGAACGGGTCACCGGCCGCAAGATGAAGATCTGGCCGGGCGAGTGCCACGTGCACGCCGGCATCCGCACCGACGACGTCTCGCGCATGCTCGACGCGCACCCCGACGCCGACCTCTTGATCCATCCCGAGTGCGGCTGCGCCAGCCAGTGCATGTACGCCGCATCGCAGGACGAGGCGGTCGCGCGCCGTACCCGCGTGCTCTCGACCGAGGGCATGGTCGGCCACGCGACCGGCTCGCCGAAGCGCGACTTCGTCGTCGCCACCGAGACCGGCATCCTGCACCGGCTGAACCGCGAGGCGCCCGACAAGCGCTTCTACGCGATGTCGGAGCGCGCCGTCTGCCGCTACATGAAGATGATCACGCTGCCCAAGCTGCGCGACGCCCTGCGCGACATGCGCCACGTCGTCACGGTCGAGCCCGAGGTCGCCGGCCGCGCCCGAGGCGCGATCCAGCGCATGGTCGAGATCGCCTGAGCGAGCGTCCGGCCGTGCTGATCCTCGTCCCGACGGCGATCGAGTCCGCGCTCCTCTTTCCCGACGGCGCGCCCGCGCCGCTCGCGCTGTGCGGGTTCGGGCTGGCCGCCGCGGGCGCCGGCGCCGCGCACGCGATCGCGATGCATACCCAGGTGGCCGCAGAGGGCGTGATCCTGGTCGGCGCCGCCGGCACGTATGACCCCGATCGCCACCCGATCGGATCGGCCATCCTCGCCGGGGCGATCAGGTGCGAGGGGATCGGCACCGGCACCGGGACAGCCCACCGCTCGGGCGCCGAGCTCGGGTTCGCCGACTCCGATGTCGTGACCCTCGGAGACGGCCCGGAGCTGCTCTCGGTGGCCGCCGCGGCCGGCTCGGCCGGCGACGTCGCCGCACGACGCGCGCGTCACCCCGCGGCGGCGGGCGAGGAGATGGAGGGCTACGCGGTCGCCCTGGCCGCGCAGGCGTTCGGCGTCCCGCTCAGGATCGTGCGCGGCTTCTCGAACGTCGCGGGCGATCGCGACCGGGCGCGGTGGCGGATGGACGCTGCCCTTCGGCGCGCGGCCGAGCTAGTCTCGGAGACGGCATGAAGCTCCGGCTCGGAATCTCCACCTGCCCGAATGACACCTTCGCGTTCCACGCGATCCTCGAGCGTCGCATCGACCTGCGCGGCCTGGAGTTCGAGACCGAGCTGCTCGACGTCCAGCAGCTGAACGACGGTCTCTTCGCCGGCCGCTACGACGTCTCCAAGGCCAGCTTCTACGCGGCCCTGCTGCTCGCCGGCGACTACGGCGTCGTCCGTGCGGGCGCCGCGCTCGGCTTCGGTGTCGGGCCGCTCATCGTCGCCGCTCGGCCGGGCGTGGCCCCGAGCCCCGCCGCGCGCGTGCTCTGCCCCGGCGAGACGACCACCGCGACCCTGCTCTACCGCAGCCTTCATCCGGGCATGGGCGAGCTCCGCCACGCCGTGTTCTCGGATATCGGCGCCGCCCTCCGCGCAGGCGATGCCGACCTCGGCGTCCTGATCCACGAGGGCCGGCTCACCTACGAGCGCGATGGGCTCGTGCTCGTCGAAGACCTGGGGGCGTCGTTCGAGCGGGTCGCCCGTGCGCCCGTCCCGCTCGGCGGCATCCTCGCCCGGCTCACGCTTCCCGACGACGTGGTCGACCGGTTCACGGCCGTCCTGCGCGACTCGATCGCCTACGCCTGGGCGAACCGCGACGACGTCCTGGTCACGATCCGCAGGCACGCGCAGGAGCTCGGCGAGGACGTGATCTGGCCGTACGTCGATCTCTACGTGACCGGCCACACCGTCGATCTCGGCGCCGACGGCGAGCGTGCGCTCGACACGCTGGAGCGCACGGCGATCGCCGCCGCCGCCGTTCCCCCGGGAACTCCGAAGCTGCGCGTGCTCGGCGAGCAAATGGACTTCGCAAGGCCGCAGGAACGTATTGCGGCGAGCTAAAGCTCGCTTTAGACGGACCTCAACGTGCGGGTTTTGAGGCCCGCGGGGAATGGCCGAAGAACCACCGCTCGAGCGGCACGAGCAGCTCGACCTCCGTGAACGGCTCGACCTCCTGGTCGGTGCCCTCCTCGGCCGAGACGTCGAGGTCGGCGTCGACGGCGGCGTTTGCCGCCTCGACCGCGTCACCCATCTCGTAGCCCTCGAACACGTAGTCGTCGCTGCGCACGAGCCCGTCGGCGCGCTGACCCAGGTCGACCGCCCGGCCGACCGCCCAAAGCGCGCCGGGCTTGCGCTCGATCCAGATCGTGATGAGCTCGGCCGCGCCGTCGTCGCCGACCCCACGGATGGATCGCTCGGCAAACCACTGCGCGCCGCTGCCGTTGTGTTGCATCGCCGTGCCTCCGGTCGTCAAGGGCAGGACTCAGTAGTGTAGGCGCAGGCCCGCCTGATCGCCAGGAAACGGGGCTATCATCGCCGCCCATGCGAGCCGCCGCAGCCGCCTTCGTTTCGGATCTGGTGAAGCCCGGCCTGGAGACGTGGGAGCGTGACGGCGTCTATCCACGGGCGGCCGTGGCCGGATCGGGGCTGACGGGGCTCTTCTGCCCGCAGGAGCACGGCGGAGCCGCGCTCGGCTACCCGGCGGGGATGGAGGTGTTCGAGGAGCTCGGCCGCGGGGACGCTGCGCTCGCGTTCTCGCTCTCGATGCACAACGCGGTGGCCGCGGCGGTCTGCGGATGTGACGACCGGCCCCTGCGGGACAGGTGGGGCGCGGCGCTTGCTGCCGGCACGGCGCTCGGCGGCTTCTCGCTCACCGAGCCCCATGCCGGCTCCGACGCGACCGCGATCACGACGTTCGCGGCGCCGAGCGGAGACGGCTGGGCGGTGACCGGCCGCAAGGCGTGGGTGTCGCTCGCCGGCGAGGCCGATCTCTTCCTGGTGGTCTGCAAGACCGCCCGCGAGCCGGGGCATTCCGACGTCGCGCTGCTCGCGGTCGATGCCGCCGCCGCCGGCGTCACGTTCCCGGTGCGGTACCGCACCGCGACGGCGGCGTTCCTGCCGATCGGCGAGATGCAGCTCGACGAGGCACCGGCCGTGCTGGTCGCGCCGCCCGGCCAGGGGATGCGGGCCGCACTCGGCGCGATCGACGTCGCCCGCTGCGACATCGCCGCGATCGCCTGCGGCCTGCACGCCGAGGCGCTCGACGTCGCCCTGCGGTACGTGCGCGATCGGCAGGCGTTCGGCCGGCCGCTGCTCGCCCTCGACACGATGCGATTCGCGCTTGCCGACGTGATGACCGACCTCGAGGCGGGGCGGCTCCTCTACGCGCGCGCCGCCGCGCTGCTGGGCACGCCGGCCGGGACGGTGGCCACCGCCCACGCGAAACGGTTCTGCCCCGACGCAGCCCTTCGGGCCGCCATCGCGTGCAGCGAGGCGCTCGGCGCCTACGGCTGGCTCGACGACACGCCGCTTCCGCGCTTCATCAGCCTCGCCAAGATGCTGCAGGTCGTCGACGGCACGGCAGAGATCCAACGGCTGGTGATCGGGCGCGACCTGGCCCGCCGCGCGGAGGGCCTGAACTAGTTCGCGAAGTCCTCGGGCGAGACGTTCTCGAGGAACTTCTTGAACTCCTCGACCACCTCGCCGGGCTCCTCGGGCTCCTGCCCGAACTCGATCGCCGAGTCGTCGATCACCTGATCGGCAACGTAGATCTTGGCGTCGGCCCGGACGGCCAGCGCGAGCGCATCGCTCGGCCGCGAATCGATCTCGACCTCCGACCCGTCGATCCGAAGCGTGATCAGCGCATAGAACGTGTTGTCGCGCAGCTCCGTGACCGCGATCTTCTCGACCTTGGCGTTCATCTCGCCGAGCATCGACGTGACCAGGTCGTGCGTCATCGGCCGCGGCGTCGGCGTTCCCTGCAGCTTCATCAGGATCGCGGCGGCCTCGGGATGGCCGATCCAGATCGGCAGGAACTTACTCCCGTCGAGCGTCCGGAGGAGCACGATCGGCTGCTTGCCGACCATGTCGAAGGACACCCCGTAGATGCTCATCTCCTGCATCCTCAGGTCCAGTATAGCCAGGGTCTTCTGACCGCTATCCGGCGTACCGGAAGCACGTCACGGCATGGTCGTCGACCATCCCCACGGCCTGCATGAACGCGTAGCAGACCGTCGGCCCGACAAACCGGAAGCCGCGCCGCTTGAGCTCCTTGCTGAGCGCCCGCGACTCGGCCGTCTCGGCCGGCACCTCTCCGGAGGGCGACGCCACCCGCCGCGGCGGCGGGCTGGGCACGAGCCCCCAGAGGAAGGCGTCAAGGCTGCCGTGCTCGGCGCGCACCTCGAGCACCGCGGCGGCGTTGGCGATCGCGGACTCGACCTTGAGGCGGTTTCGGACGATGCCGGGATCGGCCAGCAGCCGCGCGACGTCGTCCGCGCCGAACCGCGCGACGCGCTCGGCGTCGAAGCCGGCAAATGCACGCCGGTAGCCCTCGCGCTTGCGCAGGATCGTCGACCACGAGAGGCCGGCCTGGGCGCCCTCGAGCACGATCATCTCGAAGAGGTGCCGGTCGTCGTGGGAGGGCACGCCCCACTCCTCGTCGTGATAGGCGACGTAGAGCGGATCGCCGGCCGGAACCCAGGCACAGCGAACACGGGTGTCCTGCGAAGCTGCCAGTGGGCGATCCTGGATTCGAACCAGGGACCTCCGCCTTATCAGAGCGGCGCTCTAACCAACTGAGCTAATCGCCCCCACGGGACGCCCAGAATACCACCGGCGACTGCAGGGCTCCGCGCCACCGTCTGAGCCACCAGAGCCGGGCAGTACAAGGACGCACCGAGCGACGCGTGCTCTGCACGCGAGCAAGGAAGGACGCGGCGATGCGACGGTCTCTGGTGGCTCAGTCGGCCCAGGAGACGCGTTCGGCGCGCAATTGATCCACGATCCTCCCGAGCTCGGCGGGTGAAGCGAAATGGATCTCGACGCGCCCGCCGCGCGGGCCGCGCCTGACGGTGGCGCGCAGCCCGAGCGACTGCCACGCCGCATCGACGGCCAGGTGGGCGAGCTCGTCGTCCATCGCGCCGGGCGCCCGCCGCGCGGCCGGCTTCGGCGTGGCCGCGCGCTTGGCCGCGACCTCGCACTCGCGCACCGACCACCCGCGGCTGACCGCCGTTCGGGCGAGGGTCACGCGCTCGTCCTGCCCGGCTGCCTGCAGCAGCGCGCGCCCATGCCCCTCCGACAGCGTCCCGCCGGACACGAGGTCGAGCACCTCGTCGGGGAGCTCGAGCAGCCGCATGGTGTTGGCAACGGCCGGGCGGCTCTTGCCGACGCGGCGGGCGATCTCGGTCTGGCTGAGATCGAGCTCGTCGGCGAGGACGGCATAGGCCCGGGCTTGATCGACGGGATTCAGGTCTTCCCGGGCGACGTTCTCGGCCAATGCCAGGATCAGGGTCTCGCGGTCGTCGGCGTTGCGGACGATCGACGGGATCGTCCGCAGACCCGCGATCCGGGCCGCACGCCAGCGGCGCTCGCCTGCGACGATCTCGTATCCGTCGCCCGTGTCGCGCACCACGATCGGCTGGACGATGCCGTCGGCGCGCACCGAGTCGGCCAGGCGGTGGATCGCGTCGTCGTCGAAGTTTCGCCGCGGCTGGCGCGGATTCGGGCGCACCTGCGAGATCTCGATGTCCACCATCGACGCCTGACCGGCGGCAGGAAACTCGGCCACGAGCGCGGCCAGGCCGCGCCCCAGGCCGCGTGGGCGGGTCGGCTCAGCCACGCTCGACCACCTCCAGGGCGGCACGGTAGTAGGCATCGGCGCCGGCCGACGACGAGTCGTACGTCGTGATCGGCAATCCGTGGCTGGGCGCCTCCGCAAGCCGGATGCTGCGCGGCACGACCGTGTCGAAGACGAGCGGGCCGAAGTGGTTCCGCACCTCGCTCGCCACATCGCTCGCGAGCCGGGTGCGGGCGTCGTACATCGTGAGCAGAACACCCGTGATGCCGAGCCGGGGGTTGATGCGGGTGCGGACGAGCTCGATGCTCTGCAACAGCTGGGCGAGGCCCTCGAGCGCGTAGTACTCGCACTGGACGGGGACGATCAGCCGGTTCGCAGCCGCGAGAGCATTCACCGTCAGCAGGCCGAGGGACGGCGGGCAGTCGACGAACACGTACGGGAACCGCTCCTCGGTGCCCGCCAGAAGGTCGCGCAGGAGCGTGCCGCGCTCGGCGCCGTTGGGCAGCTCGACCTGCGCAGCGGCGAGGTCGGGATGGGACGGCACGAGGAAGAGATTGGGGACGCCCGTCTCGACCACGACCTCGTCGAGGGGGCGGCCGTGAAGCAGGTCGTAGGTGCTCGCCTCGAGCTCGTCGGGGCGGAACCCGAGGCCCGTGGTGGCGTTTGCCTGCGGATCGAGGTCGATCAGGAGCACCGGAGTGCCCGCTTCGGCGACGCACGCCGCCATGTTGATGGCGGTCGTCGTCTTGCCGACCCCACCCTTCTGATTTGCAAGGGCGTAGACGCGGGCGCTCATGCGCCGGATGGTACTCGTATGAGCGGACGCTTGGAGGCCATCCCCGGGCGACGTGGAAACCGCTCCGGCGTCGGCGCCGTCTTCGCGAGCACGAGCAGGCGCCGATTGGGGCCGGCGACGACCGACTCGGCCAGCTCACCGCCCACGGCGGCCGCCGCTGCGGAAACCGGCTCGAGGTCGATGTCGGCGGTCCACAGGAGGGCATGGCCACCCATGCGGACGAGCGGGAGGCACAGCTCGGCGGCCACGACCGGGGCGGCCAGGGCACGGGCCAGAGCGAGATCGAAGGCGTCGCGGCCGTCGCCGCGCGCGTAGAGCTCGGAGCGGTCGCAGACGACCGCACACGGCGCGCCCAGACGGCTGACGGCCGACCGCAGGAAGACGCATTTGGACTCGGTTGCCTCGAGCAGCGTCGTGGCGATCCCCGTGACCAGCGCGAGGGGCAGGCCGGGGCTGCCGCCGCCCGACCCGACATCGACGACGCTCGCCGGCGCCAGTCGCTGGACGACCGGGAGCGCGGTCAACGCGTCCTCGATGTGCACGCTCCAGATGCCGTCGTGGTCGCGCACCGAGGTGACCGAGACGGGCGCGTCAACCAGCAGGTCGCAGTATGCGCGCAGCCGCGGATCGGGGTGTTTCACGTTTTACACCTCGGCGGAATCGTCCTGCGGAAGGACGACCAGGTGCCGGTTGGGCTCGACGCCCTCGCTGGCGGTTGCCACGCCGGCGACATCCTTCAGGTGCAGGTGCACGATCTTGCGCTCGACGGAGGTCATCGGCTCGAGCGCAACCGGGCGTCCGTCACGCAGCACATCCGCGACCGCCCTGTCGGCGACACCGCACAGCGCGCGCCGGCGCCGGTCGCGATAGCCCTCGGCGTCGATCACGACCTCCGCCGGCTCGGCGGCCCGCCGGTGCACCATCGCGTTTGCGAGGTACTGGATGGCGTCGATCGTCTGGCCGTGCCGACCGATCAGGAGCCCCAGGTCGCCGCCCGAGACCGTGCCGGTGACCTGGCCGCCGGCCTCGTCGATGTCGATGTCGGCGTCGATCCCGAGTCCGTCGACGACCCGCGCGAGCAGCTCGCGCACGAGGCCCGCCGACTCCGAATCGCCCGGAGCAGGGCCAACCTGGGCGCGGGGTGCGCGCTCGGCGGCTGCGACGGTGTCGGGCGGAGCTGTGGCGGGAGCCGGGTCAGGCTCGATGGCGAGCACCGCGATCACGCGGGCCGGCTCGTATCCCACCCCCAGCAGACCGCGCTGGCCCTCGGACACGACGACGAACTCGACGAGATCACGGTCGAGCGTCGGATAGCGGCGCTCCAGGTCGTGCAGCGCCGCCCAGCGGGCTTCGCCCACCGTCTCGCCGGTCGCCTCCACCCGGACGGCGGGCTCGGTCACCGCTTGCGCCCGCCCCGGCGCTGACCGGAGCGGCGCCCTGGTTGCTGCGACGAGCGCCGGCCGCTGCCACGTGGCGCGCGCGCCGGCGT
>DASXZF010000227.1:0-3063 GCA_036502065.1 Gaiellales bacterium
GTCTTCGACCTCGACGGCCCGCAACTGGTCGAGACGGCGCGGGGGATCGCCGCGGGCCGCTATCTGAGCGGCCGCACCATCGAGCCCGCGCCGCATCTCTTCCTCGGGGCCGTCGAGAATCCCGGCGCACCACCCTTTGACTACAGGGCAAAACGAGCGCTGAAGAAGGTGCGCGCCGGGGCGCGGTTCATCCAGCTCCAGCTGTGCTTCGAGCCCGCGCGGCTTTCAGACTTCATGGCCGATGCGGTCCGGCTAGGCGTGACCGAGCGCGCCGCGATCCTGCCCTCGATCGCGATCCTGCGCTCGGCGCGGGCGCTGCGGTTCATCGACGAGAAGGTGCCCGGCATCTCGGTGCCCACGGCGATCATCGAGCGGGTCGAGGCGGCCTCCGACCAGCAGGAGGCATGCTTCGACGTCGCCTACGAGCTCGCCTGCCACGCCCTCGAGCAGCCGGGGGTACGGGGGCTGCACTTCATCAGCTTCCGCAAGGATGCGGGTATCGCCGCCCTCTGCCGGCGGCTCGGCATCCCCACGCACGCCGAAAGGGTTGAACATGGATACCGTTCTCCAGTCCCGGTCTAAGACGGTCGTCATCGGCTCCGACAAGCCGTTCTGCATCATCGGCGAGCGCATCAACCCGACCGGCCGCAAGGCCTTCCAGGCCCAGCTGCAGGCGGGCGATCTGTCCCAGCTCGAGCCCGACGTCGCCCAGCAGGTCGCGGGCGGGGCCGACATGCTCGACGTGAACGTCGGCGATCCGCTGGCCGACGAGATCGAGCTGATGCGAAGCGCGATCCCGCTCGTCCAGGGGCTGACCGACCTCCCGCTCGTCATCGACTCGTCGGTGATCGAGGCGCTCGAGGCCGGCCTCGGCGCCTACGAGGGCAAGGCGCTCGTGAACTCGGTCACCGCCGAGGACGAACGGCTCGAGGCGATCCTGCCGCTCGTCGCCAAGCACGGCGCTGCGGTGATCGCCCTGCCCAACGACGACGAGATCCCGATGGAGCCGCAGCGGCGGCTGGAGCTCGCGCGCAAGATCGTCTCGGTCGCCGGCGATCACGGCATCCCACCGGAGGACATCGTGATCGACCCGCTGGCGATGCCCGTCGGCGCCGAGCCGCGGGCGGTGACGCTCTTCATCGAGACCGTGCGCCTGATCCGCGACGACCTCGGCGTGAACATGACCTGCGGCGCCTCCAACACGTCGTTCGGACTGCCCGGCCGACACGTGCTGGGAGCCGGCTTCCTCGGCATCGCCGCGAGCCATGGCCTCACGAGCGCCATCATGGACGCGCGCGCGCCGGTGTGCGTCGAGGCCGTCCGCGCCGCCGACTTCCTGCTCGGCCACGACGAGTGGGGCGGGCGCTGGATCGCCGCGCACCGCGCGAAGCTGGCCGCCGCCGCGCAGGCCGCCGGGGCGACATGAGCAACGCTCGCCTCCGGCTCGCGTTCGTGGGTGAAACCATGTTTCCCCCACGAGCCCCCTTCTTCTGGAAGCGTGGGGAACCTACCGGTTCCCCACCCCCTTCCCCTGCTCATTCGCCGACCAAGGTCGGCGAATGAGCGAACCGGCCGTCCAGGCCGGCACCGGGCGGGTGCGGCTGCAGTTCCGGCCCGACGGCGGCGACGTCCGCGTCCCCGTCGGCACGACCGTGTTCGACGCGGCCTCGTGGAACGGGATCGCGATCGACTCCACGTGCGGCGGCCACGGCACGTGCAAGAAGTGCAAGGTGCGCATCGCCGACGGCTCGATGCCCGTGTCGAGCGTCGACCCACGCGCGTTCACGCTCGACGAGCTGCGCGCCGGCTGGCGGCTGGCGTGCCGCGCCGAGGTGACGCAGGACCTCGAGGTCGAGGTGCCGCCGCTGCAGACACGGCCCAAGGCGGCGCTCGTCGGGGTGGGGCGCCACGTCATCCTGCGCCCTGCGGTGCAGAAGCGCTACCTCGAGCTCTCCGAGCCCTCGCTCGAGGACCAGGCGTCCGACCTCGAGCGCGTCCTGGCCGCCGTCGAGGACTTCGAGCTGCGCGTTCACCCGGGCGCGATGCGCATGCTCGGCCGGACGCTGCGCGCCGCCGACTACAAGGTCACGGCCGTCATCTGCGACGACCTGCTGATCGACGTCGAGCCAGGCGACACGACCGCCGACCGGCACGCGATCGCCTTCGATCTCGGCACGACCACGGTGGTCGCGAACCTGCTCGACCTCGCCACCGGCCAGCCGCTCGCGGTGCGCTCGATGCTGAACCGCCAGCAGCCATACGGCGCCGACGTGATCTCGCGCGTGTCCGCCACGATGCTCGATGCCGATGCCCTCGAGGCGCTGCAGGGGCGGGCCGCCGAGACGCTCAACCTGCTCGCGACCGAGGTGTGCGAGGAGGCCGGCATCCCCCGCGAGCGCGTGTACGAGATGGTGGTCTGCGGCAACATGACCATGACCCAGATCGCGCTTGGGATCGACCCCGAGCCGCTGGCGATGGCGCCGTTCATCATCGCCGCGCGGCGGCTGCCCGCGGTGACGGCGGCCGACTACGGCGTGCACCTGCACCCGCGGGCGCCGGCCTTCACGTTCCCTGCGCTCGGCGCGTACGTGGGCGGCGACATCGTCGCCGGCCTGCTCGCGACCGGCCTCACCCGCGACCGCCGCCTTCGGCTCTTCATCGACGTCGGCACGAACTCCGAGATCGCGCTCGGCTCGCAGGAGCGCGTCGTGGCCACCGCCGCGCCGGCCGGCCCGGCCTTCGAAGCCGCCCAGATCAAGTGCGGCATGCGCGCAGCCGAGGGCGCGATCGAGGGCGTGCGCATCGCCGGCGACGACCTCACGCTCGAGGTGATCGGCGACACCGACCCGGTCGGCATGTGCGGCTCGGGCCTCGTCGACGCCGTCGCCGAGCTCGTCGGCTGCGGCCTGATCGACCACTCGGGCCGGTTCATTCCCGACGAGGACGCGCTCGAGGCGCACCCGGCGCTCTCGCTGCGGCTCGTCAAGGTCGGCAAGGAGCGCGTGTTCGTGCTCGCGTGGCGCGGCGAGGAGCCCGAGAACGCGATCTACCTGTCCCAGCGCG
>DASXZF010000228.1:0-9598 GCA_036502065.1 Gaiellales bacterium
ACCTCGGCCACCACGCCGTGTCGCTGACCGGCTCGCAGGCGGGGATCGTCACCGACACCGTGCACACGAAGGCGAAGATCGTCGAGATCCGGCCGCGGCGCATCTCCGAGGCGCTCGAGCGGGGCGACATCGTCCTCGTCGCCGGCTTCCAGGGGGTGTCGACGGCCTACGACGTCACCACGCTCGGCCGGGGCGGCTCCGACACGACGGCCGTCGCCCTGGCGGCCGCGCTCGACGGCGACTGCGAGATCTACACCGATGTCGACGGCGTCTTCACCGCCGACCCGCGCATCGTCTCCGACGCGCGGCTGCTGCGCTCCGTCTCGCCGATGGAGATGCTCGAGATGGCCGGCGCCGGCGCCCGCGTGCTGCAGCTGCGCGCTGTCGAGTTCGGGCGCAACCACGACGTCCCGATCCACGTTCGCTCGACCTTCTCCGACGCAGACGGCACCTGGATCCGCGAAGATGCGGGCATGGAGGACGCGATCATCTCGGGGATCACGCACACGACCGACGAGGCCTATGTGACCCTGACCGACGTCCCGGACGAGCCGGGCACGGCGGCGAGCATCTTCAACGCGGTCGCCGCGGCGCAGATCAACGTCGACACCATCATCCAGAACGCCGTCACGCACGGCGACGCGGACATCACCTTCTCGGTGCCGATGGACGACTTGGGGCTGATGCGCGACACGATCCAGGGCCTCTGCGACGATCTCGGCCTGCACTGGCGCGTCGACGACACCGCCGCGAAGGTGAGCATGATCGGAGCCGGGATGAAGAGCCACCCCGGCGTTGCGGCGCGCATGTTCCAGGTGCTCGCCGAGCACGGCATCAACGTGCGCATGATCGCCACCTCGCCGATCAAGGTGTCGTGCGTGATCGACCGCACCCGCGTCGGCGAGGCCGTCTCGGCGCTGCACGACGCGTTCCATGCCGAGCTGCAGATCGCGGCCGACGGAGCCGTCGGTGTCTAGGCCGCGGGTCGCGGTCGTCGGTGCCACCGGCGCCGTCGGGCCCGTCGTGCTCGAGGTGCTCGCCGAGCGCGGCTTCCCGGCCGCCGAGGTGGTCGCGTTCGCGTCGGCCCGCTCCGCCGGCAGCCGGGTGGCGTTCGCCGGCGGCGAGCTCGAGGTGCGCGAGCTGACCGCGGATGCGCTCGAGGGCTTCGACCTGGCGCTGTTCTCGGCCGGCGGTGGGACGTCCAAGCGCTACGCGCCCGAGGCCGTCGCCCGCGGCTGCGTCGTCGTGGACAAGTCGAGCGCGTTTCGGATGGACCCGGGCGTGCCGCTGGTCGTGCCCGAGGTGAACCCCGAGGCAGCCGCATCCCACCGCGGCATCGTCGCCAACCCCAACTGCTCGACGATCCAGCTCGTCGCGGCGCTGAAGCCCCTGCACGACGCCGCGGGATTGACGCACGTCACCGTCGCGACGTATCAGGCGGTCTCCGGCACCGGCACGAAAGCCGTTGACGAGCTGCGCAGCCAGTCGCGGATGGTGCTCGACGGCGAGCCGACGACATCCTCGGCCTACCCGCACCAGATCGCATTCAACGTCCTGCCCCAGTGCGACGTCTTCGACGGCGACAGCACGCTCGAGGAGACGAAGCTCATCCGCGAGACGCACAAGATCCTGGGCGATTCGAGCATCGCGATCAGCACCACGTGTGTGCGCGTGCCCGTCTGGCGCGGCCACTCCGAGGCGGTCTGGATCGAGACGCGCGAGCCGCTGCGCGCCGATCGCGCCCGTGAGCTGCTGGCCCGGGCGCCCGGTGTGCGCGTCGTCGACGACCCGGCTTCGGGCGCCTACCCTCTTCCCTCGGCCGCCGTGGGCACGGACGATGTGCTTGTGGGCCGCATCCGCAACGACGACTCCCGCCGAAACGGCCTCAGCCTGTGGGTCGTGGCCGACAACCTGCGCAAGGGCGCGGCGACGAACGGCGTGCAGATCGCCGAGCTCCTCGTCGAGCGCGGCCTCGTCCGTGTCCCCGACCGGGCGGCCGCCTGATGGCGGGTGCGGGCCGGGGCGGGTTGTGCCCCGTATGTCTGCGACCGGTGCGGGACGGCGGCTGCGCCGAGCACGGACCGTGGCAGCCGCATCAGCTGGCGACGGCCGGTGACCGGCGCGCGGCGTCGCGCGGGTCGTGGCAGGGCTTCGAGCCCCTGCTGCATGCCTGTCCCCGCTGCCTCGGCGACGTGGCCGAAACCCGGCAGGGGTTCGAGTGCGCCCACCACGCCCACGGCCGCGATCCGCACGGCCCCTACCAGGTCGACGAGCTGCTCGGCGTCACCGCCCAGCGCGAGGGGGCGGCAAGCCGCGCCCGCCTGGTGCACCGCGTCCGCAGGCAGCGCCGGCCACGGCCACAGCGCCCGATCCTGCCGCCGATCGACGCCGCCCGGATGTGGCGGCTGATCGCCGCCGCCACGGTGCTCGCGGCGACGGTCGCGTTCCTGTCGCGCTAGGGCGGCGCGGCACCAAGCCCGTCTGTTCCGCCGCGGTGTGTGCGAGATTCCGCATGTGAACGACGATGGGCTCTTCGCCGAGCAGCGAGCGTACTACCAGGCTCGCGCGCCCGAGTACGACGAGTGGTGGCAGCGGCGCGGCCGCTTTGACCAGGGCCCGGAGTCGGCCGAGGAATGGGGCCGGGAGGTCGCACAGGTGGCGGCTGCACTCGAGACCTTTGGCGCCACCGGTGACGTCTTGGAGCTGGCGGGCGGCACCGGATGGTGGACGGCGCATCTGGCCCGCACCGCCGGGCATCTGACGGTCATCGACTCGTCACCCGAGTCCCTGAGCTGAGCCGCAAGCGCGTTGGTCGAACCGATGTGGACTACCTCGTTGCCGATCTCTTCACATGGCGGCCGCTGCGGACCTATGACGTCGTGTTCTTCTCCTTCTGGCTCTCTCACGTCCCGCGATCACGATTCCCGGGCTTCTGGTCATTGGTGCGGTCCTGCCTTGCACCGCGAGGTCGGGTGTTCCTCATCGACAACCGCGTAGAGATCCCAGGCCCCAACGTCATCCGGCGCGATTCGGATCTGGAGCTGCGCCGCGTGCACGACGGAAGAGCGTTTCAGGTCATCGAGGTCTTCTACGAGCCGCGGGAGCTGCGGTCGCTTCTCGGTGACGAAGGCTGGACGGCAACGCTCGATGCGACACGCTGGTTCATCTTCGGAGAAGCGTGCCCGGCTGAACGCCGGCTCCTCTAGACCGACGCGTGCGCGATGGGAGTCGTGGTGGGCTGCTTGGTGCCGCCCGCCGGCTCGATCGTGATCGCGATCTCATCGCCGGGCCTGGCCGGCTTCGTCAGCGTCAGCACGAGCGTGCCACCGCCCCGGAAGAGGCCGGCCGGCACCGCGGCCTGCCCGCGGATGACCCACGCCTCGTACGTCTTTCCGGCGGGCGCGGCGGGCATGCTGGCGAACATCGTCGAGCGCCCGTCCGAGCTCATGACCACGCTGCCGACGTTGCCCAGCCGGGCCACTCGGCCCGAGCTCAGGTTCCCGTGCAGCGACGAGAGATCGCCGCGCAGCGAGACGTTCCATACGGCCAGGCCGATGACCGCCGCCGCCATGGCCGGGACGGCCACCGCCGCAAGCCGCGGCCACCACGATCGGCGTGCAGCCGGCCGGCGGGCTGCGGCTGCCGGCGCCGGCGCGGTCTCGACGACGGGATCGATCGCCGCGAGCACCCGGTCGCGCAGGTCGGGGGGAGGCGCCACCGCCGGCACGGCGTAGGCGAGCGATGCCGCCAGGGCCTCGGCCTCGCGCAGCTGCCGCCGGCAGCGGTCGCACTCGGCGACATGCAGCGCGACCTGCTCCTCCTCCTCGGGGGAGAGCGCGTACAGGGCCTGGCCGTGGATCAGCTCGTCGACGTGTTCCACTCGTCCTCCGGGTGCATGCCGGCAGCCGCCAGGGCCTCGCGCAGCGCGCGCATGGCGGCGAAGGTGCGGCTCTTGACCGTCCCGATCGGCACGGCCAGGCGGTCGGCCAGCTCGGACTGGGAGTAGCCCGCGAAGTAGGCCAGCTCGATCACCTCGCGGTGCGGGTCGGGCAGGCGGGCCAGCGCGGCGCGGACGTTGGTGCGGGTGACGCCGCGCCACGCCTGCTCCTCGACGGTCGGGCCCTCGGCGGGCTCGTCGCCGGCCGCGTCGAGCACCTCCGTGCGCCGGCGCTGCTCGCGCCGCACCATGTCAACCGCCTTGTGATGAGTCATCGTCATGATCCAGGTCGAGGGCTGCCCGCGGGCCGGGTCGAACTGTGTCGCTCCCGTCCAGACGGCCAGGAACACGTTTTGCACCACGTCGGCCGCCAGATCGCGGTCGCGGACGATCCGCGCCGCCAGCGCATACGCCGCGGGACCGTACAGGTCGTACAGCCGTGCAAATGCCTCTCGGTCGCCGCGCCCGATGAGCGCGAGCAGGCCGTGATCCGACAGGTGCTCCACCCGTCCTTCCCTTGGTGTATTGCCTGAGTCCATTCGCCGTGGCCTCGTCGTCGGTTCAGCGCACCGGCGCGGGGGTCGGAGAGATGAGTGGGGCAAGGCGCTCGCGCAGCCGCGCGAGCCGCTGGCGATCGGGCTCGAGCTCGATGGCGCGCAGGTCGAGCCGCATGAGCTCGACCCGGCCCGCCGAGCGGCGGCCGTGAAACCCGAAGTCGGCCAGGAAGTCCGCCGGGAAGATCGTCCGGTGGCCGAGGAAGCGGGTGGAGAAGTCCTCGCCGGAGGGGTATCGGTAGGCGAACGCCTCGAGCGCGGGCATGCCGCGGTCGCGCGACTCGCCGATCGCGGCCAGGAACAGGCTCTGGAGCACCCACGGGCTCTGCGCGTCGGTCAGGTAGGCGCACGTGACGAGCACGGCGTCGCGGCTCGGCGGGCCGGCCGGAAGCGTCTGGGCGCGCGGGAAGGCCTGCGCCGGCCCGTACTGGATGAGGCCGATCACGCCGCTCTCGTCACGATAGAGCTTTCCCCAAGGCCCGAACTCGTCCTCGGCCTCGTGCGTCCAGCGGTCGCGATCGCCCGGGTCGCGGCCGGGCCGTGTCTGCCACCACATGCAGTCGCGACAGGGCCTCGGCGCGCCCGCCACCGTCGCTCCGGTGAGGTGGTCGACGCCGGCCACGGTCAGCCGGTCCCCACGGCTGCGACGTCGTCGATCACGACCGCGACGGCGCCGACGTCGAGGTCGATCATCGACGCCAGATACGTGCGCACCGACCGCTCGACCGCGCCGGCCACGGCCGGGATGGACGCGCCCCACGCGGTCACGAGGTGCACCTCGAGGTCGATCGCATCCCCGGCCGAGAGGACGCGCACGCCCAGACGGTCGGGGTCGCCGCGCCGCTCGAGCCGCGCCAGGTGGCCGCCGGTGAGGGCATGGACGCCGGGAACGTCGCGCGCGGCGGCGGCGGCGTACGCCGCGATCACGGCGTGGGAGATGTGGGCCGAGACGCCCGCCGAGTGCACCGACTCAGCCGCACCGGCCCCCGTCTGATCGGTCATGACCCCGAGTATACGGGCGCCCGGCGCGAAACCGTTACGCGACGGCGGCGTCTCCGTCACACCCGGTTGCTACCTTGGCGGCATGCCCTGGCGACGACATCGCAGGCCGCTCGCGGGACGGGTCGCACTGTGCGCGACCGCGGCGGCGTGCGGCCTTCTGGGCGTCGGCGCAGCGCCGGCGCCGCCCGCGGCGGCGCCGGCCACGCCGACGCTCGCCCAGCTCGTCGGCCAGCGCCTGGTCGTCGCGATCACCGGCACAAGGGCCAACCCCCAGATCCTGGCGCGGATCCGCGCGGGCCAGGTCGGCGGCGTCATCCTGTTCGGCGGGAACATCGCCTCGCAGGCGCAGGTGAAGGCGCTGACGGCGTCGCTCCGGGCCGCCGCCCAGGCGGGCGGACGGCCGCGGCTCATCATCGCCACCGACCAGGAGGGCGGCGAGGTGAAGCGCCTCCCGTGGGCGCCTCCGAACGTCTCGGCCCAGACGCTGGGCACGCTCGGACCGGGGCGGTCGGCAAAGAGCGGCAAGGTGACCGGCGCCGCCCTCGCCGCCGACGGCGTCAACGTCGATCTGGCGCCGGTGGCCGACGTCCCGGTCGGACCGGCCGACTTCATCGCCCAGCAGCACCGCGCGTTTTCGACCGACCGCTTCGCCGTCGCGTCCGACGCCGCCGCCTTCGCCGGTGGCCTCGAGCAGGGCGGGGCGTGGCCCACGCTCAAGCACTTCCCCGGCCTGGGCCGCGCCAGGGTCTCGACCGACGACGCGCTCGTGCGGATCACCGCGTCGTCCGCAACCCTGACCAAGGGCCTGCTCCCGTATCGGGTCGCGTTCCGGCGCAGCCTCGACCCGGTCGTGATGCTCTCGACCGCCGTGTACCCGGCGCTCGACTGGCGCGCCGCGGCCTGGTCGCCGCCGATCATCCACACCATCCTGCGCGGCCGGCTCGGGTTCGCCGGCGTCACGATCACCGACGCGCTCGACTCGGCCGCCGCCGTCCGCCACACCACCGACCCGCCGCTGGCGCTGCGAAGCGCCCAGGCCGGCGCCGACCTGCTCCTGATCACGGGGTCGCAGGCCACGAGCCGCGGCGTCTACACGCACCTGCTCGCGGCGGCGACCTCGGGCGCGCTGCCGATGGCGAATCTGACCGCGTCCTACAACCGCATCCTCGCGCTCAAGACGCACCTCTAGGGACGGCGCTCGGCGATGATGATCATCCGCTCGATCGGTCCGCTCGCGTCGCTCACCGATTCGCAGCAGGCACAACTTTCCAACTGATCGAGACGCTGGACGAGAACGGGGAGATCGAGCCGTGGGCGGCCGAGTGGCAGGCGCGGCCGCTGGTCGTCTACGAGGTCTTCGCGACGGATGCCGCGTACGAGCGCTCGCAGCGGGTGGTCGTCGCGCCGGCGAGCGACGAGCTCGCGCCGGGCGACAGCGCGGTGATGCAGGGGTGGGCGGCGGTCCAGAGCGTCTCCACAACCCGAGGCGGCCTCCCGGTGGAGGGCACCGAGCCCGAGCTCCACGCGACGGCGCGACTCGTCCGCGCGGACGGCTAGCGCGGCCGCAGGCGCAGCAGGGAGACCTCGGGCCGGGCGAGCACGCGGAACGGCATGAGCGTCGTGCCGAGCCCCCGCGAGACGACCACCGTCACGTCGGGCTCCTCGTACACGCCCTCGTCGAACCGGTACGAACGGTGTGAGAGCCGCAGCTTGCCACCCGGCGCCGGCAGGCAGATCTGGCCCCCGTGCAGGTGTCCGCACAACGCGAGCGAGCACGTGCCGGGCGGCATCGACGACGGGATGTCCGGGAAGTGCGAGAGCAGCACCCGGAACGCGCCCGGGTGGGTGAAGAGCTGCTCGGGCGGGCGGTTGCGGCGCTCGGCGAAGAGGCGCGGGTCGACGCCGGCGAGCTCGATCTCGGATCCGCGCCACTCCACCACCGCCGCGCTGTCGCGCAGCATCGTCACGGGCGCGCTGCCCCAATCGTCGATCACAACTCCGCGCGAGAACGGGTCGTGCGTGTCGCCCACGTCGTGGTTTCCGAGCGAGACGAAGATGCCGAGCGGCGGTTCGAGCTCCTCGAGCGCTGCGACGACGGCCGCCTCGGCGCGGCCGTGGCTCAGGACGTCGCCGGTGAGGGCGACCAGGTCGGGCTGCCAGCCCACGCCAAGCCGCGTGGCCTTGCGCATGGCGCGGACGTTCAGCGACGGGGTGCCGGCGTGGAAGTCGGTCAGGTGCAGGATCGTCAGGCCGTCGAGCGCCTCCGGCAGCCGGGGCACGCCGATCTCGAGCTCGCGGCCCTCGACCCACTGGGACTCGTAAAGGCCCCATGCGGCGAGGGCGGCGCCTGCTCCGGCGAGCGCCGCGAGCGCGCGTCTACTCGCCACGCACGGGCGGGACGTCGCCCTGCATGCGCCCGCGGGCGGCGGCGATCCGCTCGCGCAGAACCGTGAGCCGGCCTTCGTCGGCCGAGTGCCCGTTCCCGGAGGCGGCCACCGGGCGGTCGCGGCTCATTGCCACCCGGACGGCGCCGGCGGCCGCGGCGATCGCGGCGAGCAACAGCAGACGTCGCATCGGGGTGAGTGTATCGGCTGGTCACCCGCAGGCATGCCAGAGGCCCCGCCCGGCGACGGCCGCGGATCGTTCGAGAGCGGCGAAGAGATCGGCGTGGGCGGTGTTCGGCGGGAACGGATAGGTGCGCGCGAAGCCGCGCCGGACGAGCTCGGCGTTCACGAACAGCGGCCGCGTTCCGGAGAGCCACACGTAGGCCAGGAAGCGCCCGTACCGGTCGTGCAGCTCGCGGTCGTAGCGCAGCGTCACGGCCCGCCCAGTCACGAGGTGCTTCATGAACGCGGACGCTTCGGGTCCGTAGCACTGCACGGGCTTGCGCGGGTCGACGGTCTCGGGCGTATCGATGCCGAGCAGGCGGATGTCCTCGACCCGGCCGCCGGCTCCCTGGACGAGGATCGTGTCGCCATCGATGGCGCGGACGACGGTGCCGCGGGTGAACGGCTGCGCGGCGCTGGAGGAGGTGGTCCACCAGGCGGTGACCCCGACGGCGGCCAGGGCGAGGATGAAGATGAGGAGATCACGTCGGTGCATGGTCGCCACGCTATCGGCGGCGCCTGGCGCGTGTCTGTCACGACCCGTGCCGAGAGCGTCACGCAGGTGTAAGGCGGGGCGGGTGCCAGCCGACGTCCTCCCTACACTTGGGAGTCCGCCCATGAAGCTCTTGCACCTCGCCGACATCCACCTCGATCGCGTCTTTCACCGAGCCGAGTCGCGCCCGGCCGCCGCCCGCCGGCGGCGCGAGCTGCGCGACGCCCTCACCCGATCGCTGGCGCTCGGATGCGAGCGCGACGTCGACGCGATCTGCATCGCAGGCGACGTCTACGAGCACGACTACGTGAGCGAGGACACCGTCTCGTTCCTGCGCGACAGCCTCGGATCCGTGGGCGTCCCGGTGCTCGTCACGCCCGGCAACCACGATCCGCACCTGCCCGGCTCCGTCTGGCAGCGCACGGCGTGGCCGGCGAACGTGCACGTCTTCACGCGCGACGAGGTCGAGCCCTATCCGCTCGGAGACGAGGTGACCGTGTGGGGAGCCGCGTTCACGGCGCGCAACTGCGGCAGCGCCTCCGTCACGCGGTTCAAGGCGCCGGCCGACGGCCGCACCCACCTGCTGCTGATCCACGCAGCACTCACCGGCGAGCAGTGGGCAGACGAGGCCGACTATCGCCCCGTTACCCGCGCGCAGCTGCAGGCCACGGGCGTCGCCCGCGTCATGCTGGGCCACTTCCACGACGGCCGCGGCGACGAGTTCCTCTGCTACCCGGGCAGCCCCGAGCCGCTCGACTGGGGCGAGCGCACCGGCGCGCACGGTGTCTCGCTCGTCGAGGTGCGCGGCGGCACCGTCACCGCCGAGCCGATCCCGATCGCAACCCGCCGCTACGTCGAGCGGACGATCCCCGTCGACGGCGCCGCGGGGTCGGCCCAGGTCGAGGCGATGCTCACACCGGCGGCGGTGGCCGAAGGCACCGCCTCGCTGCGTGCGGTGCTCACGGGCGAGATCGAGCCGGGCTGCGAAATCGACACCGCCGCCCTG
>DASXZF010000229.1:0-11129 GCA_036502065.1 Gaiellales bacterium
AGACGCAGCCGTCGCTCACGATCGTCTCGACGCCGAAGGAGCTGAAGGACGTGCGCCTCGACGCCGAGGTGATCGCCCGGGCGATCGGGATCCACCCGCTCAAGCACGTGCACCGAAAGCCCGGCACGACGGCGGTCGCCACCGGCAAGACCGCGGGCAAGAGCGGCAAGACCGGCAAGAAGTCGGCCCGCCACCCGAAGCTGCGGCGAAACCCGGCCTGGAAGCCCGAGCTCGTGACGCTCGAGGCGGCGCTGCGCCACGGCGGCTACGTCGTGCGCCAGCTTCAGCCCGACGTCGCGGCCCGCATCACCCGCCACCACCTGCCGGGCATCTCGACGACGCCCGAGCTGCAGCGGTGGTACCCCGACGGATCGGTGGCCTCGCAGCTGCTCGGCTTCACCGGCATCGAAGGCGATGCGGGCACCGGCGAGGGCGCCGGCCTCGAGCACCAGTTCAACAGCATCCTGCAGGGCAAGCCCGGCAAGCAGGTGACCGTGAAGGATCCCAACGGCACCGTGCTCGACACCGTCAACGTGCGCAAGCCGCAGGACGGGCGCAACGTCACCCTGACTCTCAGCGCCGCGGTGCAGACGAAGGTCCAGGACGTGCTCGCCCAGACCGTGCGCAACACACGGGCGGCGTGGGCGACCGGCATCGTCATGGATCCGCGCACCGGCTCGGTGATCGCCATGGCGACCGCGCCCGGCTATGACAACAACCAGGCCCACATGGCCAAGAACGTGCCGCTCTGGCGCAACCAGGCGCTGCAGACCATCTACGAGCCCGGCTCGACGTTCAAGGTCGTGACGTTCTCGGCCGCGCTGACGAAGGGCGTCGTGTGGCCCGGCGAGGTGTTCCACAACGTGCCCGACCACCTCGCGTTCGGCAACAAGGTGATCCACGACGACACTCCGCACGCCCCCTGGGACATCTCGGTGCGCCACATCCTCAAGATCTCGTCCAACATCGGCACCGACGAGATCGCGCAGATGGTCGGCAAGCACGACCTGATGGACTGGATCCGCCGGTTCGGGTTCGGCAACGAGACCGCCCTGCGCTTCCCCGGCGAGGCGAGCGGCATCGTGCTGCCCGGCCGCGACTGGACGACCTCGTCGATCGGCACCATCCCGATCGGCCAGGGCATCGGCGTGACCGCCATGCAGATGGCGTCGATGTACCAGGCGATCGCCAACGGCGGCGTCATGGTCGAGCCGCACATCCTGGCGCACGTGCAGGGCCGGCGGCCGGCGAAGATGTGGCAGCGGCGCGTGCTCTCGCCGGGCGTCGACAGCGAGATGGTCTCGATGCTCGAAGGCGTGGTCGACGACGGCGGCACCGGCGTCGAGGCGACCATCCCCGGCTACACCGTGGCCGGCAAGACCGGCACCGCCCAGAAGCCGAACGGCCACGGCGGCTACTCGAACCAGTACGACGCCTCGTTCATCGGCTTCCTGCCGGCCCAGAATCCGCAGGTCGAGATCATGATCGTGGTCGACTCGCCGCAGACGAGCCACTTCGGCGGCGACGTCGCCGCGCCGGCGTTCGAGCAGATCGGCGCGTGGTATGCGAACCACGCGGGCATCAAGCCCAACCTGGCCGTTCACTAACCTACGCCCCCGGATGGAGCTCTCGACGCTGATCGAGGCGGTCGGCCCGCGCACCGTGCTGCGCCGTCGCGACGCCGACATCACGGCCGTCACCTACCGCGCCCAGGACGTCCGTCCCGGCGCGCTGCACGCGTGCGTGCCCGGGTTCACCGCCGACGGGCACGACTTTGCCGACGTCGCGGTGCGGCAGGGGGCCGCCGCGCTCATCGTCGAGCGGCCGCTCGACCTGGACGTGCCCCAGCTCGAGGTGGACTCGGTGCGGCGGGCGATGGCGGTGGCGGCCGACGCCTTCTACGGGCACCCGAGCGGCGACCTCGACGTGGTCGGGATCACCGGCACCAACGGCAAGACGACCACCGCCTTCCTCGTCCACGCCGTGCTCGAGGCGGCGGTCGGCCAGGCGGGCCTGCTCGGCACCGTCGAGTCGCGCGTGGGCGGCGTCGTCGAGCCCGTCGCGCGCACGACGCCCGAGAGCGTCGACCTGCAGGCGACGCTGCGGCGCATGGCCGCCGCGGGCGACCGCGCCTGCGTGATGGAGGGCTCGTCGCACGCGCTCGAGCTCGAGCGGGTGACCGGCGTGCGCTTCGCCGCGGCGGGGTTCACCAACCTGACGCAGGACCACCTCGACTTCCATCCCGACATGGAGCACTACTTCGCCGCCAAGGCGCGGCTCTTCCGCGAGGCGCCGGGCGCGATCAACGTCGGCGACGAGTACGGCCGCCGGCTGGCGGGGCTCGCGGGCGGGCCTGTGCTCACCTACGCGGCGAAGGTCGGCGCGGACGCCGACGTGCGCCCGCACGCGGCCGAGGTCGGCGCGGGCGGCGCCATCGCCCTGATCGTGTCCACGCCGCGGGGGGCGCTTCCGCTCGACGTGCGCCTGCGCGGCGGCTTCAACGTCGAGAACGTGCTGTGCGCCGTCGCGCTCGCCGAGCTGCTCGAGCTGCCGCACACCGCCGTGCGGGCGGGGATCACATCGGTGCCGGGCGTGCCGGGCCGGTTCGAGGCCGTCGAGGCCGGCCAGCCCTTCACCGTCCTCGTCGACTACGCCCACACGCCCGACGGGCTCGAGAACGTGCTGCACTCCGCCCGCGAGATCACCCGCGGCCGCCTGATCTGCGTGTTCGGCTGCGGCGGCGACCGCGATCGCGGCAAGCGGCCGCAGATGGGGCGGGTCGCGCGGCGGCTCGCCGACATCGCCATCGTCACCTCGGACAACCCCCGCAGCGAGGACCCCGAGGCGATCATCGCCGAGATCATGGACGGGGTGCCGATGGACGCCGAGCCCGACCGCCGGGCGGCGATCGAGCGCGCCGTCGGCCTGGCCGCGGACGGGGACGTGGTCGTGATCGCCGGCAAGGGCCACGAGCAGGGCCAGCAGTTCGCCGACCGCACCCTGCCCTTCGACGACCGCACGGTGGCGCGCGAGGCGCTCGCCGGGTTGCCCGCGGCATGATCGCGCTCACGACCGCCGAGATTGCCGAGCT
The DNA here is from genome assembly GCA_036502065.1 of Gaiellales bacterium. Lineage (GTDB taxonomy): Bacteria > Actinomycetota > Thermoleophilia > Gaiellales > JAICJC01 > JAICJC01. Next base: position 3,092 of record DASXZF010000229.1, read on the forward strand.
GTGCGGCGGCCACACCGCGGCAGACGCGCGGGTCACCGGCGTCTCGATCGACTCGCGGGCCGTCAGCCCCGGCGACCTCTTCGTCGCCCTCCCCGGCACGCGCACCGACGGCGTCCGCTTCGTCGCCGCCGCGCTCGCGGCGGGTGCGGCCGCCGCGCTCGTCGGCGGCACGCCCGGTGACGTTCCCGCCGACGACGGCTCGATCGTCGTCGCCGATCCCCTGATCGCGCTCGGCCAGGTCGCGGCCGAGGTGCGGCGGCGCTCGGCGGCGCGCGTGGTGGGCGTGACCGGGTCGACCGGCAAGACCTCGACCAAGGACATCCTGGCGGCGCTCCTGCGCGGCCGCCTCGCGACCGTCGCGAGCCACGCGAACTTCAACACCGAGATCGGCGTGCCGCTGACGCTCTGCCGGATCGAGGCCGCGACCGAGGCGGTCGTCTGCGAGCTCGCGATGCGGGGCATGGGCCAGGTGGCCTACCTGGCCGAGATCGCCCGGCCCGACGTGGCCGTGATCACGTCGGTCGGCCCCGTCCACCTGGAGCAGGTCGGGACCGTCGAGAGGGTGGCCGAGGCCAAGGCCGAGATCCTGCAGCCGCTTCGCCCCGGCGACACGGCCGTCGTGCCGTGCGACGAGCCGCTGCTCGAGCCGTATGTCGAGATGTGCCGCGCGCGCATCGTCACGTTCGGCACCGGCGCCGGCGCCGACGTGCGGCTGGCCGGCTTTGCGTCCGGGAGGGCGGAGATCGCCCTCGGCGGTCGAACCATCACGGTGCCCGTGAACTTCGACCAGCCCCACAACGGCGAGAATCTCGCCGCCGCCGTCGCGGCGTGCGTCGGGCTCGGTCTCGACCCGGCCGGCCCGGAGCTGCTGGCGGGGGCGGCGCACGTCGAGCTCTCCCGCTGGCGCGGCGAGCGGCACGATCTGGACGGGGGCGGATTCGTGATCGCCGACTGCTACAACGCGAACCCGGTGTCGATGCGGGCGGCGCTGCGGCATCTGGCGGCCGTCGCCGACGGGCGGCGCACGGTGGCCGTGATCGGCGAGATGGCCGAGCTCGGGCCCGCCGGCCCGGAGCTGCACGCGCAGATCGGGCGCGAGGCCGAGGGGTTGGGCGTGGATGTGGTGGTGGCCGTCGGCGAGCTCAGCCGGGCGTACGGCGGGCGCTGGTATGCCGACGCGGCCGCGGCCGCCGCCGGCGCTCCCGAGATCGTGCGGCCGGGCGACGCCGTGCTCGTCAAGGCGAGCCGCTCGGCCGGTCTCGAGGCGGTCGTCGAGGCGCTCACGTGAAGCTCGTGCTGGCAGCCGGTGTGGTGGCGATGCTGCTCGGGATCGTGTCCGGGCCGGCCTTCATCGCGTTCCTGCGCCGGCACGAGTTCGGGCAGAACATCCGCGAGGAGGGCCCGGCCGGGCATCAGTCCAAGCAGGGCACGCCGACGATGGGCGGGCTCGGCCTGCTGGGATGCGCGCTCGTCGCCTTCCTGATCTTCACCGAGCACACCGGGCCGGGCCTCGCGGTCGCCGGGACGGCGCTCGGGTGCGCAGGGATCGGGTTCCTGGACGACTACCTGAAGCTGCGCAAGCGGCGGTCGCTCGGGCTCTCGGGGCGCTGGAAGCTGCTCCTGCTCGCGCTGGTCGTGGCCGGCGTCGGGCTCGTCGCCCACCGCGAGCACCTCTCGACCGACGTCTACATCCCGCTCATCAACACCTACGTCGGCCTCGGCCCCGCCTACTACGTCTTCATCTTCCTCGTCGTCGCCGGCGCGGCGAACGCCGTCAACCTGACCGACGGCCTGGACGGCCTCGCGGCGGGCACGGTCACGATCGCGATGCTGACCTATGCCGGGATGATGGTGGTCGCGTTCCTCGCCCACAAGGGCGTCTACCCGGGGCACACCACCTCGCACGGCGTCTACATCGGGAATCCGCGCGCCCTCGACCTCGCGATCATCGCGGCGGCGCTCGTCGGCGGCTGCGTCGGCTTCCTCTGGTACAACGCCTACCCGGCCGACGTGTTCATGGGCGACACGGGCGCGTTCGGGCTCGGCGGCGGCCTCGCGGCGCTTGCGATCTTCACGAAGACCGAGGCGCTGCTCGTCGTCGTCGGCGGGGTCTTCGTGATCGAGGCGCTGTCGGTGGCGATCCAGGTGATCTCGTTCCGGATGTTCGGCAAGCGCGTGTTCCTGATGGCGCCCCTGCACCACCACTTCGAGATGATGGAGTGGACCGAGAACAAGATCATCGTCCGCTTCTGGATCACGGCGGCGATCTTCGGCGCGAGCGGGTTCGTCCTCTACTACCTGTTCTTCAGCAAATACCGGTGAGCGGCCGCTACCTCGTGGTGGGGCTGCGCCGGTCCGGCATCGCGGCCTGCGAGGCGATCATGCGCGTCTGGCCCGGGTCCGACGTGATCGCGGCCGACGCGGACACGTCGGTCGACGCCTCGACGCTGCACGCGCTCGGGATCGAGGTGCGGCTCGGCTCCGAGGTCGTTCCCGTCGCGGGCCTGACCGCGCTCGTCAAGAGCCCGGGCGTTCCCGGCGGCGTGCCCCAGGTGGCGGCCGCCCGCGCCGCCGGCATCCCGGTGTGGAGCGAGGTCGAGCTGGGCGCGCGGATGCTGCCCGAGAACCCGATCGCCGGTGTCACGGGGACGAACGGCAAGACCACCACGACCCACCTGCTGGGCGCGATGCTTCGGGCCGGCGGCCTCGAGTGCGAGGTGGCGGGCAACGTCGGGCGGCCCCTGACCGGCCTCGCGGGGCGGATCCCCGCGTCGGCCTGGATCGCGTGCGAGCTCTCGAGCTTCCAGCTCGAGGACATCGACCGTCTGCGCTGCCGGATCGCGGTCGTGCTGAACGTGACCCCCGACCACCTCGACCGCCACGGCGGCATCGAGGAGTACACGCGCTGCAAGCTGCGCATCCTCGAGAACCAGCGGCCGGGCGACACCGCCGTCCTGAACGGCGACGACGCGATCGTGCGCGCCGCGGCGCTGCCCGGGGCCGGCGCCCGTGTGTGGTTTCGCCGGTCAGATCCCGTGACCATCGACTGGGAGCACGCGCGGCTGCGCGGTGACCACAACCTCGAGAACGCCCTCGCCGCGGCGGCCGCCGCGCGGGCGGTGGGCGTGGACGCCGCTGCGATCGACGCCGCCCTGCGCGGCTTCGACCCGCCGCCGCACCGGCTGCAGGTGGTCGCGGCCGCCGCGGGCGTCGAGTGGGTGAACGACTCCAAGGCCACCAATCCCGACGCGACGATCAAGGCGCTGACGGCGTTTGCGGGCGGCGTGCACCTGATCCTGGGCGGGTCGCTCAAGGGCGGCTCGTTCGCCTCGCTCGCCGACGCCGTCGCCGCGGGGCCGGTCGTCCGCTCCTACCTGATCGGGGCGGCGGCCGACGCCCTCGCAGCCGCGCTCACGTCCGCCGGAGCGGCGTTCGAGCGCGCAGAGACGCTCGAGCGGGCCGTGTCCGCGGCGGCCGTCGCCGCGAGGCCGGGCGACACGGTGCTGCTCTCGCCCGCGTGCGCGAGCTTCGACCAGTTCCGCGACTACGAGCAGCGCGGCGAGCGCTTCGCACAGCTCGCGCGCGCCACCGCCGCCGGCTGACCGTCCGAACGGGGAGGGGTCGGGCCGCGGGCGGCGAAACGTGTCTGCGGGGTGAGTGGTGTGACAGCGGCCGGATTACGCGCGATCGACCGGGGCGACGAGGTCGCCGGCGCCGGCGACCGCACGGCCACCCGCAGCCGCCGCCGACCGGCCGCCAAGGCGGCGCATCAGGTCGAGTACCACCTCCTGCTCCTGCTGACGCTCGGCCTGGTCGCGTTCGGGCTGATCATGGTCTACAGCGCATCCAGCGGCATCGCGGTCGTCGACGGCTCCAACCCGCTCGCGCCGCTCCTGCGCCAGGGCGCCTACGCCGTGCTCGGAATCCTGTGCATGGCCGGCGCCGCCCGCTTCCGCTACGACCGCCTGCGCGTGCTCGCGCCCATCCTCATGCTGCTCGCCCTGGCGGGCCTGCTGCTGGTGAAGGTGCCGGGCATCGGTGTGCGCATCAACGGCGCCGAGCGCTGGATCGTCGCCGGGCCGCTGACGCTGCAGCCGTCGGAGTTCGCCAAGCTCGCCATGGTCGTCTTCTGCGCCGCCGTCCTCACCGCCCGCAAGCGCCCGCCCCGGACGATCAAGGAGCTCGTGAACCCGGTCGGCGCGGTCGCCCTGGTCGTGTGCGGGCTCGTCGCGCTCGAGCCCGACCTCGGCACGACGATCGCGATCGCGGTGATGGTGACGGGCGTGCTGATCGTCGCCGGCACGCCGTTTCGGCTGCTCGTCGGCACGGCGGCGGTCGTTTCGGCCGGCGCCGCCTTCGTGATCTCGCAGAACGCCTACATGCACGCGCGCCTGCTTGCCTTCATGCACCCGTGGGCCGACGCCGGCGGCAGCGGCTACCAGAACGTGCAGGCGCTCCTGTCGCTCGGGTCGGGCGGTATCTGGGGCAAGGGCCTCGGCCAGGGCACCGTCAAGATCAACTACCTGCCCGAGGCGCCGAGCGACATGATCGCCGCCGTCATCGGCGAGGAGCTCGGCCTGATCGGCATCCTCGTCACGGTGCTCGCCTTCGCCGGCTTCGCGGTGCTCGGCTTCCGGATCGCGATGCGCACGCGCGACCCGTTCGGCAAGTTCCTCGCCACCGGGATCACCTGCCTCGTGACCGGCCAGGCGGTCGTGAACCTGGGCGCGGTGCTCGGCTTCCTGCCCCTGACCGGCGTCCCGCTGCCGCTGATAAGCTCAGGCGGATCGAGCCTGATCGTGTTCCTCACCCTGATCGGCACGCTCTTGAACGTCGCCGACGGCCAGCGGGCGCGCCCCCGGAAGGCCGTGCCTGCCGATGAGCCCAAGCCCCGCCGTCCCCGATCCCGGCCGCAGCCCGCGGGTGCTGATCGCAGCCGGGGGAACAGCCGGCCACGTCGTGCCGGCGCTGGCCGTCGCCGCCGAGCTGACGGCTAGAGGCGCCGACGTCGTCTTCGCCGGCACCGCCGAGCGGATCGAGGCCCGGCTCGTGCCGGCGGCCGGCTATCCGCTGCACACCTACCACGTGACCGGACTGCCGCGGCGCCCGTCGATCGGGCTCCTGCGCGGCCTTGGCCTGGCCGCCGTGGCGCCGGCGGCGTGCATCAGGATCCTGCGGAGCGTGCGACCCGACGTCGTGTTCGGCGCGGGCGGATACGTGGCCGGGCCGATGCTCGCCGCAGCGGCCGCCCAGCGCATCCCCGCCGGCCTGCTCGAGATCGACGCGCACATGGGCGTCGCCAACCGGCTCGCCGCACCGCTCGTGCGGCGCGTGTTCCTGTCGTTTCCGATCGACGACCTCGGGCCGCCGCGCTACCAGCTCACCGGTCGGCCCGTGCCCCGGGCCGTGCTCGACGCCACGGCCGACGAGGGCCGGCGCGAGTTCGACCTTCCGTCCGGGCGGCGGATGGTGCTCGTGTTCGGCGGCAGCCTGGGGGCGACGACGATCAACCGGGCGACGACCGCCGCGTGGGCCGCCGACGACCCCGGCTTCACCGTCGTGCACATCACGGGCGAGCGCGAGTTCGCCCAGTCCTCGAGCCGGGCGGCGCAGCACTACCGCGTGTTGCCCTACACCGCCGGGCTCGGTCCGCTGCTGGCGGCGTCCGACCTCGTCGTCGCCCGCGCGGGCGGGTCGGTGTTCGAGATCGCCGCGGCCGGCAGGCCGGCGATCCTCGTGCCGTCGCCGAACGTCACCGCCGATCACCAGACGCGCAACGCCGAGCACATCGCCGACGGCGGCGCCGCGATCGTGATCGCCGACAGCGAGCTGACGGCGGTGCGGCTGGCCGCCGAGGTCGACACCCTCCTGGCCGACCCGGGGCGGCTCGAGGCCATGGGCGAGGCCGCCCGGCGGCTGGCCCGGCCCGACGCGGGCGAGCGGATCGCGACCGAGCTCCTGGCGCTGGCGCGATGACGCTCGCCGACCGCAGACTGCACTTCGTCGGCATCGGCGGCGCCGGCATGTCGGCCCTTGCCGTGCTGGCGTACGCGTGGGGGGCGGACGTATCGGGGTGCGACCGCGACGGGTCGGAGTACTCCGAGCGGCTGGAGCGCTTCGGCATCGACGTGCGCGCCGGCCACGATCGCTCCCATCTCGAGCCCGGGATGGACGTGATCGTGAGCTCGGCGATCCCGGCCGAGCTCGACGAGCTGGCCGCCGCATCCGAGCTCGGCCTCGACGTGTTCGGCCGCGGTGAGCTGCTGGCGGAGCTGGTGGCGCTCAAGCGGTCGATCTGCGTGGGCGGCGCGCACGGCAAGACCACGACCACGGCGATGATCGCCTTCGCCGCCGAGCGAATCGGCCTCGACCCGACCTGGCTCGTCGGTGGAGACGTGCCCCAGCTGGGCGGGAACGCCGGCCCCGGCGCGGGCGACCTGCTGATCGCCGAGGCCGACGAGTCCGATGGCAGCGCCGCGCTCCTGCGCCCCCGGATCGCCGTCGTGACCAACATCGACCTCGACCACCACGCCCGGTACGCGTCGCTCGCCGAGGTGCAGCAGCTCTTCGCCGAGTGGGTGGCGCGGGTGCCCGCCGACGGCGCCGTCGTGCTCGGCGACGGCGTCGCGCTCACGGCGGCGGCGCCGATCGCGCGGTTCGGCTTCGACGCCGCCGCCGACTGGCACATCACCGGCTTCCGTGGGGCGCCCGAGGGATCGCGTTTCTGGCTCTCGGTGCCCGGGCAGCCGCCGGTGGACGTCCGCCTGCAGGTGCCGGGCGCGCACAACGCCCGCAACGCCGCCGGGGCGCTCGCGGCGCTCGCAGCGGCCGGCGCGAGCCCGACCGAGGCGGCGTCCGCGCTCGCCGGGTTCACGGGCGTGGGGCGCCGGTTCGAGGTCCGCGGCACCGTCGACGGGGCGACCGTCGTCGACGACTACGCACACAACCCGGCCAAGGTCGCCGCGGTGATCGACGCCGCGCGCACCTACGCGCCGGCACGCGTGGTCGTGTGCTTCCAGCCGCACCTCTACTCGCGCACCGCCGCCGCGGCATACGAGTTCGGCGCCGCGCTCGCGACCGCCGACGAGGTCGTTGTCACCGAGATCTACGCCGCCCGCGAGCGCCCCCAGGCCGGCGTCACCGCCAAGCTCGTGGTCGATGCCCTCTCGGAGCGGCGGCCGGGCATGCCGCTCGCCTACATGCCCGACCTCGGCGATGCGGCCGCCTACCTGCGCGCGCAGATGCGCGGGGGCGACCTCGTGCTCACCGTCGGCGCGGGCGACGTGCGCACGGTCGGGGACGACCTCCTGCGGTGAGCGGGGTGCCGGCCTGCGCGCAGGCGGACTATCCGGTCTCGCGGCTGACGACCGTCGGCACAGGCGGCCCGGCCCGCTACCTCGCCCGGCCGGGCGACGGCGCCGAGCTGGCCGAGGTGCTGCGGTGGGCGCGGGACGAGGGGCTCGAGGTCGCGGTCGTCGGGCTGGGGTCGAACCTGCTCGTGGCCGATGAGGGCTACGACGGCGTCGTGCTGCGCCTCGTCTCCGGCCTCGCCCGGATCGAGCGCGACGGCGACCGCATCGTGTGCGGCGGCGGGGCCACGCTCGCGGCGGTCGTCAAGCGCGCCACCGGGTGGGGTCTGTCGGGGATCGAGTTCGGCTGTGCGATTCCGGGCACCGCCGGCGGCGCCGTGCGGATGAACGCGGGCGCGTACGGGGGAGAGGTCAGGGACGTGCTCGCGTCCGCGGTCGTCGTCGGCGCGGACGGCGAGCGGCGGGGCGGCCCCGACGAGCTCGGGATGACGTACCGGCGCTCGAACGTCACGGCAGGCGAGGTCGTGGCCGAAGCGGTGCTGCGGCTGCGTCCGGACGACCCCGAAACGATCCGGGCCACGGTGGCCGAGATGCAGCGACGCAGGCGCGAGGCGCAGCCGGCGAAGGTGCGGACGTTCGGCTCGGTGTGGAAGAACCCGGGCGAGGAGCTCTCGGCCGGCCAGATGCTCGAGGCCTGCGGCCTGAAGGGGTTCGCCGCGGGCGGGGCG
>DASXZF010000230.1:0-23221 GCA_036502065.1 Gaiellales bacterium
CGAGCTGCTCCTCGGCGTCCTCGTAGCGCGTCCAGATGCCCTCGAGATTCAGCACCCCGAGGCCGCCGAGGCGGCCGAGAAGCACGGCCGTCTCGGGCGAGACGACGCCGTCCATCGCCGAGGCCAGGAGCGGCAGCTCCAGCATGTGCGGGCCGAGCCGCCAGCCGATGTCGACGTCCTCGGCATCGCGCGTGCGCCGGCTCGGCACGATGGCGATGTCGTCGAACCCGTATGCGCGTCGCGCCTTCTTGCCGCGCCCGATCTCAATCTCCATGCTTGACCACCTCTCCAATCACGCGGACTCGCCCTGAACGCAGACGACCCAGGCGGCTGGGGGCCGGCCCGGGTCGTGAAGAGGATCGCTGAGCGCCGCAACGAGCTTTCAAAGTTAGGTGCAGTCTACCAGCGGGTCAGGACGCCGCCCGCGTACCCGCGGGCAGGATCTCCTGCACCTCGACCATCCCCGCGAAGCGGGGCACGTCGCGCGGGTCGAACACGCCCGCGCCGACCGTCTGCGAGTTCGCGGCGCCGCAGCCGAGCGCCCGGCGCAGGCACTCCTCAAACGGCAGGTCCGCCGCCTGCGCGGCGACGAACCCGGCCAGCAGCGCCTCGCCCGAGCCCACCGAAGAGACCGACTCGACCTGCGGGATCCAGGCCCGGTACATGTGACCGCGCGTGCGCCCGGATCGCAGGATCGCGTAGCAGCCGGTGCGCAGCGTGATGAGGACGCTCGCCGCCCCCATCGACGCGATCTCGGTGAGCGCGTCCTGGAAGTCCTCGTCGGTCTGGAACTCGTGCCCGACCAGCGCCTCGGCCTCGCGCTGCTCGGCCGAGACGAGGCCCGGCTGAGCCTGCAGCGCCTTGCGCAGCGGCTCGCCGTCGCAGTCGATCACCGTGCGCACCTTGCGGCGCTGCATCTCGGAGATCATGCCGGCGTAGAGATCGGTCGGCACCTTGCGCGGCAGGCTGCCGGCAAGCACGACGGTCGAGACGGCGCCCGAGAGGTACTGCAGCTTCTCGCGCAGCATCACGAGCTCGTCCTCGCCCACCTCGGGGCCGTACTCGTAGATCTCGGTCTGGACGCCGCTCGTCGGGTCGACGACGACCGTCGAGGTGCGCGACTCGCCGCGGATGCGGACGAAGTCGTTCAGGATGCCCTCCTCGGTCATGCCGTCGAGGATGTGGCTGCCGGTGCGGCCGCCGGCAAGGCCGGTCGCGATCACGGGCTCACCGAGGCGTTTGAGCGCGCGGGCGACGTTCACGCCCTTCCCTCCCGGGATCACGATGCCCTGCTGGGCGCGGTGCCGGTGACCGAGCTGGAGGTTGGGAACGGTGAGGGTCTTGTCGACCGCGGCGTTTGCCGTCACGGTGAGGATCATGGACGTGCCATCCCCATCGAAGGCCGGATTCTATACACGCCACGGCGTAAGAAACGGTAAAGTGCAGGCATGTTTGGCTCGCGTACCCGTTCGGTCGTCACGGTGGCGGTGATCCTCGAGGCCGGGATCGCCGGCTGGTGGGTGGGAGCCGGGTGGCTCGGGCTGCTCGTCATGGTGGCCGCGGTGACGATCGCCGACACCGCCTGGGGCATCGCCCGGCGGGGCGTCCTCGCCGACATCGCCGGGCTCGAGGTGGCGCTCGCGCTCACCGTCATGCTCGCGGTCGGGGCGCCGGGGATCGCCGTCGCGCTCACGGCCGCGGCCTGCGCGGCGTGGCTCATCCGCGACGGGCGGGTCGGCCCGGCGCCGCGGCGGTCAGAGCTCGTGCCGGCGCGCATCCGCAACGACGAGCCCTGATCCCGGCGCACCAAAAGGGGTCTGACCCCTATTGGTGTGCGGCCATCGCCAGCACCTCGGCGTGCAGCGCGCCGCCGCAGGTCGAGACGCACGTGCTGCCGTCGGCGATCGGGCTGCCGTCGACCTGCGTCACGGTGCCGCCGGCCTCGCGCACGATCACCTCGACGGCGGTCGTGTCCCAGGTGCGCGCCGTCGGGTCGACCATGATCTGCGCGGCGCCGCGCGCCACCAACACGTGTCCCCAGAAGTCGCCCAGGCCGCGCACCCGCCATGCGGCCGCCGAGAGCTCGCGGTAGAACGACTCGAGGCCGTGCTCCTGCATCGAGCGCAGGCCGCCCGAGACCACCATCGCCTCGTCCATCGGCGTCGCCCGCACGGCGATCGGCTCGCCGTTCATGCGCGCGCCGCCGCCGGCGCTCGCCTCGTAGGTCTCGCCCAGGCCGGGTGCATGGCAGACGCCGACGACGACCCCTCCGTCGATCACGAGGCCGACGAGCGTCGCCCAGAGCGGTATCCCGATCATGTAGCTGTGGGTGCCGTCGATCGGGTCGACCACCCAGGTCGGCCGGCCGGGGATGGCGACGCTGCCGTCGGCGGCGTGCAGGCCGTCCTCCTCGCCGAGCACGTTGTGATCGGGCCGGGCCTCGGCCAGACGGCTGCGGATCGCCTGCTCGGCGGCGACGTCGGCCTCGGTCACCCACGAGCCGTCGCCCTTCCGCGTCGCCGGCGGATGGTTGCGGTAGCGCTCGAGCGCGATCGCACCGCCCAGCAGCGCCAGCTCGCGCGCCAGGGCGAGATCGTCAGCGTGCCCCGTCACACGGCAAGCGCCGAACGGCGCAGCTCGGAGGCGGCCGACCGCACGCCCTGGCGCCAGTCGCCCCCACGCTCGCGCCAGGCGTAGATCACCGAGCGCGACGGGGCGATCAGGCCGCCGGCGGGATGGACTGCGGTCGCCGCCGCGAGGACGTCGGCCTTGCCGCCCTGCGCACCGATCCCCGGCAGCAGCAGGATCGCGTGGGGCATCAGCTCGCGGGCACGCACCACCGCCTCGGGCTGGGTCGCGCCCACGACCGCCCCGACCGCCGAGAGGCCGCTCTCGCCGACGAGACCCTGCCCCCACCGGTCGACGAGGCGCGCGATCCGCTCCCACACAAGCCCGCCGTCTGCGAGCTGCGCCTCCTGCACGTCGGCGCCGCCCGGGTTGGACGTTCGCGTGAGCACGAAGATGCCCGACCCGTCGCCGCACGCGCGCAGGAACGGCTGCAGCGAGTCCTCGCCCAGATAGGGATTCACGGTGAGGGCGTCTCCGGCGGGCGGGCCGCCCTCGCGGCGGTGCAGCCACGCCTCGGCATACGCCTCGGCGGTCGAGTCGATGTCGCCCCGCTTGGCGTCGACGATCACGATCAGGCCCGCGTCACGAGCGTGGGCGCACACCCGCTCGAGTGCGGTGATGCCGAACCCCCCGAGCGCCTCGAAGAACGCCACCTGCGGCTTCACCGCCACCGCCTCGTCGGCGACGGCGTCGATGACGCCCGAGCAGAAGCGCTCGTACGCCCGTGCGCGGCCGCTCGGGCCGGGATGCAGGCCGGTGATGACCTCGGGCGGGAGCAGCTCGATGCGCGGATCGAGTCCGACGCACAGGCAGCTGCGCTTGCGCTCGACCGCCTCGGCGACGCGATCCCCGAAATTCATCCCCGCAAGGGTACCGTCCCCCGCAGCCGGACGAGCCGCGGAACGGCAGCAGCGAGCGTTCCCGCGTCGACGGCGACCGCGCGCATGCCCGCGGACGGCCGCGCGAGCGCCGCGGCGACGATCCGGGCCTGATCGGCCTGGGCCGGCGAGAAAGGCGTCGACGGCGCGCGCAGGCCGTGCGCGAGGGCGGCGACGAGCGCGTCGGCCTCGAGCCGGGCGTCGCCGGCCCGGGGCAGCCGCCGCCGGGCGACGACCCGGCCACCGGCGCACGCGAACGCCTGCACGAAGCGCGGATCGACGTCGGACGCGAGCACCACGCCGCTGCGCGTGGCCGATCGGCGCAGACGGGCGAGGACACGCTGGCCGCGCTCGAGCGCCGCAAGCTGATCGCGGGCCGTGGCCGCCTCCTCGTAGCGGCCCGCGGCGCTCATGCGCCGCATCTGCGCGCGCACGCGCTCCTGCGGCACGTCTGCGGCCGGCCCCTCGAGCCAGCCGCGAGCGGCCTGTACCGCGGCCGCATAGGCGTCGATCCGGTCGCCGCCGCGGCACGGCGCGCGGCACGAGCCGATCACGCCCGCCAGGCACGAGCCCTCGTCGACGGGCACGCGCGGCCGGCAGACGCGCAGCCCGAACGCGTCGCGCACCGCCGCCGCGAGCGCGTCGGCCTGGCGGCGGGAGCGCAGCGGCCCGGCCGTGATCGCCGGGGGCGAGCCGGGACGGTTCGAGACCCGCAGGCGCGGCACCGACTCGTCGAGCGTCAGCACGAGGTAGCAGGCGCGGTCGGGATCGGCCCCGCGCGTGTTCGCGGGCGGCCGCAGCCGCTCGATCAGCTCGAGCTCGAGCAGCGCCGCCTCGAACTCCGATCCCAGCGGCCGGGTCTCGACCCGCGCAGCCGCCTCGACGGCGCGCTCGACCTGGGCCCGCAGCGCGCGGCCCGAGAAGTACGACCGCACCCGCGCCCGCAGGTCGGTCGCCTTGCCGACGTAGAGCACGCGCTCGGACGCGTCGCGGAACAGGTAGACGCCCGGGCCGGTCGGCACGCCCTTGGCGAGACCGCGCCGGCCGGCGACGCGGCGCCGTGCCGGTGCGCACAGGCCGATCACCTCGCCGACCGTGGCGGCACCCTGCTCCTGCGCCATTCCCAGCAGCCGCAGCAGCACCTCGGCGGTGGCCTCGGCATCGGGGAGCGCCCGGTGGCACGGCCGCACCTCGGTGTCGAACCGCTCGGCCAGCGACCCCAGGCTCATGCTCCGCAGCCGCTCGCCGAGCAGCCGCCGGCCGAGCGCGACCGTGTCGATCACCGGCGCCGCCAGGCGGCCGCCGCGCAGCCGGCGCAGCTCGGCGTCGACGAACCCGACGTCGAACCGGGCGTTGTGGGCGACCAGGACGGCGCCAGCGCAGAACCGCAGGAAGTCGCCCAGCACGCGGTCGATGCGCGGCCGGCCGCGCAGGTGGGCCGGCGCGATGCCCGTCAGCGCGGTGATCGCCGGCGGCAGGGGGACGCCGGGATCGACGAGGCGCTCGAACCGGGCGACGACGTCGAGCCCCGAGATGCGCACCGCCCCCACCTCGACGATCCGCGACGATCCGGGGCTCGTTCCGGTGGTCTCGAGGTCGAAGACGACGTACTCGGCCTGCGCGAGCGGGACGTCCAGGAGCGACCCGACGTCTTCCCACTCGGCCAGCGCGACCTCGGTGCCGGAGCGCCAGGCGAAACGCGCGTCGGCGTGGATGACCTCGTCGACCAGCTGGCGGACGAGCGCCGCCGGGGCGCTTCGCAGCGCGAACAGGCACGTGGCAGCATCGGCGACCGACAGCGGCCGCCCGGCCTCGACCAAGCGTGCGTGGAGGCGATCGCCTCCGTCGAGGGTGAGCTGTGCGCCCGGGGCCGCCATGCCGAACACATGTTCGCACAGCGGACGGACGGCGGATGACCGGCCCTGTGCCGGGACGCCCGCCGCGCGGCGGCGCGGCGGGCGTCGTCGGGCAGGTTCCTACTGCTTGACGGCGGCCTTCAGCTGGCTACCCGCGGAAAACTTGGGCACCTTGCTGGCCGGAATGGTGACTTTCTGGCTCGGGTTGCGCGGGTTGACACCGGTGCGCGCCTTGCGGGCCTGCACGCTGAACTTGCCGAAGCCTGTGAAGGTGACCTCGTCACCCTTCTGGAGGGCGTCCTTCACGGAGTCGAGCACCGCGTCGAGCGCCGAGCCGGCGTCCTTCTTGGACAGGCCCGACCTTGTCGCTACGGCGTCGATGAAATCGCTCTTGGTCACGTGTCCTCCTGGGTCGTTGTCCGGGAACCTGTGAAGCGGCCACACCCTATCATCGCGGTCGGACGGCCACAATCGCCCTCCCCGAGCCGGATTCAGGCCGTTTGCGGTGAGGGTCGCAGACCGAGCGACTCGACGGTGTAAAGAGCGGTATAGGCCACTCCCGCCGCGGCGATCGCCTCGGCCCCGCCTTCCTGGCGGTCGACCACCGCAATTGCAGCACAAACGTCGAGATCGACGGCCCGCAAAGCCTCGACCGCAGAGAGCAGCGCGCCGCCCGATGTGACCACGTCCTCGACGACGCAGACCCGGTTTCCCGGGGCGTGGACGCCCTCGAGCCGGTTGCCGGTGCCGTACTCCTTCGCCTCCTTGCGCACGATCACGAAGGGCAATCCAGCCTCGATCGAGGTCACGGCCGCAAGCGGCACCGCGCCGAGCTCGGGCCCGGCCAGGAGGTCGGCCTCGGGTGCATGTGCGCGAACCAGCGCGGCCAGCTCGCGACCCAGGCCGGCCAGGAGCTCGGGGTCGGTCTCGAAGCGGTACTTGTCGAGGTAGTAGCGGCTGCGGCGCCCGGAGCGCAGCACGAAGTCGCCCTCGAGGTACGCCCGCTCCACCAGCCTGCGGCCGAGCTCGGCCCGGCTGAGGGTCACCCGGCCTCCGTCAGCAACTCGCGCGCGATCGGCAGGAGCCGGTCGGCGTCCGGCGAGCCCGTCGCGAGGGAGAGCATCGAGCCGTCGTCGAAGTAGAGGTCGATGCGGGTGCGGCTGCGGGCGCTGCGCCGGCGGTAGAAGATCGTGCCGGCAAACGAGCCGGCGCCGAGCAGGCCCGCGATCCAGATGCGGCGCTTAGGCATCGCCGTCCTCCCCGGCCGGCGCGTCTGCAGCCGGAGCCTGTGCAGGCTCGGCGCTCACGGCCTCGTCCGGCGCCGCGATCTGGCGCAGGAGCGTCTTCAGGTCGTAGAAGACGAGCCCCACCGTCGGGTCGGCGCCCGTCGTGGCGACGGCCATCCGGTCGCCGTCCAGCACGACGAACACGCTGCCGTCGGGCGTCGCCGCCTGCAGCTGTGCGAGGGCGTCGCGACCAAGATCGCCGCGCACCGAGTCCGCGCCCGAGACGAGGTCGCGAGCGAGCCCGCCGAGGCGGCCGGCCCGCTCCTTCTCGACCGTCGCCGCGGTGACCGCGCCGTCGCGGGAGGCGACGACGATGGCCTCGATCTGGGTCGAGAGGCCCTTCAGCTCGTCGATCGCGGCGGCCGCATCCATGCCGTTGAACCTAGCACATGCCGATATCCTGACCCGTCATGGCCGCGAACACCCCGCGCTTGGTGCTGCATCCGCTGCGCACGGTCGCCGAGTTCGGGCATCCCGTGCTGGCGAAGTATCTGCGCGACCGCGGCCCGCACCTGGGGGCGATGGTGGCCTACTACGCGCTGCTCTCGCTGGTGCCGTTCCTGTTCCTGACCGCGTCGCTGCTCGCATTCGCCGGCCACGTCTCGCCGAACTCCTACCTGATCCGCGAGCTGGCCCACATCCTGCCCGGCCAGTCGGCGCGCGATCTGCTCCGGACGGTGCACGCGATCCAGCACGAGGCCGGAACGATCGGAGCGATCGGCTTCCTCGGCCTGGTCTGGGGCACGCTGGGCTTCTACTCCGCACTCGAGTCGGCGCTCAACATCGTCTACGGCGTCCAGAACCGCGCGTTCCTGCACCAGAAGTGGGTCACGTTCGTGCTCGTGACCTTCTCGCTGCTCGTGCTGTTCGCGTCGCTGATCGTGACGACCGCCGCCACCGGCTGGTACCACCGCCACGTGCCGCACCTGATCGACCTCAAGCTGATCCCGTTCGTCGTCACGCTCGCAGCGTCGAGCGCGGGCATCTTCCTGTTCCTGATGGTCGTCTATCGCGTGCTCACGAACGTCGATCTGCGCGTCGCCGACGTGTGGCCGGGGGCCCTCGTCGGGATGGTGCTCTACCAGGGGCTCTTCTCGGTGCTCTCGCTCTACCTGCGCTTCTCCGACCAGCTGCTCGCCCTGCGCGCGTTCGGCGGCCTCGTCCTGCTGCTCGTGTGGCTCTACCTGATGACGAACATCCTGATCCTCGGCGCCGAGATCAACTGGTGGCACTGGTCGCGCCGCCAGCCGCCTGCGCCCGAGCTGGACGGGCTGGCGTAGAGGGAGCGCGAGGCGCCGCGGGGTAGAGCGGACGGTGGCCACTTGGCCGTGCGTGCCGTGGCCAATTGGCCGTGCGTGCCGTGGCCACTTGGCCCCGTCGTCCGTCTACCCATGCGGCCGGTCTGATCGTCGCGATCAGGCGGAGAACAGCAGGCAAACGCTGCGGTCATAGTCGCCGCGCAGGGGTGGTTCCCACTCCACGGCGATCTCGCCGGCAAACGGCAGCACCTCGCCCACGGCGGCGGCGATGTCCCGCGGGAGCTGCGTGACCTCGTCCGATCTCCGCAGGTCGGCGGCCTCGATTACGACCCACGCACCCGGTGCGAGCAGCGCCCGCGCTGAACGAAAGACATCCCGGATGCCGTCGAGGTATGCGACGTACCCGGGGTTTCGGCCGCGATATCCACCGAGCGCGTCGAGTGGGTCGCCGGGTGCTGAGAACGGAGGCGAAGTGACGACGAGCGTGATCGGTGGGACGGCGAGCGTCGTGAGCGCCCGTGCGTCGGCTTCGAGGATCCGATCGGGCGCGGCGGCACGACCTCGGATATACGCCACTCGCTCCGCATCGATCTCGACACCCCAGCCTTCCCGGCCCATGCGCTCGGCCACGATCGGCGTCGTGCCAAACCCCGCGAAGGGGTCGAGCACCGCATCGCCCGGAGCGGTCAGGCGCTCGACGAAGAACGCGACGAACTGCTCGGTGAAACGGACGTCCTCTGCTGCGAACGGCTGCGGCAGCGACGCTGTGTTGCGTCCCTCCACGCGCAGGACGGTCGGCAGCCGAGCCGGCCACTCGGCCGCCCCGGCCCTGCCCACCGTCACGCTCGCGTCCAAAGCGCGCCCGACGTGTAGCGGCGCAGGCCGAGGTTGAACGTCGCGACGGCGAGCGTCGCGAAGAACGCCGCCGCACCGGCGGCGGCTGCGGCCTCGGGCCAGCTGAAGCTCGAGACCAGGCGCGTCGGCAGCCCCGTCACGAACGCGGCGGGCACCGCCGTGAACAGGAACAGCTTGGTCAGCCCGCCGAAGATGTCCACCGGGTAGGAGGCGAAGATCAGGATGGCCTGGAAGCCGAGGTCGGCCTGCTCGCCGCGGCCGCCGGCGAAGAGCGTCACCGATCCGAGCGCGACCAGGAACCCGACGAGAACGATCGATCCGCACAGGGCGCCGAAGATGAACACGGCAGCCCGCTCGGGCGTCGGGTCGCCGGCGGCGACGAAGAGCACCGGCCCGAACGCGAGGTCGCCCAGGAGCGCCGTGTCGACGCGGCGCGTGAGCAGGTAGGCGAGCGGGTTCGTGGGCAGTGCGAGCGCGGCATCGAGGCCGCCGCCGGAGATCAGCTCGCCCAGCCGGCGCGCGTTTGCGAGCAGGCCGAGCCCGAACCCGGTGCACGTCGTCAGGATCGCGAACAGCAGCAGCACCTTGTGCGTGTCCCAGCCGCGCAGCGCGCCGACCTTGCGGAAGAAGAGCACCCAGAAGATCACCCAGGCGACGTCGTTCACCATCATGATCAGCACCTGGAACCAGAATCCGCGCCTGTTCGCCCACGCCTCGAGGAACGCCGTGCGCACCGTCTGCAGGGCGACGCTCATCCGCCCACCACCTCGATCCGCCGCTCGCCGGCCCGGAACACGCCCGCCGCACAGGCGAGGAGCACGACGAGCCAGCCGGCCTGCTCGGCCAGCAGCGCCGGATCGACATGACCCGAGGCCAGCCGCGCCGGCGCATAGGCCATCGCCGAGAACGGCAGCGCCCGGGCGACGTCGGCGAGCGGGCGCGGCAGGAACTCGAGCGGCAGCAGCATCCCGCCGAGCAGG
The DNA here is from genome assembly GCA_036502065.1 of Gaiellales bacterium. GTDB lineage: Bacteria > Actinomycetota > Thermoleophilia > Gaiellales > JAICJC01 > JAICJC01. Next base: position 9,743 of record DASXZF010000230.1, read on the forward strand.
AACACGAGCTTCTGGTAGAGGAACCAGGTCGAGCGGGCGTCGCGCAGCCAGAACGCCGCGCCGGCGAACGCGTGCTGCGCCGCCAGGTTGCAGCAGAGCGCGAGCACCGCGGCGGGCACGGCGAGCGCGGCGGCCGCGGCGCTCGGCGGCGGCCCGACGTACAGCCACGCGACCACGCCACCCACAGCGAGCGCGCACGCGAGCCGCACGAGCGCCTCGCCCAGCTCGGCCGCGAGCCGCAGCCCGACCACCGAGGCCGGCCGCAGCATCTCGGTCACGATCGCTCCGGAGGAGATGTCCCAGCCGATGGTCTCGATCATGCGCGGCTTGGTCGCGATCACCGCCCCCTCGGCGGCGGTCACATACCAGAGCAGCGAGCGCACGTCGTAGCCCGCGATCGAGCCGCCGTTGGCGCGCGTCGCCGCCGACCACAGCGCCGCGAACACGACCAGGATGAAGGCGTAGAACAGCACCCGCACCGCCAGCTCGCCCGGCTGGTGCAGCGCCCGCCGGGCCGAGAAGCCGACCTGCGCGACGGCAGCCGTCACGGCCCGCCTCCGTAGATCTCGGAGATGACCTGCTCGAGCGGCGGGTCGACGACCGAGATGTCGGCTATGGCGTGGGCGTCCAGCAGGTCGTCGAGCACGGAGCGCACCGACCGCCGGCGCGTGTCGACGACGAGGTCGTACACGGTTTCGGTCTGCGCGCTCACGAGCACGCCGTCCATGACGAGCTCGCCCGGCGCCTCCTCGAAGCGCACCTCGAGCAGCTTCGTCTGCAGCAGCGAGCGGCGCATCCGCGCCACCTGGTCGTCGTAGATGATCGTCCCGTGGTTGATCACCACCACGCGGTCGGCGACGTGCTCGATGTCGGCCACGTCGTGCGAGGTCAAAAACACCGTCGTCCCCTGCTCCTCGTTCAGGCGCACCACCATCTCGCGGAAGCGCTGCTTGGCGAGCAGGTCGAGGCCGATCGTCGGCTCGTCGAGGAAGAGCACCTCGGGGGCGTGCAGCACCGTCGCCGCGAGCTCGCAGCGCATCCGCTGCCCGAGCGAGAGCGAGCGCACGGGCGAGTCGAACAGGTCGCCGGCGTCGAGCAGCGCCGCGAGCTCGTCGGTGCGGCGGCGGGCGTCGGCGTCGTCGAGCTTGTAGATGCGGGCGAGCAGGCGCAGCGTCTGGCGCGTCGTCAGCTCGAACCAGAGCTGCGACCGCTGTCCGAAGAGCGTGCCGATTCGGCGCGCGAGGTCGCGCCGCTGCGTCCACGGCTGCAGGCCGAGCACGGTCGCGCTGCCGCTCGTCGGATGCAGGATCCCGGTGAGCATCTTGATCGACGTCGACTTGCCGGCGCCGTTGGGGCCGATGTAGGCCAGCCGCTCGCCGCGCTCGACCTCGAACGTGATGTCGCGGACGGCCTCGACCGTCCGCCGCCCGCGCCCGCGGCCGGCGGTGAACGCCTTCGTCAGCTCGTGTGCCTGGATTGCCAGCATGTCGTTCGGTCCAACAAAAAAGCCCCGGATGGACTCCCGGGGCTGACGGCGGTGCAGATGATGCGAGATCGATCTAGCGCGCACGCAGCCCCGGCCCGGTGTGGTAGACCGGGATACCCGTCTTCGCCATGAGGCAGCGCGTCATCGAGAGCACCATAGCCGCAGGAACGTCCACCGAGCAAGAGAACCGGAGACTGTCCCCGGCGGGGACAGTCCCCACAGCCACGGCTACTCAGACAGCTGGGGGAGCAGCGCCGCTGCGGCGCGGGCCCGGTGGGAGATCGCGTCCTTCTCGTCGGGCGTCATCTCGGCCACGGTGCGGGTCTCGCCCTCGGGGATGACCGCCGGGTCGTAGCCGAAGCCGCCGCTCCCGCGGGGCGCGGCGGCGAGCGTGCCACGCAGCTCGCCGCGGGCGTGACGCTCGTCGCCCTGCGGCGAGACGGCCACGAGCTCGGCCACGTAGCGCACGCGCCGATCGGCCTCGCCGCGCAGCGCGTCGAGCAGCTTTCGCAGGTTCTGCTCGTCGGTCGCGTCCTCGCCCGCGTAGCGGGCCGAGCGCACGCCCGGCACGCCGCCGAGCGCCGCCGCCTCGATGCCCGAGTCGTCGGCCAGCACCCACACCCCGCCGCCGAGCGCGGCGTGAACGTGGTGCGCCTTCAGCCGCGCGTTCTCGAGGAACGTCTCGCCCGTCTCGTCCGGCAGGTCGCCCGCGTAGGCCTCGACGGCGAAGCCGGGCAGGACGCGTCCGAGCTCGACCGCCTTGTGCGGGTTGCCCGACGCGAGCACGATCCGCCGCCCGCTCACGCCTGCGCGAGCACCCGCACCTGCTCGGCGGCGATCGTCTCGATGCCGCCGGCGGCCAGCTCGAGCAGGCGATCGAGCGAGGCCCGGCCGAACGGCGTGCGCTCGGCCGTCGCCTGCACCTCGATCAGCTCGCCCGCGCCGGTCATGACGACGTTCATGTCGACCTCGGCGCGGCTGTCCTCGGCGTAGGGCAGATCGAGCAGCGGCTCGGAGTCAACGATGCCGACCGACACGGCCGCCACGGAGTCGCGCAGCGGCACGCGCGGCAGCGATCCCTTCGCCACCAGCCCCTTGAGGGCCATGTGCATGGCGACGTAGCCGCCGCAGATCGCGGCGCAGCGGGTGCCGCCGTCGGCCTGGATCACGTCGCAGTCGACCCAGACGGTGCGCTCGCCGAGCGCCTTGAAATCGACCACCGAACGCAGCGAGCGGCCGACCAGGCGCTGGATCTCGACCGTGCGGCCGTCGACCCGGCCGCGGCTCGCGTCGCGCGACTTGCGCTCCGACGTCGACCCCGGCAGCATGCCGTACTCGGACGTGACCCAGCCGCTGCCGCGGCCGCGCATCCACGGCGGCACCGACTCTTCGACCATCGCCGTGCAGATGAGGCGCGTCTGGCCGATCCGGAAGAGGGACGAGCCCGATGCCGACGGGATGAAGTCCAGCTCGATCTCGATCGGACGCAGGTCGGCCGGCCCGCGGCCGTCGCCGCGGCTCATGCCGCCACCGCGAGCGTGGCGGGATCGACGCGCTCGACCCGCGTCAGCGGCAGCTGCAGGAAGCGGCCGGCGACGTCGCGGAAGGCGGCGGGGTCGCCCGTGCAGAGGAAGCGGTAGTCGCCCTCGCGGCCGGGATCGTTGCCGACGCCGCGGCGGGCGAGCGTCTCGGCCACCTCGCGCGCGATCTCCTCGGCCGACGTGATCAGGTTCACGTCGCGGCCGAAGATGCGCTGCAGCATCTGGCGGATCAGCGGATAGTGGGTGCAGCCGAGGATGACCGTGTCGGCGCCGGTGCGCTTGAGCGGCGCGGCATAGGTCTTGGCCGCCTCGTGCAGGGCGTGGCCGTGCGTGTCGCCGCTCTGGATCAGCGGCACGAGGTCGGGGCAGGCGATCTGCGTCACCTCGACGCCGGCGTCGAGGGCGTTCACGGCGGCCGGGTAGCGGCCGCTCGCCACCGTCGCCTGCGTCGCCATGACGCCGATGCGGCGGTTGCGGGTGATCTGCACGGCGGCGCGGGCCTCGGGCGTGATCACGCCGATCAACGGCACGTCGAACTCGCGCTGCAGGTCGGGCAGGGCCGCCGAGGTCGCCGCGTTGCAGGCCACGACGACGAGCTTCGTGTCGAGCGCGGCGAGGTGCGTGGCGATCTCGTAGGCGAAGCGGCGGATCGTCGCGGCCGGCTTGGGCCCGTACGGGAAGCGGTCGGGCGAGGAGTCGCCGAAGTAGACGAAGTCCTCGTGCGGCAGGCTGACCAGGCACTCGTGCAGCACCGTCAGACCGCCGACGCCGGAGTCGAACATCCCGATGGGCCGCGTATCCATGCGCCGGATACTACGGTTCCCGGCCGACGGCGGCGCCTGGATACAATCGCCGCCAGATGGTCGATCTCATCCCGCGCAGCGTCCTCTTCGGCAACCCCGAGCGGCAATCGCCGACCGTGTCGCCCGACGGCCGCCGGCTGGCGCACATCGCCCCGGTCGACGGCGTCCTGAACGTGTGGGTGGGCACGCTCGGCGGCGACGACGCGGCGCCGGTCTCGAACGACCGCGAGCGCGGCGTGCGCGCCTACGCCTGGTGCATGGACAACCGCCACATCGTCTATCCGCAGGACGCGGGCGGCGACGAGAACTGGCACCTCCACGTCGTGGACGTGGACGAGGGCGGTGACGTCGACGTCACGCCGTTCGACGGCATCCAGGCGCGGATCCTGGCCGCCGACCGCCGCCAGCCGCACCACCTCCTCGTCGGCCTGAACCGCGACAACCCGCAGCTGCACGACGCCTACATGCTCGACGTCCGCGACGGGACGCTCGCGCTCGTCGCCAAGAACCCCGGCTTCGTGGGGTGGCTCGTCGACACCGAGCTCACCGTGCGCGGTGGGCTCGCGTTCCTGCCCGATGGCGGCGTCGAGGTCAAGGTCGGCGATCCGGCGAGCGACGAGTACCGCACGCTGCTCGCGGTCGGCTCGGAGGATGCGATCTCGACCGACGTGGCCGGTTTCACGCACGACGGCACGGCGCTCTACATGGTGACCTCGAAGGACGTGAACGCGGCCCGGCTGCTGCGGATGGACATCGAGACCGGAGCGTTCGAGGTGCTGGCCGAGGATCCGACCTACGACGTGTCCGACGTCGAGATCGACCCCGACACCCACGCGGTGCAGGTGGTCACCTTCATGCGCGAGCGCGCCGATCATGTCGTGCTCGACGACGCCGTGCGCGCCGATGTCGAGGCGATGCGCGCGCTGCACCCGGGCGACCTGCACTTCCGCAGCCGCGACCACGCCGACCGCATCTGGATCGTCGGGTTCACGGCCGACGACGGCCCCATCGCCTACTACGCGTTCGACCGCTCGACCGGCGAGGGCACCTTCCTGTTCTCCCACAAGCCCGACCTGGCCGACTACACGCTCGCGGCCATGGAGCCGTTCGCGTTCACGTCGCGCGACGGCCTCGACGTGCACGGCTATCTGACCTTCCCGTCCGGCTCCGACCGCGCGCGGGTGCCGACGGTGCTCTTCGTGCACGGCGGCCCCTGGGCGCGCGACGAGTGGGGCTTTGCCCCCGACCCGCAGTGGCTGGCCAACCGCGGCTACCTGTGCGTCCAGGTGAACTACCGCGGATCGACCGGCTACGGCAAGGACTTCCTGAACGCCGGCGATCGCGAGTGGGGCGCGCGCATGCACGACGACCTGCTCGACGCGGTGGCATGGGTGATCGAGCAGGGCTACGCCGACCCCGACCGCGTCGCGATCTACGGCGGCTCCTACGGCGGCTACGCCGCCCTGGTGGGAGCGACCTTCACGCCCGACACCTTCCGCTGCGCGATCGACGTCGTCGGCCCGTCCGACCTGCGCACGCTGATCCGCAGCATCCCGCCCTACTGGGAGCCCCTCGTCGCGCAGTTCCACAAGCGGGTCGGAAACCCCGACACCGAGGCGGACTTCCTGTGGTCGCGCTCGCCGCTCTCGAAGGTGAACGCGATCCGGATCCCACTCTTCATCGCCCAGGGCGCGAACGACCCGCGGGTGAAGCAGGAGGAGTCCGACCAGATCGTGGCGGCGATGACCGAGCGCGGCATCCCCCACCGCTATCTCGTCTTCCCCGACGAGGGCCACGGCTTCCGCAAGCCCGAGAACAACCTGGCGTTCCACGCCGCCGCCGAGGAGTTCCTGGCCGAGCACATGGGCGGGCGGCTGGAGCCCGCGCAGCCCGACGAAAGGACGACCCCGACGTGACCGGCGACTGGTATGACCCCGACCACTTCCCCGAGCTGCGCGAGCGGCCGCCGTGGGTGATGCAGGAGATGATCGAGAGCGAGCCCGGCCTCGTCCCGGGCATCGTCGCGGGCGCTGCTTCCGGCGGCGACCCGTCGGCGCTCGCGCTCCTCTGCAAGGGGGCAGGCCCGCTGGCCGTCGTCGGCTGCGGCACGAGCGAGCACGCCTCGCTGGGCGTCGCCGAGATCCTGCGCGAGGCCGGCGTCGAGGCCGTCTCGCGCCAGGCCTACGAGGCCTATCTGGAGCCGCAGCACGGTGGCGTCGTGGTCGGCGTCTCGCACGAGGGCGGCACGTGGGCGACCGCACGCGCGCTCGAGAAGGCGCGCGCGAACGGCTCGGCGACGGGCCTCATCACCGCCCAGCCGGAGTCGGAGTCGACCCGCCACGCCGATGCGGTGCTCGTGACGCCCGACGTCGACCGGTCGTGGTGCCACACGGTCGGCTACATCTCGCCGCTCGCGGCCGGGTATGCGCTCGCCGCTGCGGCATCCGGCGCGCAGGCCGACGCGGCCGCCGCCGGCGAGCTCGTCGCGGCCGGCGCCGCATCCGGTGACGCCGCCCGCGCCGCGGCGCAGCGGCTGCACGGCTGCAGCCAGCTTCTGATCGTCGGCAGCGGCGCCGATCGCACCACGGCGCGCGAGCTGACCCTCAAGATCGAGGAGGCCTGCCACGTGCCGAGCGCGATGCGCGATCTCGAGACGCTCCTCCACGGCCACTTCCCCGCCACCGACGCGAGCACCGGCGTCGTGCTCGTGCTCTGTGACCGGCGCGCCGACGCGGCCCGCTCGGCCCGGGCCGAGGTGGCGCTACGGGCCTGCGCGCAGATCGGCATCGCCTGCGCCGTGATCACGACCCACACCGACCTGGCCGACCTCGCGCCCGCCGGAGTCGTGCCGGTGCCCACGGCCGCCGGCCTTCCGGCGACCGCGGCCGCCCTGCTCGGCGCCGCCGTGCCGCTCCAGCTCTTCACCCTCGAGCTGGCCCACGCCCGCAACACCAATCCCGACCTGATCCGGCGCGAGCAGGAGCCCTATCGCGAGGCGGCGCGGATCGTCGAGGGCGGCTGACCATGCGCGCGCTCCACATCGTGAACGAGCCCAGCGGCCCCGGCGGCCTGTTCCTGGCGCCGCTGCGCCTGCACGGCTTCAAGATCGACTCGGTCGACGTCGCCCAGCACGAGCTGCCCGAGAGTCTCGCCGGCTATGACGCGGTGATCAGCTGCGGCGGCACCGCCAACACCCACGAGGCCGACGTCTATCCCTGGATCGACCAGGAGATCGACCTGTTGCGCGAGGCGCTGCGCGACGAGGTGCCGGTGATCGGCCTCTGCCTCGGCGCCCAGATGCTCACGAAGGCCGCCGGCGGCGACGTGCATCGCAGCGATCCCTCCGAGGTCGGGTGGGTGCAGGTGCACACGAACGCCGCCGCCTCGTCCGACGCGGTGCTCGGCGACGTGCCCGAGACGTTCACGGCCATGCAGTGGCACCACTACGCGTGCGAGCTTCCGCCCGGCGCGGTCGAGCTCGGGCGCAACCCGACCTGCCTGCAGGCGTTCCGGCTGGGCGAGTCCGCCTGGGGTACGCAGTTCCACATCGAGGTGACGCGCGACATCCTCATGAACTGGCTGCGATGGGGCAAGCCCGAGCTCGAGCAGGCCGGCTACACCGAGGAGCGCTACCTGGCTGAGCTCGACCGCAACCTCGACGCGCACGAGGCGATCGGGCGCGGGATGGCCGAGCGCTTCGCGGCGATCGCCGCCGCCCGCGCACGCAACGCCGCCTGACGCGCCCGGCGCGAACGGCCGGGCGCGTCAGGCGCACGTGTCAGTCGCCCGAGAGCTCCGCCTCGACGGAGGAGGCGCTCGGGATCACGGGGCCGGTGAACCAGTTCTTCGCCGACACGAGCCACCACACGCCTGCGAACAGGATGATGGCGGCCACCAGCACCGGCGCGTAGTTCACGACGCCGTTATCGAGCGCGAACCCGGTGCGGCCGGGAATGCCGGCCGGCGCGTACGGCAGCGACATGTAGATGCAGATGATGATGACCTCGACCACCGCGATCGGGCACATCCACTTGTACTTCGAGCCGAGCGTCCATGGGCCGCCCTGGAAGGCGTCTCCCATGCGCCAGCGCAGATACACCGGGATCACGTAGGCGATGTAGAGCCCGATGACCGTGATCGAGACGATGGCGTAGAACGCGTACGGCACGTTCGCCGCGTTGCCCTTGAGCGCCGGCAGCGCCACGATGACGCAGATGATCGCGCCGATCAGGGTCGCGTTCGCCGGGGCGTGCGAGCGGTTCACCTTCGACCACCACTGGTGGCCGGGCACCGCCCGGTCACGGCTGAACGCGAACAGCATCCGCGACAGGCTGGTCATGCCCGAGCCGGCGCAGAAGAACTGGCCGATGGTCGAGATGACCATGACGATCTTGAACGCGGCCAGCGTCAGCGACGAGCTGAAGATGCCCACCACGTAGCCGGCGCCGTAGGGGTTGTTCCCCGCGACGTTGTTGATGAAGTTCACGTTGGTGGCGGCGAAGGTGAAGGCGAGCAGCAGGATCCAGCCGCCGACGGCCGCATAGAACACGGCCTGCCACAGGCCGCGCGCGGCCGAGTGCGCCGCCCCGCGTGTCTCCTCCGAGAGATGGGCGCACGCGTCGTATCCCGTCTCGGTGTACTGCGTGAGCAGGAACCCGAGCGGCATCACGTAGAACCAGAAGCTGAGCCCGTGGTGGCTTCCGCTGAAGAACCCGGAGTTGTTGATCCGGTGCGTGAAGACGAACGAGATGCTCTGGTGGCCGTGCTGCACCCAGAAGGCCAGGATGCCCACGATGATAATCGGGCCGGCGACGTGCCACCACACGCTGGTGTTGTTCCAGTAGCGCAGGATGTGCGACGGGAACAGGTTCAACACGGTGTGCGCCGCCAGGAAGATCACGTAGATCAGAAAGATGTGGTTCAGGCTGAACGCGTTGTAGTGCTTGTCGAAGAGCCCGATCGTGTACGACGCGAACAGGGCTGCGCCGTAGTCGACCGACGCCACCACGCCCACCAGCCCAACCAGGTTGAACCAGCCGGTGAACCAGCCCCACCCCGGGCCGCCGAGGCGCAGCGCCCAGTAGTAGATGCCGCCCGCCGTGGGATACGCCGACAGGATCTCGGACATGCAGAAGGCGACGATGAGGATGAAGGCGCAGATCAGCGGCCAGCCGACCGTGGCTGCGATCGGGCCGCCGTTGTTCCAGGCCTGGCCGTAGGTGGTGAAGCACCCCGCCAGGATCGAGATGATCGAGAACGAGATCGCGAAGTTCGTGAAGCCGCTCCACGACCGCTCGAGCTCCTGGGTGTAGCCGAGCTCCTTCAGCTGTTCGGCATCGGAGTCCATGCGGACGTCTCCGCCCGTCGGGTCGCTCACTTCGACTCCTCTCTGTCGCTGACCGGGATTTCGCGGCGCCATCATACGCCGTTGACCGGCGGAATTGGGATCGCGCCCCGAGGCACGGATCACGTTCCGAAAAGGGCCTCGCGAACGGTGTGGAAATCGTCGAACGGCGTGTAGTCGAGGCCCATGCCGTCGAGGTCGGCGGCGAGCGAGTGGCGGGCGAAGCGGCGGTCGGCGGCGACGGCCGCGCAGCGGTCGGAGAAGCCGTCGCCGACGTAAGCGACGGGGTTGCCGTTGCGCAGCTCGTCGACGACCGAGCGCTTGCACTCCTGGCCGCACACGGCGCAGCCCTCGCCGTGGCGGAAGTCGAGCCTGGTGCCATCGGGAGAGAAGTGCACCTCGTGCGCGATCACCTCGAGGTGGTCGGCCCCCTCGCGGGCGAGGATCGGCCGGATGATCGACTCGAATCCGCCCGACACGATCACGAGCCGGTGCCCGCCCGCCTGCGCGGCGCGGACGAACTCGGCGAATCCGGGCCGCACGACCGCGTCGCCGACGGCCTCGGCCACCAGCGCGTCGTGATCGCCGCGGACGGGCGCGAACTCCATCTCCATGCACTCCCGCAGGGTCAGCCGCCCATCGGACAGGCCCCGCTCGGCCACCTCATAGGCATCGGGCGCATACTTCTCGAGCAGCGCGTCCTGCGTATCGCGATCGGTGATGGTGCCGTCGAAGTCGACGACGATCAGCCAACGCACCGAGCTACCCGCGACGAGCCCAGCGGGCCACCGTGTCGGCGTCGTGGCCGTGGGCGATCAGCTGGAGCAGCGGCTTGGGGCTCTTGAGCGTCTGCATCGTGTCCATCTTGCCGACCGAGATGCCCTGGCGCTGGCAGAAGCGCAGCAGCGCCTGGCGGTCGCTCGAGAGCAGCCGCCACACCGTCTCCTGGCGGTGGCGGTCGAAGTCACGGTAGATCCCGACCTCGCCGGCGATCGCCCGGCGCACGGCCTCGTTGTACTCGGCGCGGTAGTCATGTTCCTCCGACACGAGGGAGAGTGTAGTTTCCCGGCATGGCCGATACCGCAGCACCCTCCACGCGCCGCTTCGGCGCCCAGAGCATGACCGCCCCGCTGCACGAGGTGCTCGTGAAGCGTCCCGGCGAGGCGTTCGGTAACGCCCACGACGACCCGGCCCATGGTTTCCTGCACCCCGTCGACCTGACCGGGGCCCAGCGCCAGCACGACGCCTTCTGCTCGATCCTCACCGGCCTCGGAGTCGCGGTGCACCAGCTCGAGACCGAGACGGCGAGCCCCGACCTCGTCTACACCTTCGACCCGGCCCTGGTCACCGACCGCGGCCTGATCGGGCTGCGATCGGGCAAGCCGACTCGCCAGGGCGAGTCCGCCGCGCTCGAGGCTTGGGCGGAAGGGCACGACATCCCCGTCGTCGGCCGGCTCGGCGCGGACGAGACCGCCGACGGCGGCGACACCTTCTGGCTCACGCCCGAGGTGTTCTGCATCGGCCGGTCGCTGCGCACGAACTCGGCGGGCGCCCGCCGCCTGACCGAGCTCGTCGGCGGCGACGTGCACGTCTTCGACGTCCCCTACGCCAACGGCCCGGCCGAGTGCCTGCACCTGCTCTCGGTGATCTCTCCGGTCGCCGACGACATCGCGGCCGTGTTCCTGCCCCAGCTGCCCGCGGGCCTGTACGAGCTGCTCGTCGAGCGCGGTGTCGAGATGGTGTCCGTGCCGGAGGACGAGCTCGCCACCCAGGGCTGCAACATCCTGGCGGTGCGGCCGGGAGTCGTCGTGATGGTCGAGGGAAATCCGGTCACCCAGCGGGCGCTGGTCGACCGCGGCTGCGAGGTGCACACGTTCGCGGGCACCGAGGTGTGCATCAACGGCTCCGGCGGCCCGACCTGCATCACCCGCCCGCTCCTGCGCGGATGAAGAACCTCACGCCGGCCGAGCTGGCCGTCGTCGCGAACGTCGACCGCGACCGGCTGACCGACGACCTGGCGGCGCTCGTCGCCATCCCCAGCCTGACCGGCGACGAGGGCGCGGTGCAGACCGAGGTGGCCCTTCGGATGACGACGGCCGGACTCGACGTCGAGCGCGTCGACACGCCCGCGATCGACCTCTCCACCGATCCGGACTTCCCGGGCGTCGAGGTCGCGCGCGAGACGCACCCCGTCGTCACGGGTCGCCTGACGGGCGACACGGCCGGCGCGCGCATCCTGATCGCCGGGCACATCGACGTCGTGTCGGGCGGCGACGAGCTGGCGTGGACGTCGCCGCCGTTTCGGCCCCGGATCTCCGATGGCGTGCTCTACGGCCGCGGCGCCTGCGACATGAAGGCGGGCGTCGTCGCCGGCCTCGCCGCGCTGCGCGCGATCCACGAGGCGGGTGTCGAGCTCGGCGGCGAGGTGATGCTCGTCACCGTGCCCGGTGAGGAGGACGGCGGCGCCGGCATGCTGGCCGCGATCCGCGCGGGCTGCACGGGCGACTGGGCGGTCATCACCGAGCCGACCCGGCTCGACCTCGTCACCGCCCAGGCCGGCGCGATCACGTTCACCCTGACCGTCCCGGGCAAGAGCGCGCACGCGGCCTTTCGCCGCCGCGGCGTCTCGGCCGTCGAGAAGCTCGTGCCGGTGATGGAGGCGCTGCAACGCAACGAAGCCGAGCGAAACGCCGCCGAGACGCTGCAGTCGATGCGCGATCTGCGCCTGCCCTACCCCACGTCGATCGGCCGTGTCAGCGCCGGCGACTGGTCGTCGACCGTGCCCGAGCGCCTGGTTGCCGAGGGCCGCTACGGCGTGCGCGTCGGCCAGACCCCGGCCGAGGCCGAGGCTGAGCTGCGGACGGTCATCGCGGCCGCCTGCGCCGCCGACGACTGGCTGTGCGACCACCCCGTGGAGGTGCAGATCACCGGCGGGCGGTTCGCGTCGGCGTCCGTCCCCTCCGATCACGCGCTGCCGTGGGCGCTGGGCGAGGCGGCCCGCGACGTGGCCGGCCGGCTGCCGCCGTTCGTCGGCGTGCCCTACGGCTCCGACGCGCGCCTGCTGATCGACCAGGGCGAGACGCCGACGGTGCTCTACGGCCCCGGCGATCCCGAGCTCGCGCACGCCGTCGACGAGCACGTCGCCCTCGAGGACGTCGCGGTGTGCGCACGCGTGCTGGCCGTGTGGGTGATGCGCACGCTGTCCTGATGGCGAACCTCGTCGCGCATCTCGTCGAGCAGTGTGAGGTCGACGGACGTGGCCCAGTCGCGACGGGCCTGTTCTCGTGCGACCTCTACTGGGTGGGCGACGAGCCGCTTCCGCCGGACCCTGTGCAGAGCCCGCCCGAGGACCTTGTGCCGCTCGACGAGGCGGTCGCCTGGGGACGGGCGCACTCCGAGCGCGTGGCGGTGCGAATCGCCTGCGAGGACTACTTCTCGGCAGGCGCCGTCCCGCTACCCGATCCGCCGGTCGACGAGTCGCGCGTGCTCGGTCGCCGGCGCCCGACCGGATGGGAGTTCCTCGATCGACCCGACTCCGAGGCACCCATCTCATGGGACGTGATCCTCGACGTCGACACGCGCAGCGCGGGAATGCTCGCGACCGGCGGGACGCGCACGGATCTGGGCGAGCGCTGGCGCGCCGCGCTGGAGGACTCTGGCCCGTGCGGGCTCGTGGAGATGACCGACACGGGGGCGGACGGCCAGATCCAGGCGGGCGACCGGTGGTTCACGATGAGCGCGATGACGCCCGTCGCCGTGCTCCGTCTCGAGGCGGGCGGGTACGAGGGCGCGATCAGGGCAGCCGTCGCGGCCGCCGGCCGCGCCGCGGCGACCGCCGGCTGGGAGCCGGCGCCCGCGTTCTCGGTCGAGCACCTGTTCGCGACAGCCTCGCATGCCGCCCGCCGCAACGCGCGGCTGGGGAACCACGGGATCCTGTTCTAGGTCGGCGTACCGAGCTCCCACAGAGTCACGGTGGCGTGCTTCGTACCCAGGTCGCAGTCCTCGACGACCCGGACTGCGGTGAAGCCCGCCTTCGTCGCGACCCGCTCTGACGCGCCGTTGCCCCTCATCGTGGTCAGCTTCAGCGTTGTCAGGCGCAACTCGGCGCGCGCCCAATCGGAGACGAGGCGCAGCGCGCCTGTCGCCAGGCCGCGTCCACGCGCCGGCTGTGCCACCCAGTAGCCGAGCACCGCGTCGTCGGCGCCCCAGTCCACGTTCAGACCGATGGCACCGAGGGGAGCATCACCCTCGGTGATTGCGAGATCGAGGCCGGCGCCTTCGCCGCGCCGCGCGGTGTGGGACCCG
>DASXZF010000231.1:0-11139 GCA_036502065.1 Gaiellales bacterium
GGATACTCGCCCTATTTCACCGACCACTTCATGCTCCCGCTCACGGGCGCCGTGTGGTCGTCGTCACCCAGCACCGTTCTCGACTTCCCGGCCCGCTACCTGATCCGCTTCTTCGCCAACCACGGCATGCTCACCGTCACCAACTCGCCGCAGTGGCGGACGGTCACCGGCGGGAGCCGCGAGTACGTCGCCGGCATCGCCCGGCGGCTCGACGACCGCGTGCACGTGACCACGCCCGTCACGGCGATCGAGCGCGACGGCGACGGGGTCACGGTGAACGGCGATCACCGCTTCGACCGCGTCGTGATCGCCGCGCACCCCGACCAGGCCCTGCGCATGCTCGCCGACCCGACGGATGCCGAGCGCGCCGTTCTGGGCGCGTTCGCATACTCGAGCAACCAGACCGTTCTGCACACGGATGCATCGCTCCTGCCGCGCTCGGCGGGCGCCCGCGCATCGTGGAACTACCTGCTCGAGTCGTGCTCGAGCAGCCGGCCGCTCGTGCACGTCACCTACCACCTGAACCGGCTCCAGGCCCTCCACGAACCCGTCGAATACTGCGTCACGCTGAACGGCACGACCCGCATCGGGGCCGGGCACGAGCTGCGCAGGTTCAGCTACGAGCACCCGATCTACACGCACGCGAGCCTCGCCGCCCAGACGCGCCTGCCCGAGCTGCAGGGCGTGCGCAACACCTACTACTGCGGCGCCTACCACGGGTGGGGATTCCACGAGGACGGCTGCGTCTCGGGGCTCCGCGCCGCGCTCGCGCTCGGGTGCGCCTGGTGAGATCGGCGCTCTACGAGGGGCACGTGGTGCACGATCGCCGCACCGAGCACCGCAACCTGTTCCGCTACCCGGTCTACATGTGGCTGGTCGACCTGGACGAGCTGGACGAGCTCGACCGCCGCCTGTGGGCGTTCGGCAACGACCGCCGCGCGCTCACCACGATCCGCGCCCGCGACCACCTGGGCGCCTCCGGCCGGACGATCGCGCAGAACCTGCGCACGTACCTCGGCGCGCAGGGCATCGACCTCGACGGCGGCCACGTGACCCTCCTGACCAACGCGCGCGTGCTCGGCTACGTGTTCAACCCGCTCTCGGTCTACTACTGCCACGGACGCGACGGAGCGCTGCGCTGCATGGTCGCCGAGGTGCACAACACCTACGGCCAGCGCCACTGCTATCTGCTCGAGCCGGGCGAGCGCGGCCGCGTCGAGACGGGCAAGGAGTTCTACGTGTCGCCGTTTCTCACCGTCGACGGCCGCTACCGGATGACGCTCACGCCGCCGGACGAGCGCCTTTCGGTGCAGATGGCGCTGCACCAGTCGGGCCGGCGCGTCTTCGCCGCGTCGCTCACCGGCCGGCGCGTGCCGCTCACGAACGCCTCGGTGGCCCGCATGCTCGTGCGCCACCCGCTGATGACGGCGCGGGTCACCTCGCTGATCCACCTGCAGGGCATCAAGCTCGCCCTGCGCGGTGTCGCCCGCGTCCCCCGCCCCCCGCACACACCCCAGGAGCATGTCGGATGACCGTCGTCTCGCAGCAGGCCGGATCGGACCACCCGATCTGGCGCACGCCACACGCGCCCCGGGTGGCGGCCCGGGCGACCATCGCCCGCGCCCTCTTCCTGCGCACCGTGCACCACCTGCCCCTGCGGGTCGTGCTGCCGAACGGCGCCATCGCCGGCCGCGGCGATCCCGACGGCCCCGTCATGACGATCGCCCGGGATGCCTTCTTCCACCGGCTCGCCGCCGGCGGCAAGATCGGCTTCGGCGAGGCGTACATGGCGGGCGACTGGGCCGCCGACGACCTGGCCGAGGCGCTCGGCGCCTTCGCCGCCCGCGTCGACCGGCTGCTGCCGGGCCCGCTGCAGCGCCTGCGCGGCCTCTACGAGCCGCGCATCCCCGCCGAGCAGCGCAACACGCCCACCGGCGCCGCGCGCAACATCTCGCGCCACTACGACCTCTCGAACGACCTGTTCGCGACCTTCCTCGACCCGACCATGACCTACTCGGCGGCGGTGTTCGAGCCGGGCGACACCCTCGAGGCCGCCCAGGTGCGCAAGTACGAGACGCTCTGCCGCATGGTCGACCTGCGCGCCTCCGACCACCTGCTCGAGATCGGCACCGGGTGGGGCGGCTTCGCGATGCACGCCGCAGCCACGCGCGGCTGCCGCGTCACGACGGCGACGATCTCGGCCGAGCAGGCGGCGCTCGCGCGCGAGCGGATCGCGGCGGCCGGCCTGTCCGACCGCATCGACGTGATCCTGCGCGACTACCGCGCCATCGAGGGCAGCTACTCGAAGATCGTCTCGATCGAGATGCTCGAGGCGGTCGGCGAGGAGTACTGGCCCGTGTTCTTCGCGACGTGCGACCGGCTGCTCGAGCCGGGCGGGGCGATGGGCCTGCAGACGATCACGATGCCCCACCGCCGCTACCTGGCGTCACGGCACGCCTACAGCTGGATCCACAAGTACATCTTCCCGGGCGGGCTGATCCCGTCACGCGAGGCGATCGACCGGTCGCTGCGCGACGCCTCATCGCTCGGCGTCACCCACGCCGCCGAGATCGGGCATCACTATGCGACGACGCTGCGGCACTGGCGCTCGCGCTTCGTCGAGCAGCGCGACCGGGTGCACGCGCTCGGCTTCGACGCCACGTTCGTGCGCATGTGGGAGTTCTACCTGGCCTACTGCGAGGCGGGATTCGCGACGGGCGCGATCGGCGACGCCCAGCTCCGCCTGGCCCGGCCATAGCATCGTCCAGGCACGGCGGTTCCCGGACGAGTCGCGCCGCCTATCCCTTGCCGTCGGGCTTGCGCGTCTCGGGCGGGATCGGGTTCGGCCGCTGTGGCTCGGCGAGTCTCATCCCCCTCATGATAACCCGGTCATCGGAGCGTCACGACCCACGCGCCGATCTCGAAGGAGAGCAGCACCACACCGCAGGCGAGGATCAGTCCCGCAAAGCAGGCGACGGCGACCCATGTCCATTCCGAACCGGGCTGGCCGCGCTCGAGGGCCCGGCCGCCGAGGAACGACGTTGCGATCGCCGCGCCCGAGATGATCGTCGCCGCACGGGTCTGGTAGCTCTCGAGGACCGTGGCCTGGTTTTGGAGCGAGATCGATGCCTGCTCGTATGCGATCTGGTACGACTCGGCGAACTCGGGTTCGGAGCGCGGCATCTCCACAGGCTAAAGGGATCGGGCGACGAAGTTGACATGAATACCTCGGACGAGCGAGTGGTGATACCGGATTGAGACACCTGCGTGACAGCCGACGATCGGGGTCTGACCCCGGTTGTGGCGGTGGGGATCGACCATGAGGCTGCGCGACGGCACCAGGGTCTGGGTCAGCGGTGCGTCGAGCGGGATCGGGGCGGCGCTCGTGCGCGAGCTCGCGGCCCGCGGCTGCCGGGTCGCCGCCAGCGCGCGTCGGGCCGAGAAGCTCGAAGAGCTCGCCGCGGGCGCGCACGGCGAGGTGCTGCCGGTGCCCGCCGACGTCACCGATCGCGCCGCGATGATGGCGGCGGCCGAGGCGATCCGCGAGCGCTTCGGCGCCATCGACCTCGTCGTGCTGAACGCCGCCTACTGGGGCCAGTTCTCGGTCGACTCGTGGGACACCGACGTGATCCGGCGCCATTTCGACACCAACGTGATCGGGATGGTCCACGGGATCGAGGCTGTGCTCGCCGACATGCGGAGGCGCCGCAGCGGCGCGATCGCCGGGATGGCGAGCGTGGCCGGCTACCGCGGCCTGCCCCAGTCCGAGGCCTACGGCGCCACCAAGGCCGCCGAGATCAACATGCTCGAGTCGCTGCGCATCGACCTGCGCCCGCTCGGCATTGCGGTGCACACGATCTGCCCCGGGTTCGTCCGCACCGACCTGACCGCCAAGAACACCTTCCCGATGCCGTTCATGCTCGAGCCGGACGACGCCGCCCGCCGGATCGTGCGCGGCCTCGAGAAGGGCAAGGCCGAGGTCGTCTTCCCCCTGCCGATGCTCGCCCTGATGAAGATCGCGAAGGTGGTGCCGGTCAGGCTGTGGGCCGAGGCGTTCGCCCGCATCCAGCCGCGGTAGGTCTAGGACGCGGTCTCGGGCACGGGGGTGCGCAGCGACTCGAGCCGCTCGAGCCACGGAGCCGCACGCAGGCGCTCGAAGGTCGCGCGGGAGGCGTCGACGAGGTCACGGATGTCGCCGTCGCCGCCGTGCGCGACCAGCGCCTCGGCGTGCTCCAGCTGCGTGGCCGCGAGCCAGAACGGGATTCCGAGGTCGGCCAGCAGTCGCTCGGCGGCGGCGAACTCGGCCTCGGCGACGTCGGCATCTGCCGTCATACGCCCACGGAAGCGGTGCGCGTGCGCGGCCATGAGCGGCGTGCGCATTCCGGCGGGCTGCCCCTCGATGAGCCGAAGCAACTCCTCCACCTTGTCCCGCCGGCCGAGGACGAGCGCAGCCTCGACGGCTGCCAACAGGCCCAGCTTCACGTTCTGCGGCCACGCCCCCATGAGTCCCTCTGTCGCCACGGCCGTCTCGGCCCACCGCAGCGCCTCGTCGTAGCGACCCTCGGCGACCGCCAGGATGCCGCAGCCGGCCGCGAAGCACGATCGCTCCTGAACGTCGACGGAGTCCTCCAGGCGGGCGTAGATGTCGCGCAGCGTCCGGCCGTCCTCGAGCTCGCCGCGATGCAGGTGGATCGGCAACACCGACGTCAACGGGCTGATGAGCACGTGCCCGCTCGGCAGCTGCTCCACAGGCAGCTCCGCGAACGCCGCCATGGCCTCATCCCACCGGCCCAGGTGGTAGAGGGCATAGGTCGACTCGCTGGTCGCAAACCAGATGTTGGGACGATCGCCCGCGCGGCGGGCGAGCTCGAGCGACTGCTCGAGATAGCCGAGCGCGTCCTGGTAGCGGTCGTGTCCGAACGCGAGGTCGGACAGGTTTCCGAGCGCCGTTGCAGCCCGGTCGGAGGAGCCCTGCTCGAGCGCGAGCGCTGCGGCGGCCCGCAGCAGCATCTCGGCCTCGCGGCGACGCCGCGGGGCGACCAGGATGGCCTTGGCGCTCCATCCGCGAATCAGGATCTCCGGCACACCGAGCGCCTCGCCCATCTCGAGGGCGCGCTCGATCAGCTCGGCCGCCTCAGGGATGCGTCCGACGAACAGGAGCGCGTTTCCCAGGCGCACGGTGAGCAGCGCAACGTCCGCGTCGGGCTCGTCGTCGCCGATCACCGCGAGCGCATCCTGCATGCGCGTGATCGCGAGCTCGTGCCGGCCCGCCCGCTCGTCGACGTATGCCTGCCGGCTCGTCACGCGGGCGGCGGCGTGGGTGTTGCCGGCGGCGGTGTAGAGCGCGATCGCCTCCTCAAACCGGGCCTGGGCGCTCTCGGCAAGGCCCGCGCGTGTCGCCATCTGCCCGGCCCGGTCGAGCAGCCCGGCACGGCTCTCGGCGTCGTCGGCAAGGTCAGCGGCCTGGGCGAAGTAGCGCTGGGCCTCGCCGGGCGCCCCGAGCGACTCGGCGCGCTCAGCAGCACGCACGAAGAGGTCACGCGCCCGTGCGCGCACCGCATCCGCATCCTCTGCGTCGGGCACCGCCTCAAAGGCATCCAGGTAGTGGGCCGCGAGCACCTCGACCAGCTCGTCATCGTCGGCGACGGTCGACTCGACGTGCGCGGCGGCCGCGAGGTGGCGCAGGCGCCGTTCGCGCCGGGACAGCGTCTCGTATGCGACGCGGCGCATCAGATCCTGCAGGAAGCCGTACTGGCCGTGCTCGGGTGAGCGCGGATCAGCCTGGATCGAGAGCACCTCCTTGCGTACGAGCCCGGCCAGGATTGGGTCGTAGGCGGAGTCGTCCGTGCCCGCGATGGCGGCCAGCGCGTCCTTGGTGAAGGTCTTGCCGAGCACCGCCCCGTTCTGCACCACCAGCCGCTCGTCGGCCGAGAGGCCGTCGAGGCGCGCAGCGATGAGCGCGTGCAGCGTCTCGGGCACCTCCAGCGTCTCGACCGGGCCGGTGGCCCGATACACGCTGCCCTGCTGCACCACATGGCCGCGGTCGAGCAGCATCCGCACGGTCTCGACAGCGTAGAGCGGCACGCCCTCCGACCGGGCCAGGATCTGGGCCGCCAGGGCGTCCGGCAGCCCGGCGACGAGGCCGTCGAGCAGGGCGCGCATCGCGCCGTCGCCGAGCGGCTCGAGGTAGAGCGACGTGAAGTTGCGCTTGCCGGCGCCCCACGTCGGCCGCTTGTCCACCAGCTCGGGCCGCGCGGCGGTGATCACGTAGAGAGGCGAGTTGCGCGACCACTCGAGCAGATGCTCGATGAAGTCGAGCAACGACGCGTCGGCCCACTGCATGTCCTCGAAGGCGAGCACGGTCGGGTACACGTCCGCCAGGCGCTCGAAGAAGAGGCGCCAGGCTGAGAACAGGTCCTCGCGCTCGAAGCGCGCACCGCCCTCGACGCCCAGCAGGTGCGCGACGCGGGGCTCGACGAACGCACGCTCATCCGCGTCGGTGACGTGGGTGTCAAGGACGCCGCCGAGCTTGGCCAGAACGGCCTCGGAAGGCTCGTCCTCGCTGATCCGGCAGCGCATCCGCACCATGTCGGCCAGCGCCCAGTAAGTCACGCCCTCGCCGTAGGACGGGCAGCGGCCGCGGTGCCAGTAGATCACCTGGGCGAGGCCGTCGAAGTACTTGTAGAACTCCCACACGAGGCGCGATTTGCCGATCCCGGCGATCCCCGTGACCGACACGAGATGCGCGCGCCGCTCGTCGGCGCAGGTGTGGAACAGGTCCTTGATCTGGCGCAGCTCGCGCTCGCGGCCGACGAACGGCGCCTCCAGACCCTCAGACTTGAGCGAGCCCCGCGCGCCCGACACGATGCGCACCGCTCGCCACAGCCGATGCAGGCCGATCTTGCCCTTCAGCTCGTGCTCCCCGGCATCCTCGAACACCACCGTGGGCTCGGTGGCGCGCCGTGTGGAGTCGCCGACCAACACGTGGCCCGGATCCGCCAGTGCCTGCACCCGAGCTGCGGTGTTGACGACGTCGCCCGCCACCATGCCCTCGCCCACCGCGCCGATGGTGACCGTGGCCTCGCCGGTGAGCACACCCGCCCGCACGCGCAGGTTGGGGACGCCGATCTCGTCGCCCAGGGCGGTCACCGCCGCCACCAGGTCGAGCGCCGCCCGCACGGCCCGCTCGGCGTCGTCCTCGGTGGCGCTGTGGGCGCCCCAGACGGCCATCACGGCGTCGCCGATGAACTTCTCGACCACGCCGCCGTAGAGCTCGATCAGCCGCCGGCACACGTCGAAGTAGCGCGAGAGCAGCGCGCGCACCTGCTCGGAATCGCGCGCCTCCGAGAGCGTCGTGAACCCGACCACGTCGGCGAAGAGCACGGTGACCAGCCGCCGTTCCGTGGCCGGCTCGACGCGCGCCGCGGGCGCGAGGATGCGGGCGGCCGGAGCGCCCGGCGGGGTGGGCGCCGCCGCGCCGAGCGGCGTGCCGCACTCGCCGCAGAATCGGTCGTCCGGCGTGACCGCGGAGCCGCAGGCCGGACAGGCCGCGGCGAGCGATGTGCCGCAGCTGCGGCAGAAGCGCTTGCCGGGAGCATTTTCCATTCCACAGGCGGCGCAGATCACGCCGCCGAGTGTACGGCAACGGCCGAGCCCCGGCCAAACCGTCGGTACACTGACCGCCACGATGGCAGCGGCGCCGCGCACCCTTTTCGAGAAGGTCTGGGACGACCATGCGATCGGCGCGGACCTGCTCTTCGTCGACCTGCATCTGGTGCACGAGGTGACGAGCCCGCAGGCGTTCGAGGGCCTGCGCGCGGCCGGCCGGCGGGTGCGCCGTCCCGACCGCACCGTCGCGACCGCCGACCACAACGTCGCCACCGGCCCCGGCGAGCCCGACGAGCTGTCCCAGGCCCAGCTCGAGGCGCTCGAGCGAAACTGCGCCGAGTTCGGGGTGCGCCTGTACCCGCTCGGGCATCGCCGCAACGGCATCGTGCACGTGATCGGGCCCGAGCTCGGGCTGACGCAGCCGGGCATGACGATCGTCTGCGGCGACTCGCACACGTCCACGCACGGGGCGTTCGGCGCGCTCGCGTTCGGGATCGGCACGAGCGAGGTCGAGCACGTCCTCGCGACCCAGACGCTGCCGCAGCGGCGGCCGCAGACGATGCGGATCGACTACACCGGCGATCTCGGACCGGGCTGCACGGCCAAGGACATGATCCTCGGCACGATCGCCCAGATCGGCACCGACGGCGCCGCCGGCCACGTCGTCGAGTACACCGGCGCCGCGATTCGCGGCCTGTCGATGGAGGGCCGCCTGACGGTTGCGAACATGTCGATCGAGGCGGGCGCGCGCGCCGGCATGATCGCCCCCGACGACGTCACGTTCGCCCACCTCGAGGGCCGCCCCGGCGTGCCGGACGACTTCGCCGCCGCGGTCGAGCGCTGGCGCGGCTACGTCACCGACGAGGGAGCGACGTTCGACAGCACGGTCGCCGTCGATCTGCGCGGCATCGCCCCGCAGGTGTCGTGGGGCACGAACCCGGCCCAGGTGGCGCCGATCACGGGCGTGGTGCCCGAGCCCGCGGGCGAGTCCGACGAGCGCGCGCTGCGCTACATGGACCTGCGCCCGGGCACGCCGATGGCCGAGATCGCCGTCGACCGCGTCTTCCTGGGGTCGTGCACGAACTCGCGCATCGAGGATCTGCGCGCCGCCGCCGCGGTCATCGACGGCCGGCGCGTGGCGGCGTCCGTGCGCGCCATGGTCGTGCCCGGATCCTTCCAGGTTAAGGCTCAAGCTGAGCGTGAGGGTCTGGACAAGGTGTTCCGCGACGCAGGGTTCGAGTGGCGCGGCGCGGGCTGCTCGATGTGCCTGGGCATGAACCCCGACATCCTCGCTCCCGGCGAGCGCTGCGCATCGACCTCGAACCGCAACTTCGAGGGCCGGCAGGGCCGCGGCGGGCGCACCCACCTGATGAGCCCGGCGATGGCGGCCGCGGCGGCCGTCACCGGTCGGCTCACCGACGTCCGCGACCTGGTGGCGTCGTGAAGCCCGTACGCGTCGTTCAGGGCGCGGTGGCGCCGCTCGACCGCACGTCGGTCGACACCGACCAGATCGTGCCCAAGCAGTTCCTGAAGCGGATCGAGCGCAGCGGCTTCGGCGAGTTCCTGTTCTACGACTGGATGCACCAGGCCGACTTCCCGCTCATGTGGCCCGAGTTCCACGGCGCGCCGATCCTCGTCACCGGCCGCAACTTCGGCTGCGGCTCCTCGCGCGAGCACGCGGCGTGGGCGCTGCAGGACTTCGGCTACCAGGCGATCGTCGCCGAGAGCTTCGGCGACATCTTCGCGATCAACTGCTCCAAGAACGGCCTCCTGACGGTCGTCCTGCCGCCGGACGCCGTGCGCGAGCTGCTCGACGCCGCGCCGGCCGAGGCCACGATCGACCTCGAGGCGCAGACCGTGACGCTGCCCTCGGGCCGCGAGGTGGGCTTCGCGATCGACGCGGGCGTGCGCGAGCGGCTCCTGAACGGCTGGGACGACATCGCGATGACCGAGCTGCGCGAGGACGAGATCGTCCGGTACGAAGCCGAGCGCGAGCGCGCCGGCCCCGACGTCCTCGCCTTCTAGTCCCGACTTGACAAAGAGATGTTTGCAAAGCTATCTTTGCATTCATGGCCACTCCACATGACGCCGGCGACACCGACAACGTGCGGGCCGTGCGGGCGCTGGCGCATCCGCTGCGGCTGCGTCTGCTCGACGAGCTGCGGTTCGGCGGCCCCGCCACGGCCACGATGCTGGGACAACGCGTCGGCGAGTCGAGCGGCGCGACGAGCTACCACCTCCGCCAGCTCGCGCGGCACGGCTATGTGGAGGATGCCGAGCCGCGCGGCGGCCGCGAACGCTGGTGGCGCTACCGCGAGCGGCGGGTGGTTGTCCCGCAGGGCGACGACCCCACCGGCAACCGCACCCTGCTTGCCGAGCTGCTCAGCCGCGAGGCGCACGCCCTCGACCGCTACCTCGCCGACCCGGCGCGGACGGCCGGGTGGGACGACGCCGCCTTCTTCCAGTCGCGGGCGCTGCGGCTGACGGCGGCCGAGCTCGACGCGCTGCGCGACGGCATCGAGGCCCTGCTCGCCCCGCTGCGCCGCGCCGACGCCGAGAACCCACCCACCGACACATCCCCCGTCCGCGTCCTCGCGTTCGGCTTCCCGCTCCCCCTGGAGGAATCATGACCACGCCGATTGCGCACTCCGCACTGATCGAGACCCTGATCGAGCGACTGCGCGAGTCCTACCCGTTCCCCGATCGGGCCGCGCACGCCGCGAGCCGCCTGCGCACGGGACTCGCCGACGGCAGCTACGACATGCCGCTCGGCCCGGATCTGTGCGAGCGCATCTCGGCCGACCTGCTCGCAGCGTGCGACGACAAGCACCTGCGGCTGCTGTGGCACGAGTCGATCGAGGAGAGTCAGGACGAGGCCACGCTCGTGGCCGGCATGGCCGAGCTGTTCCGCCTCGAGAACCACGGCCTTCGCCGCGTCGAGCGGCTGCCGGAGAACCTGGGCCTCATCGAGCTGACGGTGATCCCGCCGGCGGCGTCAGCCGGCCCCGCGATCGCGGCGGCGATGCGGCTCGTCGAGCACACGCAGGGGCTCATCCTCGACGCGCGCGCCGCCCGCGGAGGCAGCCCCGACGGCGTCGCGTTCCTGTGCAGCTTCCTCTTCCCGGACGGGGATGTGCACCTGGGCGACATCGTCGAGGGGCCGGCCGGCCCCGCGCGCCAGTACTGGACTTCGGCCCACGTGCCCGCGCCGCGATATCTCGACCGCCCCGTCTACGTCCTCACGAGCGCGAGCACGTTCTCGGGCGGCGAGGAGCTCGCGTACAACCTCCAGGCGCTGCGACGGGCCACCGTCGTCGGCGAGGTCACCCGCGGCGGCGCCCACCCGTCGGAGGTCGTCTCGCTGAGCGAGCACGTCGAGCTGCGACTGCCGGTCGCGCGCGCGGTCAACCCGATCACGGGCGGCAACTGGGAGGGCGTGGGCGTGCAGCCGGACATGCTCACGACCGCGGCGGACGCGCTCGACGTGGCCCGCCGTGCCGCGCGCGAGCGGATCGCCGCCTGACCGCTTAG
>DASXZF010000232.1:0-15753 GCA_036502065.1 Gaiellales bacterium
GACGATCCGCAGGCGCTCGGCCTCGAGCCGGGGATGATCGCCGGCGGCCGCTACCTCCACACCCGCCTGCGCGGCCAGCCGCCCGGCATCTACGAGCAGATCGGCCCGGCGTTCGACGCCCTCGCCGCTGCGGCCCCGAGCGACGAGACGCGTGCCGGCATCGAGTACTACCGCCGCCACGACGTGATCGATCTCTACCTGCCGGTCGGCTGAAGCGGCCGACGTACGCTTGGGGGAATGTCACAAGTAGACGATCCGCTCCGCCAGGCAGACGCCCGCCGCTACCAGGGCCGCCGGCGCCGGCTCGGCCTGGCGGCGAACGTCGTCGACCTGGCGGCGCTCGTCGCGATCGTCGCCGCCACCGGCTCGATCGGCGGGCGCTGGGCGCTCGTCCTGCTCGTCGCCTCGATGCTGCTCCTGGGGCTGCCGTTCGGCGTCGCCGGATACCGGCTCTCACGCGCCTACGGCCTGTCGCGGCAGACGCCGGGCGGATGGCTGGCCGACCGCGCGAAGGGCGCCGGCGTCGGGCTCGTCCTCGGTGGCCTGGCGGCCGTCGGCGTGCTCGGCATCCAGCGCGCCGCGGGCGGCTGGTGGCCGCTGCCGGTGTGGCTTGCGGTCGTCGCGTTCAGCACGCTTCTGGCCGCCCTGTGGCCGGTGCTGCTCCTGCCGCTCTTCCTGCGCAGCGAGCCGATGGCCGACGGCCCGCTCGCCGACGAGCTGTGGCAGACCGCCCGGCGCGCGCAGGTGAACGTGCGCGAGCTGCGCCTGCTGAAGATGGGCGAGAAGACCGCCGCGGCCAACGCGATGGTGGCCGGCCTCGGCCCCACGGTGAAGATCTACGTGTCGGACACCCTGGCCGAGGCGGAGCCCGACGAGGACGATGCGGGCGCGCTCTCGCGCACGCGGGTCGTGCTCGCCCACGAGCTCGGCCACCACGTCCACCACGACATCTGGCGCCTGCTCACCGTCTCGGCGGCGACGCTCGCCGTCGGCGTGGCGGGCGCCTGGGCCGGGGTCGACCTGCTCGCGCCCCACGGCGTGGGGCACCTCTCGACGCTGCCGGCGCTCGTGCTCGGGTTCTCGCTCGCCTCGGCGGTCGTCTCGCCGCTCGGCGCCGCATACTCACGCCGCCGCGAGCTGGCCGCCGACGCCTACGCCGCCGCCCTTGCGGGCGAGGGCGAGACCTTCGCACGGGCGCTCGAACGGCTCGTCGCCCGCAACCTGAGCGAGCTCGAGCCCCCGCACCTGTACCACCTGCTGACGGCCTCGCACCCGACGCCGGCCGAACGGATCGCGGTCGCACGCGCAGGCGGACGCGTTCCCGTCACCTGAAAACACCGGTTCCCAGGCAGGATTACACTTGTTCCAGGCGAACTGCGGCCTGATGCGAAATGCCACACTCCCAATTGAATCCGTTGCCGAACCAAAACCTGCCCGTCGCTTGCGTCCCGTCAGAGGAGCCGAGCCGTTGGGCCAGGTGATCGCGTTCGCGAACCAGAAGGGCGGGGTGGCCAAGACCACCACGACCCTCAACCTGGGCGTCGCCCTGGCCGAGCGCGGCAAGCGCGTGCTGACCGTCGACCTCGACCCCCAGAGCAACCTCACGATGAGCCAGGGGATCGATCCCGAGGATCTCGAGCTGTCGATGTTCGACGTGCTCGTGCACAAGATCCCGATCGAGGACATCATCCACTCGCGCGAGGTCGATCTGGCCGTCTCGAGCATCGACCTGGCCGGCGCCGAGCTGGCGATGTCGTCGATGATCGGGCGCGAGCGGGCGCTGCAGAAGGCGCTCCTGCCCGTGCGCTCGACCTACGACTACATCCTGATCGACACGCCGCCCTCGCTCGGCCTGCTCACGATCAACGCGCTCACGGCCGCCGACGGCGTGATCGTGCCGGTGCAGTGCGAGTACCTGTCGCTGCGCGGGCTGATCCAGCTCGAGAACACGCTCGCGATGATCCGCGAGAACCTGAACCCCGACGTCCGCATCAAGGGCATCCTGCCCACGATGTTCGACGCACGGACGCTGCACGCGCGCGAAGCGGTCGAGATCCTGCAGGAGAACTTCGGCCCGCTCGTCTTCGACACGCGCATCAAGAAGACGGTTCGCTACGCTGAGGCGCCTGTGAAGGGGACATCGGTGCTCAAGTACGAGTCCAACGGGAACGCGGCCAAAGCCTATCGGGATCTGGCCGGGGAGGTGCTTCGCAATGGCAAAGCGCCATAGCATGCACGACGGTCCGCTCGCGGCGCTCTTCAAGGCCACCGAGCGCGCCGAGGCGGCGGTCGAGGCGGCTGACGCTGCCGTCGAGGAGGACACCCAGGTCGGCATCGAGGCCGAGCGGCCGCGCGTCGTCGACCTCGGCCCGGCGGACGACTACTCGACCGCGCCGCCGATCGCGTCGAACACGCCCTATCTGGCCGTGATCCGCGTCGTCGGCGTGGGCGGCGGCGGCTGCAACGCCGTCAACCGCATGGTCGACGCCGGCATCGGCGGTGTGGAGTTCATCGCGGTGAACACCGACCAGCAGCAGATGCAGATGTCCGACGCGACCGTCCAGATCCACATCGGCCGCCAGCGCACCCAGGGCCTTGGCTCCGGCGCCGACCCCGAGGTCGGCCGCGAGGCCGCCGAAGACTCGTACGACCGCATCAAGACCGCGCTGCGCGGGTCGGACATGGTGTTCGTCACCGCGGGCGAGGGCGGGGGCACAGGCACCGGCGCCGCGCCGGTCGTCGCCCGGATCGCCCGCGAGGTGGGCGCGCTCACCGTCGCGATCGTCACCTCGCCGTTCGGGTTCGAGGGCAACCGCCGCAAGGCGCAGGCCACCACGGGCGTGCGCGAGCTGCGCGAGGCCGCCGACACGCTGATCGTCATCCCCAACGACCGCCTGCTCGAGGTGCTCGAGAAGGGCACGAGCCTGGTCGAGGCGTTCCGGGTCGCCGACGACGTTCTGCGCCAGGGTGTGCAGGGCATCTGCGACCTGATCACGCTGCCGGGGCTGATCAACCTCGACTTCGCCGACGTGCGCACGATCATGTCCGGGGCGGGCAGCGCGATGATGGGGATCGGCATGGCCACGGGCGCGCAGCGCGCGAACGAGGCGGCGACCCACGCGATCCGAAGCCCGCTGATCGACCACGAGGTGCGCGGCGCGCGCGGCATCCTGCTCGCCATCTCAGGCGGCAGCGATCTGGCGCTGCACGAGGTGAACGAGGCGGCCGAGGTGGTGCGGGCCGCCGCCGACGACGACACCACGATCATCTTCGGCGCGACCGTCGACGAGCGCCTGGCGGGCCAGCTGTGGGTGACGGTGGTCGCGACGGGCTTCCCGCTTCCGGGCGACGCGCCGCGCAGCGGCATCCGCCCGCAACGCGAGCGCGCGGCCGACCCGGCACCGCGGCCACCGGCCGACGACTTCACGCTCGAGCCGCCGAGCTTCCTGAACTAGATCTGGGGACTGTCCCCGTGCGCGGCAGGAATGGGGCCAGGCCCCGCTCTTCGCCCTACGCCGTGCGCGGCGTGGCGTAGAACTCCTGCGTCCGCCGGCGCCACACGCTGCGGCGCACGGCGACGCTCAGGCGCACACCCGATGCGCGCTCGACCTCGCGTGCCGCCACGAGACCCCGCAGGCGCGAGACGAAGAACGCGGCCATCCAGCCGGCGAAGAAGCCCGGCTCGACGCGGATGACGGCGAACACCGCCAGGAACGCGAACAGGGCGGCCATCGCAGCCGCCGCCGCGACGGCGTAGCGCCTCCACGTGCGGCGCACGGCGTCGTCGGGCGGGCGCTCGTGCGCCTGTGCGAGCGCCGCCGCGTCGGGCAGGAGCGGGCTCATCCGGTCGAGGAGCATCGCCACGGTGGCCATGACCGCGAACGTGAGGATGTTCGCGGCCGATGACCGCGCGATCACGCCCCAGGCCATGAAGCCGACGCTCATCGCCAGGAAGAGGACGGCGTCGACCGCCCATCGCGCAGCGACGTCGATCACCACGGTCGGCCGCTCGGTCGTGACCATCGGCTCAAGCCTACGTCGTCTCGGCGCGCCTGGCCACGTGCAGGGCCGCGCCCCAGTGCCGCCGCAGCACGCCGTCGGGCCGCTCGGCCAGGCGGCGGCGGATCTCGCCGTAGAGCCGATCGCGCTGCCACGGCTGCATGGCGATGTGGCCCGAGAACGTCTCGAGCAGATCGATGTAGGCCTCGGCGTCGTAGCGCAGCTCCCAGTCGAACTGGGTCACGGTCACCTCGTCGAAGAGGCCGCTCGCCAGGATGTCGGCGCGCTCGGCGGGCAGCGCGCGCGGCCGCGGCCAGAAGTTCACGCCGCCCTCGCCGATCTCCTCGTACACCTCCTGCAGCTCCTCGAAGAGCGGGTCGCCGCCCGTGGGCAGGACGTGGATCGCGGCCCAGTACGCCAGGTGCCCGCCCGGCCGCAGGAGCTCCCAGGCCCGCCGGTAGCGCAGCTCGGGGTCGGTCCAGTGCCACGCGGTCGCGGCGACGACGGCGGCGTACTCCGTGCCCTTCGGCGGGCGCCACGTCTCGAACGGCGCGTGCACGACCTCGACGTCGCGAAACCGGGCCAGGTTCTGGCGGGCGACGGCCGCAAGCTCGGCGCCGAGCTCGACGCACGTCAGGCGCAGCCCGCGCTCGGCGAGCGGCCGCGTCGCCTTGCCCGTCGCACAGCCCACCTCGAGCACGGGATCGCCCGCCCGCAGGCCGGTCTGGCGCATGAGCACGTCGAACAGGGCCTCCGGATACTCCGGCCGGGCGCGGTCGTAGCGCTCCGCCACCGAGTCGAAGGTCGCCCGCAGGGCTTCGCGGTCGCCGTCGGTCACGCGCTATCCATGCGGGTAGGGATAGAGGCGTTCGCTTCGTGCCCACTGGCCACCGCCGTGCGCACGCATGACGTTGGACACGTCGAGGAAGGGGGTTCCGCGGCTGGACTGCGCGCCGACCCGGAACCCGTCCTCGGAGCTCGCATGGGCGAGTCGCTCGCGAAAGACGCTCCGGCTCGGCGTCGGATAGATCGTCGCGGGGTCATGTCGGGCCGCGGCATGGAGCATGCGCTCCCACCCGCGGATGCGCGGCGACCACGCGGGCGCGACGATCGGATGCGCCGAGGGCACGTCTCCGGCGCTGGTTGCGGCACTCGTCGACCGGCAGCCACCGAGCACGACGCTCGAGAGCACCAACGCCAGGAGGGCAGGCTTCGCCATGTTCTTCGTTCGACCCCGAGTTCGCGACGGTGGTTCCCGTGCTTCGCATCGTATTGGCGGCGGAGCCGGCGGTGGGGCGGGAATCGCGATCTGCAGCGGTTTTGCACGGGCGCCCCTGCCAGCAACTGGTGGCGAAGCGCTCAAGAGTTGACCGCTTCCGGCCGATCTTCGGGGGCACTGACCCCCATTCAGGGGATCGAGCGGTTTATTGCCAGTCATCAAGAAAGGGCAACCATGTTCAAGAATCTCAGGAAGCCGATGGGCATTGGGGTCGTGGTTCTGGCCCTCGTCGCAGGGATCGGCGCCTACGCGTTCACCGCCAGCAACACGATCGCCGACGCGGGCAGCGCCGGTATCGGCACCGCCGTGATCTCCGGCTACACGATCACCAACGTGACCTACACCCTGGACACGGCCGACCCGACCAAGTGGAACGCCGTCGACTTCGACCTCGGTCAGGCCGCCACCCAGGTGCAGGTCAAGTTCACCGACTCGAACAGCGTTCTCACGACCAGCGGCTGGGTCGACTGCACCGGTGTCGGCAGCACCATCGGCACCAGCTCGCCGTACGCCGTTCACTGCGTCCTTCCGGATGTGGATTCCCAGCTGGACACGCTGACCGTCGCCGCCGCCAAGTAACACCCCTTCGCAGCACCCACGTGGGGCGGCGGGCTCTCCCCGCCCGCCGCCCCACGTAACCCAAACCAGATGTACGCCCCCCGCACATCCGGCCACCGCCTGTGGCTCAAGCTGACGGCCACCGTCGTCGGTCTCGTCACGCTCGCGGCGGCCTGGTTCTTCCTCGCCCCGCCCGCCATCGGCGGGCAGACGTCATGGGTCGTGACCGACGGCATCAGCATGCGGCCGAAGATCCACGCCGGCGATCTGGCGCTGGTGCGGCCCGAGTCCTCCTACCGCGTCGGCGACATCGTCGCCTACCACAGCCGCACGCTGCACGTCGTCGTGCTGCACCGGATCATCGCGGTCACCCGCGCCGGCTACTTCTTCCGCGGTGACAACAACGCCTGGCCGGATCCCGGCCCGGTCACGCAGGCACAGACGGTCGGCAAGCTGTGGGTGCTCGCACCCGGCGTCGGCGGCGAGCTCAATTCGGTGCGCTCGCCCATGACGATGGCGATCCTGGCCGGGCTCGCGGTCGTGCTGCTGACCGGAGGCGCAGGCGTGCAGCACGTGCGCCGCGGCCGTCGCCGCCGCCCGCAGCCCAAGTGGGCCCCCCGGGCCGCGACGACGACCCGTTCATGGGTCGGCGGCTCCTACGGCGGCGCGCTCGCCGTGGCCGTCGTCGCGCTCGCCGCGTGCATCTGCGTCGCGGCGCTCGCATGGACGGCGCCGACCAGGCGCACCGTCCCCGCCACCGTGAGCTACCGCCAGAGCGGCCGGTTCGCCTATTCGGCGAGCACGGCCACCGGCGCCGTCTACGACACCGGCCGGGCGACCACCGGTCAGCCGATCTTCTCGCGCCTGGCAGGCCCGGTGCAGGTGCAGTTCGCCTATGCCCTCGGCTCGCACGCCGCGGCGGCCGTCGGCGGCACGGCGTCGCTGGCCGCGCTCGTGTCGTCGCCCAGCGGGTGGACGCGGACGATCCCGCTGCAGTCTCCGACGCAGTTCACAGGCGACCACGTCACGCTCACGGGCACCGTCCACCTGCGCCGGCTGCAGCGGCTGCTGGAGCGCGTCGCGACCGCGACCCAGGTGGCCGACGAGAGCTTCTCGCTTGCGATCGTGCCCGACGTGCACGCACACGGGCTGATCGCCGGGCACGCGTTCGCGGCCCACGACGCGCCGCAGCTGCCGTTCACCCTGACCACGCTCGAGCTCTCGCCGGTGCTGCCGGCCGCCGCCCCCGGCAAGGCCGCGCCGCCGGCCGCCTCGGCGGGGCTGTTCCATCCCACCTCGACGTCGACGCTCAGCTCGACCGCGTCGGAGCCCGTCGATCTCGGCCGGGCCGGCCTGCGGGTGCGCGTCGCCGACGCTCGGCGCATCGGGGTCGCGGGCATCGCCGCCGCGCTGATCGCGGTCATCGTCGCGCTGCGGCTGCTGCTGCGATCCCGCGAGGCCGACGAGCCGACCCGGATCCGGGCCCGCTACGGCGAGTCGATCGTGACCGTCGTGCACTCGAGCCTCGGCCGTCACACCGATCTCGTCCAGGTGAAGAGCATCGAGGAGCTCGCCCGGATCGCCGAGCGCTACACGTCGATGATCATCCACGAGCAGACCGTCCTCGGGCACGCCTACCTGGTCGCCGACGGCCCGACGCTCTACGCCTACCTGCTGAACACCGAGGGCTCCGACCGCCCGCTGCGCGATCGGCTGACTTCGGCCCACACGCCGCCGTCGGGATCCGGCTCCGCCACGTCCCGGGGAGTCACGCGTACGATCCCTGCATGAGAGCAGCAGCAGCAGCCGGGCACGAGCGGACCGCTCGTACGGCCGCCGCGGTGCTCGAGCAGGGTGGGAATGCCGTCGATGCGACCGTCGCGGCCGCGGCGATGTCGTGGGCGGCCGAGCCGGGCCTGATCGGCCCGTGCGGTGGCGGATTCCTGCTCGTGCGCCCGGCGCGCACCGGCAAGGTGCACCTGCTCGACGCGTTCACCACGATCCCCGGGCGTGAGCTGCCCGACGACCGGCCGCTGAGCGAGTTCGACCGCGTCGACGTGCCCTTCGACGAGCAGACGACGCAGGTCTTCCACATCGGCGCGGCCGCGTGCGCCGTTCCCGGAGTGGTGGCCGGCCTCGCCGCGGCGCACGGCCGCTTCGGGTCGCAGCCGTGGCACGAGCTGCTGATGCCCGCGGCCGTCGCGGCCAACGAGGGGGTTGCGTCGACCGGCGGTCAGCAGGCGGTGCTGATCGCGATCCAGGCCGTGCTCCAGCACACCCCCGAGGTGAGCGAGGTGTTCGCACCCGGCGGCCGGTTCGTGCGCGAGGGCGAGCGCGTGCGCCAGCCCGATCTGGCAGGCACGATCGAGCGCCTGGCCGAGCTCGGGCCGCGCGACTTCTACGACGGCGGCCTGGCCACGGCGATGGTCGACCACCAATCCGTCACCGGCGGGCGGCTCACGCTCGCCGACCTCGCCGGCTACCGGGCTGTCTGGCGGCGGCCGCTGCGCGTGCCGTACCACGGCGGCCGCGAGATCTACACGAACGCCCCGCCGTCGTCCGGCGGCGTGCTGATCGGGCACATGCTGGCCGTGCTGCGAGGCGTCGCCGAGCCGCTGCCCCCCGGCCGGGCGCGCACGCTGCGGGCCTACGCCGAGGCGATGCGCTCGGCGGGGCGGATGCGCGATCGCCGCTTCGAGCAGCTGCTCTACCGCGGCGGGCTCGTGCGCCACATGCTCTCGGACGAGGCGGTCGGGCGCGGGCGCGCGGCCGTGATCGCGGCGCTCGACGGTGCGCCGACGACGGCGGGTGCGATCCCGTCCGACCACGGGACGACGCACATCTCGGTCGTCGACGCCGAGGGCAACGCCTGCGCCTTCACCTCGTCGAACGGCTGCCACTCGGGCGTGATCGTGCCCGGCACCGGCCTGCACCTGAACAACATGCTGGGCGAGGAGGATCTGGCGGCGGGGCGGGGGATGCCGCCCGGAACGCGCCTCACGAGCATGCAGGCACCGACAATGGTGGTGGGCCCCGACGGCCTCGAGCTCGTCGTCGGCTCGAGCGGCTCGAACCGGCTGCGCTCGGCGATCACGCAGGTCGCGATCAACGTCGTCGATCACGGCATGAGCGCCGCCGATGCCATCGACGCGCCGCGCGTGCACGTCGAGGGCGATCGCCTGGACTGCGAGGGCGGGTTCGACGAGGCCGAGATCGAGCAGCTCGAACGCTGGGGCGAGCGCGTGAACCGGTTCCGGGGGCTGAACCTCTACTTCGGCGGCACGAACGCCGTCGTGATCCGCGATGGGGTCACCGACGCCGCCGGCGACCCGCGCCGAACCGGCGCCGGCTTCGTGCTCGACTCATGAGCGTCCGCGTGATCATCAACGAGCCCAACGCGCTCATGCGCGGCGTGCTGCGCGACACGCTCGAGGAGGATGGACTTCGCGTCGTCGGCGAGTGCGCAACCGCCGAGCAGGCGCTCGAGGTGGCGGCGCGCGTCGAGGCCGACGTGCTGACGACGAACGTGCTCATGAGCGGAAGCACCGACGGGTACGGGCTGACCGCGCGGCTCCACATCGATCAGCCGGATCTGCCGGTGCTCGTCCTCACCGCGTTCGACGGAGACCAGCACGTCGAGCGCGCCCGTGCCGCCGGCGCGCGCGGGTTCCTCAAGAAGAGCTCCGACCGCGCCACCGTCACCGCCGCGCTGACGCACATCGCGGCCGGCGGCACCTGGTTCGGTGACGAGCCGGTCGCGCCTCGCTGAACCTCACTTCCCCCCGCTGGGCGGCGAGACCTTGCCGTTCGTGTGCGCCCGCTCCGCGATCTCGGCGGCCGCGGCCAGGTTCTCGAGCGCGCGCTGCAGCAGCTCGATGATCACGAGCAGGCGGCCGCGCTCGGTGCGCTGCTCGAGGATGCGATGCTTCTCGGCGGCGGGGAACTCGACCCGGGCGGTGATTGCGTAGGAGACGAGCTCGTGCTCGCGTTCCCTGATCGCAGGGTCGGGCTCGTGCTCGGTGGCCTCGGCGACGCGCAGGTAGAGCTCGAGCGCGACGGCCGCCTCGTCGCCCGCCTCCTCGTCGTCGGGCGCCGGCTCGACCTGGGCGGTGATGTAGGCGCGGCCGCGGGTGAGCTCGACCACGCGGATCACCTCGGCGCCGCGCACGATCACGTTCATGCGGCCGTCGTCGAAGCGCTCGGTCACCTCGACGAGCGCGGCGGTGCAGCCCAGCTCACGCGCGCCGTCGTCGTCGGCGTAGAGGATGGCGAACTCCTGGCCGTGCTCCTCGCAGTCCCTGATCAGCCGCCGGTAGCGGTCTTCGAAGATGTGGAGCGGCATCAGCTCACCCGGCACCAGCACCGCGGGGAGCGGGAAGAGTCCGATCTCGCGCACGGACATGGCCCTGTACTCTAGTTCCCCGTGCGCCCCCGACCCGCCCTCGCCGACCTGCGGCCGTACGAGCCGGGCAAGCCCGCCGCCGAGGTGCGGCGCGAGCTGGGGATCGAGCGGATCGTCAAGCTGGCCTCGAACGAGGGCCCCTACGGGCCGTTCCCGGCGGCGCTCGAAGCGATCGCGCGACAGGCGCCCGAGCTAAACAGATACCCCGAGCGCGGCGGCGAGCTGGCCGAGCGCCTCGCGGCCGACCACGGCGTCGGCGCCGACCGGATCGCGATCGGAAACGGCGCCGACTCGATCGTCGGCTGGCTCTCGAACGCCTACCTCGACCCCGGCGACGAGGCGGTGATGGGCTGGCCCTCGTTCATCAGCTATCGGCTGGCGACGATCAAGCAGGCGGCCGTGCCCGTGACGGTGCCGCTGCGTGACGGCGTCTACGACCTCGACGCGATCGCCGCGCGGATCGGGCCGCGCACGCGCATCGTCTACGTGTGCAACCCCAACAACCCGACCGGGACGATGGTCGGCCGCGAGCGCCTGCGCGCGTTCCTCGATCACGTCCCCGAGGACGTGCTCGTGGTGGTCGACGAGGCCTACCACCATTACGTCACCGACCCGGACTATCCCGATGCGATCGCCGAGCACGTGCGCGAGCGGCCGAACGTGGCGGCGCTGCGCACGTTCTCGAAGATCTACGGCCTGGCGGGGCTGCGGATCGGCTACATGGTCGCTCCGCCCGCGGTGGTGCGCGAGGCGATGAAGGTGCGAAACCCGTTCGACGTCTCCGAGCTCGCGCACGTGGCGGCGCTCGCGAGCCTGGACGACCCTGCCGAGCTTTCCCGCCGGCGCGACCTGAACGAGCGAGGCCGGGCGCAGGTCGCAGCGGCGCTCCAGGCCGCGGGCATGACGGCATACCCGGCGTCGGCCAACTTCCTGGCGGTCGAGGTGGGCGACGGGCGCGCCTTCGCCCGGGCGCTCGAGCGCGACGGCGTGATCGTGCGGCCGCTCGAGCCGTTCGGGGCGCCTGCGAGCATCCGCGTCACCGTGGGCACGCCCGACGAGAACGCCGTCTTCGCCGCGGCACTCCAGCGGGCGCTGCAGCCGCGGTGAGCCGGCGTCCGACCGATCTGCGTGCCCTGGTGGATGGGGTCAGCAGCGGCGACACGCGCGCCGTCGCCCGGGCGATCACCCTCGTCGAGAACCGCGACCCGCTCGCCTACGAGATCGTGCGCGAGCTCTACCCGCGCACCGGATCGGCCTCGATCGTCGGCTTCACCGGGCCGCCCGGCGTCGGCAAGTCGAGCCTGATCGCGTGCGTCATCGCCCTCCTGCGCGGCCAGGAGCAGAAGGTGGGGGTGGTGTCGGTCGACCCGTCGAGCCCGTTCTCGCGCGGCGCCCTGCTCGGCGATCGCATCCGCCTGGCCGACCACTTCCTCGACGAGGGCGTCTTCATCCGCTCGATGAGCACGCGCGGCCACCTTGGGGGCGTGTCCGAGGCGACCCTGCAGACGCTGCTCGTGCTCGACGCGGCCGGGATGGACGTGCTGCTGCTCGAGACGGTCGGCGTGGGGCAGAGCGAGGTGGAGGTGGCGTCGCTCGCAGACACGATCGTGCTGGTGCTGCAGCCGGGGTCGGGCGACTCGATCCAGGCGCTCAAGGCCGGGGTGATGGAGATCCCCGACATCATCGTCATCAACAAGAGCGATCACCCGGCCGCGCGCACCATGCGCTCCGAGATCCGCTCGGTGCTCGCGCTCGACCCCGCGACCGCGCGGCGGGTGCCGATCGTCGAGACCGAGGCGTTCCGGTCGGAGGGCATCGCCGAGCTCTGGCAGGCGGTTCTGGAACACCGCGCGCACCTCGAGCGCGACGGCGGCCTCGAGGCGCGCCGGCGCGAGCACATCGAGCACGAGGTGGTGGCGGTCGCGGTCGCCCAGGCCCGGCGGCGGCTGGCCGAGGCGCTCGAGCAGGACCCCGAGCTGCGCCGGCTGCTCGACGAGGTGCACGCCCGCAGGCTCGACCCGCTCACCGCCACGCGCGAGATCAGCGAGCGCGTGTTCCGAAGCGGCGCCTGACCGCACCAAAAGGGCGCAGACCCCTTTTGGTGCGTCTGATGTCCTCAGCCGGCGGTGAAGGCGCGGCGGCCCTCGGCGATGATCTCGTCGGCGTAGGCGCGGTTGCGCCAGCCGCCGATCTCGGTGCCCGCGCCATGCTCGAGGTCCTTGTAGACGCCGAAGAAGTGGGCGATCTCGTCGAGCGAGGTCAGAGTGAGCGGCCGATGGCGATCATGAGCACGAGGCCCAGTAGCGCGACGAGGGCTATCACGCCGAGGACGATGAGCACGAGGGCTGCGGACAACGTCGTGCTGGCGGCCGCTCGTTTCCGCAGCCGCAACCCAGCTTGTTCGTCGTCTCGGCCGCCGGGCAATCCTGAATAGTCACTCATCGGCTGCGTCCTCTGTCGCTGTTCATCGCGCGTGCGGCTGCGAAACTTGGTCGTCGTCAAGACGGCTCGGCTGCGAACGCAGCCCGACCTTACGCGATCACCTCGTCGGCGTAGGCGCGGTTGCGCCAGCCGCCGATCTCGGTGCCCGCGCCATGCTCGAGGTCCTTGTAGACGTCGAAGAAGTGGGCGATCTCGTCGAGCAGCGACACGCGGATGTCGCCGATGTCGTGCACGCGGCTCCACTTCGGATCCTTGAAAGGGACGCACAGCACCTTGTCGTCCTCGCCCTTCTCGTCGTGCATCTCGAACACGCCCACCGGCTCGACCTTGATGACGCAGCCCGGGAACGTCGGCTCGGCGACGAGCACGAGCGCGTCGACCGGATCGCCGTCGCGGCCGAGCGTGTTCATCACGAACCCGTAGTCGGCCGGGTAGACGACGCTCGTCCACAGCGTCCGGTCGAGCACGATCCGTTCGAGGCCGAAGTCGTACTCGTACTTGTTCCTGCTCCCCTGCGGGATCTCGATCAGAACGTTGAAGGGTTCGGCGGTCACGGGCGGAGCAAAAGGGTACCCTTCGCGGCCACCTCGTGGTCACGCTGGACGACATCCGCGCCGCCGCCGACGGCCTCACCGGTGTCGCCCACCGGACGCCGACCGAGCGCTCCGAGACGTTCTCGCACCAGTGCGGGGGCGAGGTGTGGCTGAAGTTCGAGAACCAGCAGCGCACCGGATCGTTCAAGATCCGCGGCGCCTACACGAAGATCCAGTCGCTCTCGCCGGCCGAGCGCGCCGCCGGCGTCGTCGCCCCCTCGGCCGGAAACCACGCCCAGGCCGTCGCCTTCGCGGCGGCGCAGGCGGGCGTCGATGCGACCGTCTACATGCCCGAGGCGGCATCGCTCGCGAAGGTCGGCGCGACCGCGGGCTACGGCGCCACGGTGCGCCTCGTCGGTGACAGCGTGGAGGGCTCGGTCGAGGCCGCCCGCCAGGCCGAGCGCGACGAGGGCAAGACGCTCGTGCATCCCTTCGACGACGAGATCGTGATCGCCGGCCAGGGCACGGTGGGCCTGGAGATCCTGGCGGACGTGCCCGACCTCGACGCCGTCGTCGTGCCGCTCGGTGGTGGCGGGCTGCTGTCCGGCATTGCGATCGCGGTGAAGGCGCTGCGCCCCGAGGTGCGCGTGATCGGCGTCGAGGCGGCCGGGTGCGCGCCCTATGTCGGATCGCTCGAGCACGGCACGATCACGCCGGTGCCGCAGACCGAGACCATCGCCGACGGCATCGCCGTCAAGCACCCCGGCGAGATCACGTTCGCGCTCATCCGCGAGCTGGTCGACGACGTCGTGACCGTCACCGACGCCGAGATCGGCCAGACGATCGTGCAGCTGCTCGAGCGGTCGAAGGCCGTTGTCGAGGGCGCCGGGGCCGTCGCGCTGGCCGCGCTCCTGGCCGGCAAGGTGCAGGCCAAGCGCGCGGTGGCGGTGCTCTCGGGCGGCAACATCGACACGCCGCTTCTGATGCAGGTGATCCGGTTCGGGCTGACGAACGCCGGCCGCTACCTCGTCATCCGCACGCGCCTGATCGACCGTCCCGGCCAGCTCATGCATCTGCTGAAGCTGCTGGCCGACTCGCACATCAACATCCTGGTGATCTCGCACCATCGCGAGAGCGTCGACGTGGCCGTGGCCGAGACGGGCATCGAGCTGATCCTCGAGACGCGCGACGAGGCCCACGCGCACGAGGTGGTCGAGCTCGTGCGGCGCAACGGCTACCCCGTCACCCGCATGCACTGACCGATTTACGACGGATTTGCCTAAAGGGGAGTGTGCGACGACACTCCGGTACACGGGCGGGCCGGCGATGTCCTTTGGTCGCGGGTACACAGACACGGAGGTCATCTCATGAAGGCACTCGTCTACCACGGTCCGGGTCAGAAGAGCTGGGACACCGTTCCCGACCCGAAGATCCTGCACCCGACCGATGTGATCGTGAAGGTGGACACGACCACGATCTGCGGCACCGACCTGCACATCCTCAAGGGTGACGTGCCGGCGGTCACGGACGGCCGCATCCTCGGGCACGAGGGCGTGGGCACGGTCACCGAGGTCGGCGGAGCCGTCGGCAGCATCGCCGTGGGCGATCGGGTGATCATCTCCTGCATCAGCTCGTGCGGGTCATGCTCGTACTGTCACCAGCAGCTGCCGGCGCACTGCCTCGACGGTGAGGGGACGGCGGGCATCGGCTGGATCTTCGGCCATCTCATCGACGGCACGCAGGCCGAGTACGTGCGGGTGCCGTTCGCCGACGGCTCGCTGCACAAGCTGCCCGAGGGCGTGAGTGACGAGGCGGCGGTGATGCTGTCCGACATCCTGCCGACGGGCTTCGAGATCGGCGTGCGCAACGGACGCACCAAGCCCGGCGACGTGGTCGCCGTCGTCGGCGCCGGCCCGGTCGGGCTGTCGGCGATCATGACGGCGGGCCTCTACGGCGCCTCGCGCATCGTCGCCGTCGACCTCGACCAGAACCGGCTCGAGCAGGCGCTGACCTTCGGCGCCACCGACACGGTCAACAGCGGCGAGGCGGGGTGGAGCGATGCCCTGATGGCGATGACCGACGGCTTCGGGGTGGACGTCGCCATCGAGGCGGTCGGGATCCCGCAGACCTTCGAGATGTGCACCGACATCGTCAGGCCGGGCGGCACCGTCGCGAACGTCGGCGTCCACGGCAAGCCGGCCGAGCTTCGGCTCCAGGACCTGTGGATCAAGGACATCGCCATCACGATGGGCCTCGTCAGCGCCACCACGACGCCGATGCTCCTGAAGCTGGTCGCCCAGGGCAAGCTTCACCCCGAGCGGTTCGTCAGCCACCGGTTCGGGCTGGGCGACATCATGGACGCCTACGACACGTTCGGGCGGGCCGTCGAGACCAAGGCGCTCAAGGTCGCCCTCGCAGGCTGATTCAGCAGCGCTCCTCGATCCGCGTGACCTCCTCGACGCCTTTGAGGAGGGTGTCGCCGACCGCCCAGTAGGTCGTCGTCCCCGGGGCGAGCGTGATTGCGGCGAACTGTGCTGGAC
>DASXZF010000233.1:0-1722 GCA_036502065.1 Gaiellales bacterium
GAGCTGGTCGCGCTGGCCGGCCTCGCCGACGGCGGCGACCACGTGGGCGGATGGGTGCTCGCCGTCGTCGCGCTCCTCGCGGCGGCGGGCGTGTGGGGCCTCTGGTGCGCCCCGCGGGCGGGGCGGAGGCTGCCGCGGCCCCCGCGCACGGCTGTCGAGGCGACGGTGTTCGGCCTCGGCGCCGCCGCCTTCGCCGCCGCCGGCCGCACGGCGCTCGCAGTCGGCTTCGTCGTCGTCGCGATCGCCAGCTGGGTCATGCTGCTCGCGCTCGGCGAGGACCCCTAAGGCAGCGCTTCCAGAAACGCCCGCAGCCCGGCCGTCGAGCGCGGCTCGATCGCCGGCAGTCCGGCGATGCCGTAGGCGGCGAGCGCCTCGGCGAGGCCTGCGCGGTGGCCGACCAACGCGAGGGTGTAGCCGTGCCGCGCGAACTCGTCGGCCTGCTCGGCCGCCTGCTCGAGCAGCGGCCCCGCCACGTGGTCGGGATACGTCGCGGCGGGCAGCTGGACGGCGCCCCAGCCGGCGCGCTCGAGCTCGGCCAGGCCGTCGACGCCGCGACCGGTCGGGTTCATGAGCTCGTCGGTGATGAGCGCCACCCGATAGCCGCGCGCATCGCCGGCGTCCGTTACGGGCACGGGCTCAAGCCTCGGCGGTGAGCGCGGTCAGCGCGGCCCGCTCGGCGCCGGGATCGTGGTCG
This sequence comes from Gaiellales bacterium, assembly GCA_036502065.1. GTDB lineage: Bacteria > Actinomycetota > Thermoleophilia > Gaiellales > JAICJC01 > JAICJC01. Next base: position 695 of record DASXZF010000233.1, read on the forward strand.
GGCAGCTGATGGGTGATGCCGGTCGCCCGCGGCATCGCGACACCCCGCCCGCGCAGCTCGGCTTCGAGCTCCTCGATGAAGATCCCGCTGCCCGGCGAGAGCTCGTCGGCGCCGTCGGGCCACTCGGGCCGTCCGTGCCTGGTCGGATCGGAGCTCGTGACGTGCACGCCCATCGACGGGCTGCCCTCGAGCCCAACCAGGACCACGTCGTCGCCGGCGCGGACATGCAGCTCGATCGCGCCCGCCACCGCCGCCGCGAGCTTGCGGCAGTGGCGCCGGTATGCGGTCGTGTCGAGCTGCTCGCGCACCGCCCAGAACCGGTGCAGCCCGGTGAACGCGAGCTCGGGACAGGGCATCTGCTGGATCCGCCAGCCGCGATCGCGCAGCACCGAGACCAGTGGGGAGTAGACGCCGGCACACCGCGCGCCGCCGCTCACCTTGGAATTCTGGTTCACGAGGCAGTGGGCGACGAACGCGACTCCCGGCACGCCGCCAGTATAGGGACGGGGCCGCGGAGGACTACTACCGCCCCGGATAGGTGCGCCCCCCGATGCGGAGCGGTGGGGTGCGTGCCGAGAATTCGACTGCCGGGATCACCGAAGGAAAGGCCGCACCAGCCATGCTCTCCGCCTCTGCAGACGCTCGCACACCCGCTCTTGATCCTCACCGCGGCTTTCGCCCCGGCCCATGGCTCGAAGGTGCCGACGTCCGCGGCTTCATCCAGCGCAACTTCACGCCGTACACGGGTGATGCGGCGTTCCTGGCGGGGCCGACCGAGCGCACCACGCGCGTATGGGACACCCTGCATGGCCTGATGCTCAAGGAGCGCGAGCGGGGTGGAGTGCTCGACGTCGACGCCGCGACGCCCTCTTCGATCACCGCGCACGCGCCGGGCTACATCAGCCGCGACGACGAGCTGATCGTCGGCCTGCAGACCAACGCCCCGCTGCGGCGCGCGATCTTCCCGAACGGCGGCTGGCGCATGGTCGAGAGCGGCCTCACCGCGTACGGCTTCGAGCCGGACGAGC
>DASXZF010000234.1:0-19100 GCA_036502065.1 Gaiellales bacterium
AGCTCCTCGACGTCGGCCATCTGGTGGCTCGAGAGCATCACCGTGATCCCCTCGGACGAGAGCCGGCGCACGAGCACCTTCATGTCGCGCATCCCCGCCGGGTCAAGGCCGGTCGTCGGCTCGTCGAGCAGCAGCAGCTGCGGCTGGCGCAGGAGCGCTGCGGCGATGCCGAGCCGCTGCTTCATGCCGTGCGAGTAGGTGCCGACGCGGTCGCCGCCGCGGTCGGCCAGGTCGACGGTGGCGAGCATCTCGCCGACCCGCCCCTTCGCATCGCCGCCGTCGTAGGCGGCGCACAGCTCGAGGTTCTTGCGGCCGGTGAGGTAGGGGTAGAACTGCGGCGCCTCGACGAATCCCCCGACGCCCTGGAGCGCGCGGCGGCCGAGCAGCACCGGATCGCGCCCGAAGAGCAGCGCCGTGCCTGCGCTCGGGCGGATCAGCCCGAGCAGCATGCGCAGCGACGTGGTCTTGCCGGCGCCGTTGGGGCCGAGGTAGCCGTACACGTCGCCGCGCTCGACCGTCAGGTCGACGTCGTTGACGGCGACGAGGTCGCCGTAGCGCTTGACGAGCCCGCGCGCCTCGACGGGGCGCGCGGGCGAGGGGGACTCTGCCGTCACGTCAGCCGATCGCGCTCGCCGCCGCCTCGGCCGCCGCCTGCGGCAGCGATCCGATGACGGTGTAGCGCACACCGGCGCGGTCGAACTGGATCAGCGTGCCCAGAGCCGTGTCGAGCTCGTGGCCGGAAGCGCCGCGGATCGAGACGGTGGGCAGCGCCGCGAGCGGCGCGCCCTTGGCCGGCGCGGTCGCCGGCTGCTCGAGCACGACGAGCGCGCCCAGTCCCTGGCCGTACACGGCGAGCGCCGCCTTCGTCCCGGCCCAGTCGACCAGGCGCACGGACTTGCGTGGCAGCCCGACGACGTTCGCGGGCGCGCTCAGCCGGAAGGGCAGCGCGGCGGCCACGGCGGATACGCCGGAGATGTCGGGCTGATGCGCCTTTCGCATCGACGCCGGCTGCTTCGGATGGGCGGGCAGGTGCACGCGGACGATCTTCGTCCCCGCGGGCGGCGACACGGCCAGGTCGGATGCGGGCACCGCACCGAAGCTGATGTCCGTCACCGTGAGCGACAGCACCGGCGCCGAGTCGGTGCGGCTGTAGACGGCAATCCGCAGCGGCACGCCGTGGGTCGCATCCCAGGCCAGCTGCACCGATCCGAGCAGGCCGCCGCTGTGGCGTGGCGAGATGCGCACGCTGTAGCTCGGCTGCCCGGCGATGTCGCCCGGGATCGCGCCGCTCAGGTCGACGTGCTGGGCGAGCTTCGCGAGCGCCTTCTGAATCTGCGAGACGGCCGGGACGGCGTGATGGGGATGGTCGGTCGCCTGCGGATGGCTGTGCCGCGGGAGCGGCAGCGTGTAGGCCGTGCTCGACGCGACGTCATAGACGGTGATCCGCGAGCCGTCGAAGCCGATCTCCGTGTCGCCGGCCGAGGACTGCAGCTCGAGCCGCACCTTGCCGTCGCCAGCCCAGATGCGTCCGGTGGCGCCGGTGACCAGGGGCGAGCTCGAGCCGAGCGATGCCGACGGGATCAGGTGGTCGGAGAACTGGACGCGCGCGGTCACGCCCTGGACGGGCTTGCCCAGCGCGGCGTCGTGCAGGGCCGCGGCCAGCGAGCGGTGCGGCGGCTTCGGCCCGCCGCCGCCCGCGAACGCGACGGCGCTTCCGGCCGCGATCACGATGACGGCCACGATTGCGATGATGAGCTGCCGGGTGGAGGCTCGGCGCAGGAAGTTCATGGTGCATCCCCTTCGGGTGAGTCTGCCCGAGTTGTACCGGCGTCGCCTGAAAGCCGTCTGAGAGCGGGCAGCACGAGTGCGAACCGCGCGCCCGCGATCTCGAGCCGGCCGCCGTGACGCTCGGCGGTCGCCCGCACCAGCGCGAGCCCGAGACCCGACCCCGGCTGCGCGCGCGCCTCCTCGCCTCGCCAGAAGCGGGTCGTGGCCGCGTCGACGAGCGCGGCGGGGATGCCGGCGCCCGTGTCGGACACCTCGAGGCGCACCTCCTCGCCGCTCCGGCGTACCAGGATCGTCACCGGGCCGTCGTCGGGCCCGTGCGCGAGCGCGTTTTCGACGAGGTTTGCGAGCGCCCGCTCGAGCGCCGGCTCGTCGCCGCGCACGAGGCCGGGATCCTCGATCGCGGCGGTCACGCGCCCGTCCGCCGCCCGCCGCGCGAGCGCGTCGAGCTGCACCGGCTCCTGCGGCAGCTCGGCCGCGTCCTCTCGGGCCAGCTGCAGCAGCTCGTCGACGAGCCGGCTCAGCCGCTCGGCGTCCTCCTGGAGGTCGCGCAGCGCGGCGTCGTCGCCGCCGTGGCGGGCGAGATACTCGGCGTTGCCGCGCAGGGCGGCGAGCGGATTTCGCAGCTCGTGGCTCGCGTCGGCGACGAACCGGCGCTCGCCCTCGCGCGAGCGCTCGAGCGCGGCCAGCATCCGGTTCAGGGTGTCGGCGAGCCGCGCCACCTCGTCGGGCGCGCGCCCTGCGCCGCCCGGCTCGGGCAGGCGCAGCGACGGATCGCCACGCCGCTCGATCACCTCGGCGCCGGCGGCGAGCGCCTGCAGCGGCCGCAGCGCCCGGCCGGTGAGCACGAACGCGAACGGCACGACGAGCAGGGCGGCGGCCAGGGCCGACGCGATGATGAGGGTGCGCGACTCCCGCAGCGTCGAGTCGACCTCCTCGGTGCTCGAGGCGACGATGACGGCGCCACCCGACGCCGGGCCGCCGAGAGTCGCGAGCGGCGCCACGTAGATGCGCGTGTTGTGGCCGGCGAAGCTGGTGTCGCCGTAGCCGCTCCGGCCGCCGCGGATCGCACGGTGGACGAGCGCCCCGATCGGAAGCGTCGCCCCGGCCAGCCTGTGCGCGTGGGCGTCGACGACCTCGACGTCGAGCTGGCGGGCCTCGACCGAGGCCTGGAGCACCGTGGGCGAGGCGATCAGCGCCGGCGCGGTCGCTGCGAGCTGCGCCACCTGCGAGGCACGGTCGCGCAGGGTTGCGTCGAGCGACTCGTGCAGGTGGCGGGACAGGAGCACCTGGACGGCCGCACCGAGCACCACGACCGCGATCACGATCGAGATCGCCGCCGCGCCCACCACCCGCGTGCGCAGACGCGGGGCGCCGGTGCGAAGGCGCGGGCTCACCGCCGCAGCACGAAGCCCGCCCCGCGCACCGTGTGGATCAGGACGGGCTCGCCGAGCTTCCTGCGCAGGTAGGCGACGTAGCGGTCGACGACGTTCTCGGTGGCGGCGGAGCCGTCGCTCCAGACGGCTCCGAGGGCGGCGCGGCGCGAGAGCACCTTGCCGGGGTGGCGCATCAGGAGCTCGAGCAGCGCCGCCTCGCGCTGCGTGAGCTCGATCGTGGCGCCGCCGCGCGTCGCGACGCGGGTGGCGGCGTCGAGCGAGACGTCGGCGAAGGTGAGCAGCGGCGTCTCGACGCCGCGGCGCAGGAGCGCGCGCACCCGCGCCAGCAACTCCTCGGTCGCGAATGGCTTCACGAGGTAGTCGTCGGCGCCGGCGTCGAGCCCGGCGACGCGGTCGGCGATCCCGTCGCGGGCCGTCAGCATCAGGATCGGCACGGGGCTGCCCTTTGCGCGCAGGCGGCGGGCGACGGCGAGGCCGTCCATGCCGGGCATGACGGCGTCGAGGACGATCGCGTCGGGCGGGTCGCGCTCGATCTCGGCCAGCGCCGTGCCGCCGTCGGCTGCGAGCACGGTCTCGTAGCCCTCGGCGCCCAGCGTCCGCGCGAGCGTGCGCCGCACCGGCCCGTCGTCATCCACGATCAGGACCCTTGTCGTCACGATCCCCGCAGCGTACGACGCGCGGATGGGCTTCGCATACCATCGGCCGATGCACGCGGGGCTGCCGTTCACGCTCGAGGAGTACCGCGACCGCGCCCGGCGTGTGCGCGACCGAATGCGGGAGCGCGACGTGGACGTGCTCTTCGTGACCAGCCCGCCCAACCTGTGCTACCTGACCGGGTTCGAGTCGATCTGGTATCCGCCGCGCGCGCCCGTCGGCGTGGTGGTGTCGGCGAGCGACGACCGGCTGGTGTTCCTCGACTACGAGCGGCACGAGACGCTCGTGCGCGAGACCGCCCACTGCGACGACGCGGTCTTCTACCGCTACGAGGATGTGCTCGACACCGTCGCGGCGGCATTCGGCGAGCGCGGCTGGCTCGACGGCGCGATCGGGCTCGAGCGCTGGTCGCAGGCGCCGGGGGCGCCGCTCGTCGACGCGCTGGCGCGGCGGCTGCAGGACGCGGGCGGACGGATCGTCTCGGGCGACTGGGTCGTCGACCGCGTTCGGCTCGTGAAGTCGCCGGCAGAGCTCGAGTGCGTGCGCCGCGCCTCGGCGATCGTCGACACCGCGTTCGCCGACCTCGCCGAGCATCTGCGACCGGGCATGACCGAGCTGCAGATCTCGGCGCGGCTCGACTCGGCGATGGCCGACCAGGGCGGCGAGGCAGCGGCCATCCGCACGATGGTCTCGGCCGGGCCCGACGTGTGGTGCCGCACGCACGCGCCGCCGTCACGGCGGCCGGTCGAGGTGGGCGATGTGATGTACGTCGATGCCTGCGGCGTCTACAACCGCTACCACGTCGATGTCTGCCGGACGTTTGCGATCGGCCGCGACCACCCCGAGGCGCGGGCGATCCTCGATGTGACGGCCGGGAGCGTCGATGTCGTGCGCGCCACGGTGCGGCCGGGTGACCCGCTCGACGTCGCCCAGCGCGTGGCCGAGGAGTACGTGTTCTCGCGCTTCCCGCGCGATCAGGTGTGGTGGGTCGGCGGCTACGCGCTCGGGATCGCGATGCCGCCAAACTGGGTCGGCCACACCTACATGGCCAACGACGCGTTCGAGCAGTTCACCTGGGAGCCGGGCTATCTGACGAACTACGAGAACGTGCTCTTCGACCGCGACGCCGGCTTCACCGCGAGCTATATGGAGTCGCTGCTCATGACCGAGACGGGCATCGAGGCGCTCTCGACCCGGCCGCGGACGCTGACCGTCGTCGGGGCGTGATGAACTAGGCTGCGAGGCATGCCGCAGGGACCCATCCCGGCCGCTGTGCTCCAGTTTCTGGCCCAGCCGAACATCGCCGTCGTGGCGACGCTGATGCCGAGCGGATATCCGCACACGGCGGCCACCTGGTACGACTGGGAGGACGGCCGCGTGCTCCTGAACATGGACGAGTCGCGCCGCCGGCTCGAGTACATGCGCCTGAACCCGCGGGTCGCGGTGACGGCGATGGAGGAGGACGCCTGGCACCGGCAGGTGAGCGTGATGGGCCGGGTCGTCTCGATCGAGCCCGACCCGGAGATGCGCGACATCGACCGGCTCGCGGTCAAATACACCGGCGAGCCGTTCGAGCGCCGCAACCAGCGCCGCTGGAGCGCATGGGTCGAGGTCGACCGCTGGTACGGCTGGAGCGGCAGCACCGCGTGGCCGGAGGGTGGATCGTGATCGACCTGACGCTTGTGCCCCTCGACGAGCCGACCGAGGTGCGCACGTTCGAGAAGGGCCGGTTCGAGGTCTACCGGGTCGGGCCGATGACGCTCGGCCGGGCGACGTATGAGCCCGGCTGGCGCTGGACCGAGCACGTCGGCGCGCGATCCGGCGAGACGTCCTGTCAGGTCGAGCACGTCGGCCTTGTCCTGAGCGGCGCCGCCATGGCGAGGATGGACGACGGCACCGAGAAGATCATGCGCGCCGGCGAGTTCTTCTACTTCCCGCCGGGCCACGACAGCTGGGTCGTCGGTGACGAGCCCTACGTGTCGCTCCACATCATGGGCAGCGAGGGCTACGCCGCGAACGAGTAGGCGGGTTTGCCTGGGCGTCGAGGCACGCCAATTCGCACTCGCTGAACCGGCCAAGTGGCACTCGCCGTGCACGCCAAGTGACACGCGTGGAACTCGCGATTGGCACATGCCGTGCGCGCCAAGTGGCGCGTCGCGCCCAAACCCTTCGCCGGGCTGAAGAACCCAGCCTCAGCTCCCCGAGTAGTACGGGTTGCGCACCCCGTCGCGGCGCTCGACGAGGGAGCGGGCGGCGTCGGGGTCGCGTCCGGTCACCGCCATGCCCACCGCCTTTCGGCTGGCGATGCGGGCGGCGGTGCGAACTGCGGTCTCGTCGGCCGCACCGGTGTCGATCCAGACGGCGGCGAAGACGATCGTGTCGTCGGTCGGCTCGAGCAGGCCGTCGGCGACCGCGTCGAGCACGCCCTGGCCGATGCCGAGCTGCGTCGCCCCGTAGGTGATCTTGCCGTGGCGGTCGCCCGCGATCGTCGCCTTGTTCATCATCACGGTCGGCGGCCAGACCGGCTCGTAGTGATCCTTGTCGGGGCCGACGCAGACGAGGATCGGGCTGTGGCCCTGGCGTGGCGTCGTGAACGCCGTCATGAGGGCGGCGGCCGTGTGGCTGCCGCGGCGGGCGAGCACGACGTTCACGTGGCATCCGTCGGGATCCGTGCCCGACCAGCCCTCGCCGATCGCCCCGTCGATGCTGCGCTCGCGCTCGCTCATCCACTCACTCCTTGGCCGTGTTGTCGTCGCCGCGGCGGGGATCGTCAGGCCGCAGACACGCTGGTAGGCTAGAGCGAGAACATGTAAAACGGGGCCACGGGGAGGTGGGACTCTATGGGCGTGACCCAGCGACGCGCACTCGCCTGTGCGCTCGTTTCGGCTGTACTCGCGGCGCTCGCCGGTGGTGCGACGGGCGCCGGAACGGCGGTCGCCGCCGCACCGGGGACGATGGTGGCGTGGGGCAGCGATGCCGACGGCCAGCTCGGAAACGGCGCCGGCGGTGGGCACCTCAAGCCGGGCGCCGTGTCCGGCCTGACGGGTGTGACCCAGATGGACGGTGGGCGCGAGCACGTCGTCGTGCTCAAGTCGACCGGCACGGTGTGGGCGTGGGGGCTGAACAGCGACGGCCAGGTCGGCGACGGCACCAAGACCAACCGCACGGCGCCGGTGCAGGTCAAGGGACTCACCGGCGTGAAGGACGTCGCCACCGGCCACTACTCGAGCATGGCGCTCAAGAGCACCGGCACCGTCTGGATGTGGGGCCTGAACAATTTCGGCCAGCTCGGCAACGGGACGAAGACGTCGAGCGATGTGCCCGTCCAGGTGAAGGGGCTCACGAACGTGACCGCGATCGCGGGCGCGCGCGACCACTCGCTGGCCGTGAAGTCGAACGGGACGGTCTGGGCGTGGGGCGACAACGAGTTCGGGAACCTCGGCAACGGCATGACGACGTCGAGCGACGTGCCGGTGCAGGTGAAGGGGCTCACCAACGTCGTGTTCGTGGCGGGCGGCCGCGATCACAGCATCGCGGTCGAGAAGAACGGCTCGGTGTGGACGTGGGGCTGGAACGCCTACGGCCAGCTCGGCGACGGCACGAAGACGAACCGCACCGTGCCGGTGCGTGTCCCCGGCGTGAACAAGGTGATCGTGGCGGCGGCGGGCGCGAACCACAGCCTGGCGCTGACGTCCAACGGCGTGATCTGGGCCTTTGGCCAGAACACCTTCGGCCAGCTCGGCGACGGCACCGGCGTCAGCCGGGTGAGCCCCGTGCGGGTGGTCGGCGTGACGAACGTCGTCTCGATCGGCGCGGGCCGGCTGCATTCGCTTGCGATCGAGTCCAACGGCTCGGTGTGGACGTGGGGCGACAACGACCTGGGCCAGCTCGGCGACGGCACCACCGCGAACCGCTTGCGGCCCGTGCACGTCGTGGGCGTCACGGGCGCCGAGGAGGTCGCCGGCGGCCGCGACTACAGCGTCGCGCTCATCGCCTCGCCGTAGCCTCAGGCGTCGCGGGTCACGGTGCGCCAGCAGCCTGCGAGCAGCGGCACGACGACCCAGCCCGCCAGCACGAGGATGGCCGCGGCGAGCGAGACGTGCAGCGCCGCGGCGGCGTCGCCACCTCCGCCGCCCGCGCCGGTGAACGGCTGCACCCGCGCCGTCGCCGCCGAGAGCAGGAGCTCGCGCAGGACGCCGAGCTGCGAGATGTTCAGGACGAGCGGCGTGACCGCGAGCTGCCAGCCGAGCAGGACCCCGATCGAGATTCCGCGCGACCCGATCAGCGATGCGACGCCCAGCGACGCGATCGCCGCGATGGCGGTGACCATCAGCACCCACAGCCCGTCCTTGACGATCGCGGTCGTGCCGGGCGTCGGCAGGTTGCCCGCGAAGGCGAAGTCAAACGCGACGGCGACGGCGTAGGCGACCAGCACGAGCGGCACCCAGAAGAGCAGCGTGCCGGGCACGCGCGCGGCGAAGAGTGAAACCTGCGACCGGCCCGTGACGATCAGATCGCGCATGACTCCGGAGCCGAGGTCGCTCGTCCCGACGGTGCTGCCGAGGATCGCCGCCGCCACCGAGCCGACGAAGCTGATCACGAGCAAGCCGTGGCGCAGGTTGTCGGCGCCGCCGGCCGGACCGTTGTTCGCGGAGTCGTTCAGGTGGAAGCCCTGGCCGATCAGGTAGAGCGCGGCCACCGCCCCGCTCGTCATCAGCACCATCCAGATGAAGAGGGCGCGGTTCTTGCGCAGCCGCAGCAGCTCGGCGGTGACCATGCGCATGCTCATGCCGGCGCGCCGAGTCGCGATGTGACCTCGAGGAAGCGTTCCTCGAGCGACACCCGGGCCGGCTCGAGCCGGTGCACGGCGATGCCCGCCTCGACCAGCCGCCGGTTGATGTCGGCGACGGCGGCGTCGGCCGTGTCGGCCAGCACCACGCGCAGGTCGCCGTCTTCGGGCACCGTCTCGACGACGGCGGGATGGTCGCGCAGCATCCGGGCGGCCGCGGCGACGTCGTCACACCCGATGGTCATCGTCGGCCGTCCGCCCGAGGCCATCTCGGCCACGGTGCCCTGCATCAGGATGCGGCCGCGGTCGACGATCGCGACCATGTCGCAGATCTTCTCGACCTCGTCGAGCAGGTGCGATGAGAGGAACACCGTGCGGCCCTCGTCGACCATGTCGCGCACGAATGCGCGGAATTCGGTGATGCCGGCCGGGTCGAGGCCGTTCGTCGGCTCGTCCAGGATCAGGAGCTCCGGATCGGCGAGCAGGCAACGGGCGATCCCGAGCCGTTGGCGCATGCCCATCGAGTAGGACTTCACGCGCTCGTCGGCGCGCTCGGTCATGCCGACGCGCTCGAGCGCGCCGGGAATGCGGGCGTCGGCGTCGGGCGTGCGGCATGCGGCGGCGATGCGCAGGTTCTCGCGACCGGTGAGGTGGCGGTGGAACCGCGGCTCCTCGACGATCGCCCCGACCCGCGCGAGTGCCTCCGCCCGGCGGGCCGGCACGGGCAGGCCGAGCAGGTGCATCTCGCCGGCCGACGCGTGCGTGAGCCCGAGCAGCGTGCGGATCAGCGTCGTCTTGCCGGCGCCGTTCGGCCCGAGGAATCCGAATGCGACCCCGCGCGGAACGAGCAGGTCGGCCTCGGCGAGCGCGGCCCGGTCGCCGAACCGCTTGGTCAGGCCGGCCGTCTCGATCGCGGGCGAGGTGGAGCTCGTATCCGTTGCTGCCATCCGAATCAGCGTAGCCCCGTCCGGGGCGTTCGGTCGGGGTGAGCGAAATCGGACTCCAATCTACGCGCTCACACCCGACCCACAGCCGCTGCCTGTCGGGCCCGCAGCCGGCCCTCGTAGCGTGGTGGTCGACCCCGAGAAACGGAGGTGATCGATGACAGGTCAGAAGCTCCGCCATCCGCGCCGCCTCGTCGCCGTCGTGGCGGCGCTGGCCGCCATCGGCATCGGCGGAGCCGGCGTCGCGACCGCTGCGACCGGATCAAGCGCCCCCACGCGGGCGGCCCACACCCGCGTGGCGGCCGTGCCGGTCGCGAGCACGACGAGCACGCCTCGCAGGGCGGCCCCGAAGGCGGGCAGCGGAACCCACCCGCATACGTGCCCGCACATGGGCACCGCCCCCGTCCGCTACCGCGCGTACGCCGGCACCGTGAGCGTCGCCGCGGCCGGCGTGACGGTCTCGGCACCGGTGTCGAAGAGCACCCGAAGCGGCGATCCTGCGGCCGTGAGCGTGCCCTGGTAGCGCGTGTTCGTGTAGTGGTAGGTGTGCCGCTCCCACGTGCACGAGTGCCCGGGCGAGACGTGCGCTGCGCCGGTCGAGCGGAACACGGCGCCGCCGCTCATGAACATCGTCCCGCCGGTGCGCACCGCGACGCGGATGCCGCCGCCGGCCACGCGCACCCGCCGGCCGATGTCGGTGCCCGGGCCGACGCCGAGGGCGGCGTGGTCGATGCCGTCGGGGCCGAACGGGTTGGACTGCGTGACGCCGATCTGCGTCAGCCGCCCGCCGCCGAAGCCGCGCTGGTCGACCCAGAACGAGGTCAGCCCGGCGTGCTGGATCGTCGCCCCGGCGCACTGCGGCCGGAAGATGGGCGCCGCGTCGCCGGCGAAACTGGTGCACCCTGGGTCGTGGACGACGGTGGCCGTTGTGGGTGCGGTCGTGATGTCGCCGAAGAACGGCGTCGTCGCGGTCGCGACCTTGAACGTCGCCGCCGACAGCGTGCCGCTCGCGACCTGGAACGTTCCGCGTCCGCCGCCGAGCAGCGTGCACGGCGTCTGCTCGACCGAGCCGGCCGCGTGGAAGCGCAGGTCGATCGCGGTCGGGCCGATCGTCGACCCGGTTCGCAGGGTCGCCTCGGTGAGACCGGCGTTCGCGGTCAGGTGCACTCCGGTGAGCGGCGCGTAGCCGTACAGGTGATCCTGCTCGCCGGTGATGATCCCGCCGCCCGTGGTCACACGGTCGAGCTCGACGTCGAGCTGCGGCGGCTGATCGAACGCCACCGGCGCGGTCTCGGCGCTCACGTCCATCTGGTAGCTCACACCGCTCACGGTCACGTCGACCGGGTCTGCGAAGAGCGAGATCGACGCCAGGCTCGGGGCGGCCGTGCCCGGCAGGAGCGCGGCCATTCGGTGCAGCAGGCCGGCGTTCGGCGCGAGCGACGCCAGCAGGCGCGGGCTGAACTCGACCCGACGGGATGGATGCGTGGCGGCCGCCGCCGTGGCGCCGGTCGCGGCCAGCGCCGTCGCGGCGATCACGACCGCCGCTGCGAACCGTCTGTAGCTCGTTCCGTGCACGTCCGCCTCCTTCGCCTGTTGCCCCGAATGTACGGGCAAATGCCAAACGTGCAAACGGACTGGATCAATCGGACGTAAACACAGTGACCGGCTCGGGGTTGAGGTCGTCGAAGCGGTCGATGCGGCGCAGCTGCGGGAACCTCCACGCCCACACGACCGCCACGGCGATCGAGGCCGCGCCTCCGAGCACGACTGCCGGTACCGCGCCGATGAGCGCCGCGGCCGCGCCCGACTCGAACGCCCCGAGCTCGTTCGATGCGCCGATGAAGACCCGCTCGACCGCGCTCACACGGCCGCGCAGGGCCGGGGGCGTGAGCAGCGGCGAGAGCGTGCTGCGCACGACCATGCTGACCATGTCGGCGCCGGCCAGGGCGGCCAGCGCGAGCAGCGAGAGCACGAAGTTGCGCGAGAGCCCGAACACGATCGTAAAGACGCCGAAGAGGGCGACGACGGTGAAGAGCGTCTCGCCGACGCGCCTGCGCAGGGGGCGGGCCGAGATGAACGCGCCCACGACGACGGCGCCGACGCCCGGAGCGGCGCGCAGGATGCCGTTCCCCGCGGCGCCGACATGCAGGATGTCGCGTGCGAACACGGGCAGAAGCGCCGTCGCCCCGCCGAAGAGCACGGCCATCAGATCGAGCGAGATGGCGCCGAGCAGGGGAGGGCTGCGGAAGATCAGCCGCACGCCCTCGAGCACGTCGGAGAGCCGCGGCTCGTGCTCGCCCTGATGGGCGATGCCGATCCGGCGGGGCACGAACGGCAGGAGCGCCGCCGCGGCAGCCGCGAAGGCGGCGGCGAACAGGTAGGGCGCCGGGGCGCCCAGGGTCTGCGTGAGCCCGCCCAGGGCCGGTCCCGCCACCATCGCGGCCTGCCCCGCCGACGTCACCATCGCGAAGGTCTGGGCCAGATCGGCCTGGTCGATGCCGGCCGCGAGCAGCGGGCCGAGGGTCGGGCCGACGAACGCGTTTCCGACTCCCCAGCCGAAGGCGAGCAGGTAGAGCGGCCACACCGCGGTGTCGCCCGCCGCCGCATCGAGCGCGAGTGCGACCGCGATCACGGCGCCCGTGACGAGGCCGGCGGCGGCGACCGTGCGGCGGTCGTGGCGATCGATGACGTGGCCGGCGGGAAGTGCGAGGAGCGCGGCCGGGACGAACTCGGCCAGACCCAGGAGCCCGAGCACGAGCGGGTCGTGGCGGCGCGCGTAGGCCTGCCATCCGAGCGCGGTCGCCGTCGCGCCCAGCGCGAGGCTCGTGAGCACCTCGACGAGCACCATCACGGTGACCATGCGGCTCTCCTGCCGGAACATCGCTCCGCACTCTAGGGTGGCCGGCCCCGGCGGCCGGCTGGCGGTTGCCCCGGCGGCTGGAAATACCCCCCAGGAGGCGGAGGCAGCGTACGCAGATTCGGGGAGGGGCCGCGTCCGTCGCCCGCTCTAGCATCCGGGCATGGTGCCGGGCCTGCCGACCGAAGACGCGACCGCCGCCGCCGATCCGGTCGTGACGGTGCGGCGGGTGGCGGCGCCCGCCGGCGCCTCGGCGGCCCGGCCGATCCGTCTGCTCCTGATCGAGGCCGACGAGGTGGCCGCCCGGCAGCTGCAACGGCAGATCGCCGAGTTCGATGCCGCGTTCGAGGTCAGCACGGCCGGGCGCCTGGACGCCGGCGTCGCGCACATCGCCTCGACCGCCACCGATGCCGTGCTGGTCGACCTGAGCCTGCCCGACAGCGAGGGCCTGCGGACGCTCGAGACGCTGCTCGCGGCCGTCTCCGATCTGCCGGTCGTCGTCCTCGCGGGGCGCGACGACGCCGAGCTCGGACTGCGTGCGCTCGGCGCCGGGGCGAGCGACTACCTGCTGAAGGGCAGCACGAGCGGCGATCTGGTCGCCCGGGCCGCGCAGTACGCGATCGAGCGGTCGCGTCTGCTCGTCGCCGAACGCGAGAGCCGCCGCGACGCCGAGGCCGCGCGCGACACCGCACTGCGCGCGCAGCGGGCGCTCGAGACGAGCGAGAAGCGCCGGCGTGCCCTGCTCGGCTCGATGCTGCGGGCCGAGGAGGCCGAGCGCCAGCGGATCGCGGTCGAGCTGCACGACGACACGATCCAGGTGATGGTCGCGGCGCTGGTGGGCATGGACGCCTGCCAGGCGACGATCGACCGGGACGATCCGGGCGGTGCCCTCGAGAGCATGGCCCGGGCGCGCGCGACGCTGGCCGAGGCGGTCGACCGCGTCCGCCGCATGAGCTTCGAGCTGCGGCCGCCGCTGCTGGATGCGCAGGGGCTGGGGCCGGCGGTCGCCGACCTCGTCGACGAGGTGGCCGCCGAGTGCGGCCTCGAGACGCAGGTCGAGGTGTCGGTGCGCCGATATGCGCCCGAGATCGAGATCCTGACCTATCGCATCGTCCGCGAGCTGATCGCAAACGTGCGCAAGCACGCGCGCGCCGGGCGGGTGGAGCTGCGCCTGCACGAGCACGGCGCGGCGCTCGTGTGCGTGCTCGCCGACGACGGCGTCGGGTTCGACGCCGCCCGGTTCGAGCAGCCGAGCGCCAGGCGCGGCATGCGCCTGCACCTCGGCCTCGATGCCACGATCGAGCGTGTCCGCATCGCCGGAGGCGCCTTCGCGATCGACTCGCGTGCCGGCGGCGGCACGTCGGTGCGCTTCACCGTGCCGATCCACCGGCAGGGAGACGTGCGGGCCGGCTAGCTCGGCGGTTTGTTGGAGCCACGTTGGGGCCGAGTTGCACGGCGCGCACACATGCTTACCCTGGGTGTAGCCCGAGGCAGGGCGCGAAGCCGTCGAACTCATGTGGGAGGGGTCAGATGCGGAGATCGTCTGCGTGCGTCATCCTGTGCGCGGCCGCGGCGTTGCTCGCGGGGCCGGCGACCGCGCTGGCAGCGCCGGCGGCGGGCCCGTCGAGCGCGCCGATCGCGACGTGGCAGGCGCAGGGACGGGTGAGCGCGCTCGAGATCTCAAACGGCGTCGTCTACCTCGGCGGCTCGTTCACGTCGCTCTTCTCGCACGGCACGCGCAAGACGGTCACGCGCAATCACCTGGCCGCGATCAGCGAGCGCACCGGCGCGCCGCTGGCGTGGAATCCGAACGTGAACGGCTCGGTCCACTCGATCCGCGTGATCGGAAAGCGCGTCTACGTCGGCGGCAGCTTCACGTCGATCGGCGGCCACAGCGTGCACGATCTGGCGGCGATCGGCCGGAGCAGCGGCAAGGTCGTGACCGCGTTCCACGGCGGCGCCAACGGTGAGGTGGACGCGCTGGCCGCATCGGGATCGGAGCTGTACCTCGGCGGCACGTTCTCGCGCGTCGACGGCTTCGCCCATCGCAATCTCGGCGCCGTCGGGCTCGCGGGTGGCGGCCTCGAAACCGCCTGGCGGGCGAATGCGAACGGCTCGGTGCACGTGCTCCTCTACGACGCCGCGGCCGGGCGCGTCTACGTCGGCGGCCACTTCGGAAACGTCGACGGCCTGTCGCGGCCGTTCCTCGCGGCGGTCGGCTCGAAGAAGGGCGCGGCGTTCAAGTGGAAGAGCACGCCGCTGGGCCAGGTGTGGGCACTTGCCCTGAGCCCGCAGGGGCCGCTGTACGCCGCGGTCGGCGGCCACCTGGGCGGCCAGCTCGACTCCTACGAGCCCCTCACCGGCGGCCTGCGCTGGCACCGGTTCGCCGACGGCGACGTCCAGGCGGTCGCGATCGCCGGCACCGAGATCCTGGCGGGCGGCCACTTCCTGAACGTCTGCTCGACGAACGTGGGCGGCGGCAGCCCGTGGGTGTGCACCGTCCCGCTGCAGCGCGACCGCTTCTTCGCCACCGACCAGAACGGCAACGTCCAGTCCTGGAACCCGGGCGGGAACAGCCTCTACGGCGTTTGGGCGCTGCGCGCCGACGCCACGCATATCGTGGCCGGGGGCGACTTCACGATCGTCGACTCGGCGCACCAGGCGCGGTACGCCGAGTTCCTGCGCTAGACGCGCGTTTGGGGTCAGACCGGGGTGGTGGGGACTGTCCCCTGGGGGACGGTCCCCGATTCTCTCCGTCAGTCCTCGAGCACGACCGCTTCGAGCAGGCCCTCGAAGTCCGGCCCGTCGAACTCGGCCACGGCGCGGTCGTACTTCTCGATGCCCCACTCCCAGAAGTCGAAGTCGATGTCCGAGACGCCGTCCTGGATCGATGCCCAGAGCGTCCAGCCGTACTTCGACATGAGCCCCCATAGGCGCGCCCGCGCGATCCGGCTGCGGCGCAGGCGGCCGTAGTAGTGGGTGACGAGCTCGTCGAGCTGGTCGAGCGAGAGGTTGGACTCGCTCCAGACGTTGCCGAGCTCGAAGCAGGCATCGTTCATGCCCGAGTACTCGTAGTCGATCAACCGGAACTCGCCCGCGCCCGTGTCGATGAAGTTCTCGGCCAGCAGGTCGTTGTTGCACGGCACGGTGCCCTCGTCTCGGACCCCCATCGCCGTCTCCATCCGCCGCACCTGCGGCTCGAAGTCGACATAGCGGGGCGGCAGGCGGAAGCCGCGCTCCTGGACGAGCTCCAGATAGCGGCGCTGGATGCGGAACATGTTGAAGTCGTCGCGAAACGGTGCGGCGCCGTGCAGGCGCCGGCAGACCTGCGCCACCATCTCGAGCTTGTCGCCCCGGCGCAGGTCGTCGGCGGTCTGCGTCGTGCCCTCGATGAACTCGAGCACGAGCAGCGAGCGATCCGGCAGGTAGTCGACCACGCGGGCGCCGACGCCGGCATCCGCGGCCGAGACGCTGTTTCGGTATTCGTTCTCGCGGTCGATCGCGAGCATCCCGGCGTCCTTGGCCGACACCCGCATCACGTACGCGCCCTCGGCGGTCACGACCTTGTAGTTCGTGTTCGTGAGCCCGCCGGCGAGCTCGGTCACGGTGCGCTCGCCGCGCAGCGCCGGGACGAGGTCGAGCAGCTCTGCGACAGCCGGGTCTTCCGCCACGCATCCTCCTCGGTACGGGAACGGGCCGCCCACTATAGTGGCCGCCGCGCAGGTGGTCCATACCAGTCGGAGGAGCCGGGCGGATGCAGCCGCAGCGGGCGAACGTGGTGGTGATCGGGGGAGGCGTGACCGGGTGCAGCGTCGCCTACCACCTGGCCGCCGCCGGCGTCCGCGACGTGCTCCTGGTCGAGAAGGACGAGCTCACGAGCGGATCGACCTGCCACGCCGCCGGCCTCGTGACCCAGTTCAACCCGTCGCCGGCGATGATGGCCTTCCGCCGCTACAGCGTCGAGCTCTACGACCGCCTCGGCGTGTTCGAGCCCATCGGCAGCCTGCGCATCGCCGCGTCGCCGGAGAGCCTCGTCGAGCTGCGCCGCGGCGCGAGCCGGGCGCGCGGGATCGGCCTCGACGTCGAGGTGATCGGCCCGGACGAGGCCGTCGCGCTCATGCCCGCCGCCTCGCGCGAGGATCTGTACGGCGCGGTCTGGATCGCCGGCGACGGCTGTGTCGATCCGCACACCGCCACCTACGCCCTGGCGAACGCCGCCCGTGACCTCGGCGCCGGCATCCTCACGCACACCCGGGTGACCGGGATCGAGCTCGGCGCGGGCCGGCGGGTGCGGGCGGTGATGACCGATGCCGGGCCGATCGAGACCGAGCTCGTCGTGAACGCCTGCGGGATGTGGGCGCCGCAGGTGGCGGCGATGGTGGGCGCCTTCGCGCCCTCCGTCCCGGTGGATCACCAGCACATCGCCCTGCACGCCGTCCCGGGCCACGAGCTGCCGCGCGAGATGCCGTGCTTCCGCGACACCGACAACCTCGTCTACGGCCGCTCCGAGGCGGGCGGGGTGCTGTTCGGCGGCTACGAGCCGAACCCGGTCGCGCGCTGGGTCGACGGCGTCCCGTGGGAGCACGCCGGGCGCACGCTTCCGGCCGACCACGAGCGCTTCGCCCAGCTGATGGAGGGCGCCGCCCGCCGGTTCCCGTTCCTCGAAGACGCCGGCGTGGTGACCCTCGTCTGCCATCCCGACGCGATGACGCCCGACGGCAACCCGCTGCTCGGCCCGATGCCCGGCGTGCCCGGGTTCTGGATGGCGGCGGGGCTCTCGCTGAACGGGTTCGGCGGCGCCGGCGGCATCGGCAAGACCATCGCCGAGTGGGTCACGGCCGGCGAGACGGAGTGGGACGTGCACGGCTACCGCGGCTGGCGCTTCGGCACGGCCTACGCCCACCCGGACACGCTCGAGGCGGCCGGCCGGGAGACCTACAGGTACTACTACCGCCTGCGCTACCCGCTCGACACGGCCGAGTGGGGACGGCCCGGCCGGGTCTCGCCCCTGCACGGCGCGACCCAGGATCTCGGCGCGGTCTACGGCGCGAAGAACGGATGGGAGCGGCCCGACTACTACCGGCCGGGGCAGCCGTGGCGGCGGGCCGGAGCCGACCAGCGCGCCTACGGCTGGACGCGGCCACCGGAGTTCGAGCGCATCGGCGCCGAGCACGCCGCGTTCCGCGAGCGGGTCGGCATCATCGACATGACGTCGTTCGGCAAGATCGAGGTCGAGGGGCCCGACGCGCTTGCGCTGCTCGACCGCGTGTGCGCGAACCGCATCGACCGCCCGCCCGGAAGCGTCGTCTACACGCAGTGGTGCAACGCGCGCGGCGGGATCGTCGCCGACGTGACGGTGACGCGCCTGGCCGACGAGCGGTTCCGGGTCGTGACCGGTGCGGGCGTGGTCGAGTCCGACCTCGGCTGGCTGCGGCTGCACCTCCGCGACGGCGACCGCGTCGCGCTGCGGGAAGCGAGCGCCGAGCTCGTCGTGATCGGGATGTGGGGGCCACGCGCCCGCGACGTGCTCGCCGGGGTGACCGGCGACGACGTGGGCGCGGCGGCGCTGCCGTTCCGCCGCGCCGCAGAGATCCATGTGGGGGCCGCGCCCGTGCTCGCCCAGCGGATCACCTACGTCGGCGAGCTCGGCTACGAGCTCTACGTGGCGCCGGAGTGGGCGGTGCAGGTCTGGGACGTGCTCGCGCGCGCGGGCGGCGAGCACGGCATCGAGCCCGGCGGATACCGGGTGCTCGAGTCGCTGCGGATGGAGAAGGGCTACCGCTACATGGGCACCGACATCTCGGCCGGCGACACGCCGTACGAGGCGGGGCTCGGCTTCGGCGTCGCGCTCGACAAGGGCGATTTCGTCGGCCGCGACGCCCTGGGCGCGGCTGCCGAGCGCGGGGCGCAGCGGGCGCTGCGCACGCTCGTCGTCGGCGGCGAGGGCTACCTGCCGCTCTACGGAGGCGAGGCGGTGCGCCTGAACGGCGAGACCGCGGGCCGGGTGCGCAGCTGCGCCTACGGCTACACGGTGCGCCGAAACATCGCCTACGCCTATCTCCCCGCCGGAGCCGCCGAAGGCGATCCGCTCGAGGTGGAGGTGCTCGGCGCGCCGGTCGCGGCCACGGTCGCAGCCGACGTCCTCTACGACCCGTCACACGAGCGCGTGCGCGGCTGACCTACGCGGCGACCGCGTCCTCGCGCGGCTCACCCCGCCCGGTGCGGTGCGTCCGCGTCAGCTGGACGAGCCGGTAGGTGACCCACACGATCACGATCGCGTTCAGGACGTGCAGTCCGCCCAGCACCGGCGCTGACCCCGCGCCGGCGACGCCGAGGATGAGCTGCAGGACCATGAGCCCGAAGAGGCCGCCGCTCAGCTTCGTGACGGTCGGCGACCAGCGGCCTGCGACGGCGACGAGGGCGATCAGGAGCGCGACGAGCACGAGGATCGTGCCGACGATGCCGTGCGGTCCGAAGTTGTTGTCGTTGAACTTCTTGTTGTGAACGGTCTCGAAGGCACCGAGGCCGGCCAGGAACAGCTGGACGACGAGCCCGGCCGCGAAGAGGTGCACGAGGCCTGTGTGGATCTTCCGGGTCATGTGTTCGAACGTCTCCTCGTCGTGGGTGGGCGTGGCCAAGTCTCGCGCATCCGCGTCCAGGAAACATTACGGTCC
>DASXZF010000235.1:0-6456 GCA_036502065.1 Gaiellales bacterium
GGTGCGCGAGCAGATCGACCTCGCCGACCCGCCGATGCCGCGCCACCTGCTCAAGGGCGCGCAGGCAGGCGACGTGGCTGCCTACATCGCCAAGGTCGCGGGCGTGCAGCTCGCGAAGCAGTACAACCCCGGCACCTCGCCTCCGTGAGCGCGCAGGCGCGCACCGAGGTGCTCGCCGTGTGCGGGATGCACTGCGGCGGCTGCGAGCGCACGGTGACCAGGGCGGTCGAGCGCGTGCCCGGGGTCGTCCGGGCGCATGCGGACTTCGTCGCCGAGGAGGTCGAGGTCGTGTTCGCCGCGGGCCGGGCCGATCTCGACGCAGTTCGCGCTGCCGTCAGCGCCGCCGGCTTCACTCCGGGAAGCTGAGGCTGCTCCTACTGGTGCCTCACCGGCGCTCCGAGTCCTTAAAGCCCGACGACCCGCGGACGGGTCGTCGGAGGAGGCAGGTAGCTGCGAAGTGTGGGCACGTTCGGTCGCAGCGTCCGATGACGATTCTTGACCGAAATTGTTCGGAAGTGATGCGTTTGCTGTTAGCGATTTGTAAACCTGCAAAGATTGACAAGAACTGGTAATCCTGTCTGGTGTTGGTGATGAGCGCCGTTTCGCCCGGATAGACTCCCGCGGCCGATGGACCTGTACGAGTATCAGGGCAAGCAGCTCTTCAGCCGGTTCGGGATCCCCGTCTCGGACGGCGAGATCGCCGAGACCCCCGAGGAAGCCCGCGCGGCGGCCGAGCGGATCGGCGCAGCCGTGATGGTGAAGGCCCAGGTATACACGGGCGGGCGCGGCAAGGCCGGCGGTGTCAAGCCCGCGGCCGACCCCGACGAGGCGGAGGCCCGCGCTCGCGACATCCTCGGTCTGGACATCAACGGCCACATCGCGAAGCGCGTGTGGATCGAGCGCAGGTCCGACATCGCGGAGGTCAACGGCAGCAAAAAGGAGTACTACTTCTCGATCACGTTCGATCGCGGGGCCAAGAAGCCGCTGCTGATGCTGACGACGCAGGGCGGAATCGAGATCGAGGACGTGCCGCACGACCGGATCGCCACGCTGCACGTCGATCCGCTGGGCGGCTTCCAGGCGTTCCACGCGCGCAAGCTCTGCTACGACGCGGGCATCCCCGCCGCCGAGATCCGGCAGGCATCCGACATCGTCACGCGCGCATACAGGGCGTTCGTCGAGACCGATGCCATGCTGATCGAGATCAACCCGCTGATCGTCACGCCCGAGGGCGAGCTGCGCGCGCTCGACTCCAAGTACACGGTCGACGACAACGCCCTGTTCAAGCATCCCGACATCGCCGACATGTTCGACAAGGACGCGCTTGGGGATGAGGAGCGGCTGGCGCACGAGAGCAAGGTCACCTACGTCAAGCTCGACGGCACGGTCGGCATCCTCGGAAACGGCGCCGGCCTGGTCATGTCCACGCTCGACGTGGTGGCGGAGGCGGGCGGCACGCCGGCGAACTTCCTCGACGTGGGCGGCGGCGCAGACGCCGACAAGATCGTGACTGCGATGGAGGTGCTCCTCTCCGACCCCAACGTGCGGGCGGTGCTCTTCAACGTCTTCGGCGGCATCACCCGCTGCGACGAGGTCGCGCGCGGCGTCATCACCGCCCTCGAACGGCTCGATGTGCGGGTGCCGATGGTCGTCCGGCTCGACGGCACGAACGACGTCGAGGGCCGCCGCATCCTGGTTGAGGCGGCGCCGCCGAACGTCTGTATGGAAGAGACGATGCTCGGCGCCGCCAAGCGCGTCGTCGAGCTCGCGCAGGCGGGCGTCTGATGCCGATCCTCGTCGACGCCGGGACCCGGCTCGTCGTCCAGGGCATCACCGGTAGCGAGGGGGCCCGAAACGCCATCCTGAACCGCGACTACGGCACGGCGGTCGTCGCCGGCACCTCGCCGGGCAAGGCCGGCCAGGACGTCGACGGGATCCCCGTCCTCAACACCGTCGCCGAGGCCGTCGGCGTGCACGGCGCCAACACGGCGATGGTGTTCGTAGGCCCGCGCTTCGTCGCGGACGCCATCTACGAGTCGGTCGACGCCGGCATCGAGACGATCGTCTGCATCACCGAGGGCGTGCCCGCCCACGACATGCTGCAGCTCTACGGCTACGTGCGGGCGCGCGGCGCGACGCTGCTCGGGCCCAACTGCCCCGGCGCGCTCTCGCCCGGCATCGCCAACGTCGGCATCATCCCGGCGAAGGTGTTCAATCCCGGCCGCATCGGGCTCGTCTCGCGCTCCGGCACGCTGACGTACCAGATCGGCAAGGAGCTGGCCGACGCGGGGCTCGGCAACTCGACCATCGTCGGCATCGGCGGCGACCCGATCGTGGGCCTGTCGTTCATCGACGTCCTCGAGCGGTTCGAGGCCGATCCCGATACCGACCTCGTCGTCATGGTCGGCGAGATCGGCGGCGACGAGGAGGAGAAGGCGGCGGCGTTCATCGGCGCGCACATGCAGACGCCGGTCGTCGCCTACATCGCCGGGTTCCAGGCTCCTCCGGGCAAGACGATGGGCCATGCGGGCGCGATCATCTCGGGCTCGGCCGGCACGGCCCAGGCCAAGAAGGCCGCGCTCGAAGCCCAGGGCGTCCGCGTCGGGCGCAGCCCCACCGAGGCGGCCGCACTGGCCGCCGAGGCGTTCGCCAAGCTCGGCTGATCCGCCGGGCGCCGGCGGCCCGGTCCGGTAGGCTGGATCCATGCCCTCCACCACCATCTCGTTCACGCGGGGCGTCCCCGCCGCCGACCTCATCCCCGTCGACGATCTGCGCACCGCGACGCAGCACGCGCTCGACGCCGACCCCATCGCCGCACTCTCCTACGCGCCCGGCGGCTACCGCCCGCTGCGCGAGTGGATCGGCGCCCGCCACGGTGCGGACGCCGGCCGTGTGCTGATCACGAACGGGTCGCTGCAGGCGCTCGGGTTCCTCGCCCACCACTTCTACGCCGGCGAGGGCGGCGCCGCTGTCGTCGAGGCGCCCACGTACGACCGCACGCTCAAGATCCTGCGGGGTGCAGGCGCCGACATCCGCTCGGTGCCGCTCGATGCCGAGGGCATCGACGTCGACCGGCTCTCCGAGCTCCTGCAGAGCGGCCTGCGGCCGCAGCTGCTCTACGTCATCCCGACCTACCAGAACCCGTCGGGCGCGTGCGCGTCGCTCGAGCGCCGCCGCGCGCTGCTCGAGCTCGTCCACCGCCACGACCTGATGGTGGTCGAGGACGATCCCTACGGGCTGCTGCGGTTCGAGGGCGATCCGGTGCCGACGCTGCACTCGCTGGACGGCGGCGAGCGGGTCATCTACTGCTCGTCGTTCACAAAGACGATCGCGCCCGGCGTGCGCACCGGCTACGTGATCCTGCCCGAGCGGCTGGTGAAGCCACTCGCCGTCATGTCGGAGGACACGCACATCGGGCCGAACACGCTCGCCGAGGCCGTCGTGTCGGCGTACTGCGAGGCGGGCCGGTTCGAGCCGAACGTGGCCCGCGCCACCGCCGGCCTGCGCGCGCGCCGCGACGCGATGGAGTCGGCGCTGCGCGAGCACTTCCCCGACGGCTCGCGCTGGACGACGCCGATGGGCGGCTACTTCTTCTGGGTCGAGCTGCCCGACGGCATCGACACGACCGAGGCGCTCTCGGCCGCGGTGGAGCAGGGCGTGCCCTACGTGAAGGGCGCCGACTTCTTCGCCGGCGAGGGTGGCCGAAGCTCGGTGCGGCTGGCGTTCAGCGCCTGCGCGACCGAGCAGATCGATGAGGGCATCGCCCGGCTCGGCGCCGTGCTCGCCGGGCGCCGCGCGACCGCCGCGGTGTAGCGCCCGAGTTGACAGATTCCGGAAGTTCGGTCACACTTCTCCTCGCTCGGAGGAGGAGCGTGTGACAGCCGCAGGCAGGGCGCGGTCGCGGGTCTCACTCCGGGGATTCGCCGGGGTGGCCGCCGTCACCACGGTGGCCATGACGATCGCGCCCCGCCCGGGCCGGCCGGCGCCGGCTCGGGCAGGCTGACACGTTATCCCGCGGCCGGCACCGGCGCCACGAGGCGTGGCTGGCGTGGCGGCACCATCCGCCCGCGCTGCATCGGCCGAAACGTCGGGCAGGGCCGGGCCAGGCGCAGCGCGCACAGCTCGGTCTTGCGGAAGTAGCAGTCGTCGCAGGTCGGTGCGCGGGATGGTGATGCCAAGATGCTCCTCGGAGTCGCGGGCGGAGGGGCAGTCTAGGGAACCGGTCACGCCGCCTCTACGGGAACCGTCAGGCAGATCCCGCTAACTGCGCGAAACGATCAGCTCGGCTTGCGTGGGGCCAGGCTGCGGATCGCCCGCAGCGCCTGGCTGAATGTGTTGACGCCGATCACGCGCAGCTTCCCGTCGGCCGCCTTGCGGGCGGCGGCGGCGTTCGCCGTCGGCACGATGAAGGTGTCCGCGCCGGCCTCGATCGCACCCAGCGCCTTCTGCTCGGCGCCGCCGATCTCGATCACGTCGCCGAGCGGGTCGAGCTCGCCGGTCGCAGCGATGCGATGCCCGCGCAGGAGGTGGCGGCCACTCAGGCTGTCGTAGATCTCCAGCGCGAAGGCAAGCCCGGCCGATGGGCCGCCGATGCCGCTGATCGTGTACTTGACCTTCACGGGGATGCGGCCGATGCGCACGTCGTCGCCCACGGCGACGCCGATGATCGCCCGGCGGGGGCCGGCGGTGCTCGCGACGGTGCGCAGCCGTTTCGTCCCGATCCGCGAGAACGTGTAGCTCGCGGTGTCGCCGGGCTTGAGCGGCTTCGTCAGGCTCACCAGGTCGGCTGCGGATTGCACGGGGTGGCCGTCGATCGCGGTGACCACGTCGCCGGCCTCCACACCCGCCTTCGCCGCGGGCAGCCCGGGGCTGACCTGCTCGATCAGCGCGCCCAGGTGCCGGATCGTGACGTCGCGGCCGAGCGCCTTCTCGGCCACCGCCTCGGCCACGACCTGGGACGTGTCCATCGCCTGGAAGTCCTCCTTCACCCGCTGCTGCTCGGACTCGCCGGGCAGCACCACCTCGCGGTCGGGGATCAGGCTCGCGCCATGCACCAGGTAGCGGCCCCAGAGCTCCTCGAGCTTGTTCGCGTCGAGCTCGTGGACGTCGACGAAGTAGAAGCCGGTGCCCGCGGCCGGCTGCTCGCCGCCCGGGATGTGCAGGTAGACGTCGGTCGGGTGCGCCTTGTCGGGCCAGAGGATGAAGTAGCCCGACGGCGTCCGCCAGGCCCAGATCAGGGCCGCGGCGATGATCAGCACGACCCCCGCGAGGAGCGCCGGCCACGCTCGCCGCAGCCACCGCAGGATCGTCATCCGGCGACCATGAGCGAGCCCACCACCGAGATCACCGCGATCAGGGCGATGCCGAGCACCGCGAGCACGCTTGGGCGGCCGTAGGCCATGTGGCTCTTGCCGTAGCCCGAGAGCGCGAAGCCCACGAGGGCGCCGCCGATCAGCCCGCCGACGTGGCCGCCGATCGAGATGCCCGGGATGCCGAAGGTGATCGCGAGGTTGATCAGGATCAGAACACCGATCGGGCTCTGGAGCAGTGCCATGCCGCGCTGGCGCTCGAGCACGAACAGGGCGCCCATGACGCCGAAGATCGCGCCGGACGCGCCGGCGGTGGCGGAGTTGGGGGTCAGGATCAGCGCCCCGAAGCTGCCCGAGAGGGCGGCGGTGAAGTAGACCGCGGCGAATCGCAGCGACCCGGCGTAGCGCTCGAACACCCCGCCGAGCAGGTAGAGCGCGTACATGTTGAAGGCGATGTGCAGCAGCCCGAAGTGGATGAAGGCCGCACTCAGCAGGCGATAGTCCTGGCCGTTTGCGACGGCCGGCCCGAAGAGCACGAGCCGGTTGCCGAGCGAGTTCAGCGTGCCGCCGCTGAAGCCGAGCCCACCGGATGCGCTGATCTTGTTCGTCAGCACGAACATGACGATGTTCGCCGCGATCAGCGTGTAGGTGACGATCGGCGTGCGCGCGAGCGCGAAGCCGGCGAGGCGCACGCCGGTCTGCCGGCCGGCGCACTCGGGACAGCGGATCCCCACGGCGGCATGGGTCATGCAGTCGGGGCAGATCGGCCGCCCGCAGTTCGAGCAGTGCAGGCCGGTCTCGCGGTCAGGGTGGCGGTAACACGTGTCCACGCGGGAAATTGTAGGCGGGCAGGTTCGCGCGGCGTGTGACGGCCGCGCGCGGGCGCTACCAGACGCCCCGGAGCAGGCCTCCGTCGACCGGCAGCACGATGCCGGAGATGTATGCCGCCCGGGCCGAGCAGAGGAAGGCGACGGCCGATCCGATCTCGCCCGGCTGGCCCAGGCGGCGGGCCGGCACGGCCGCGATGTCGGCCCGCTCGGCTTCCGCCGGATCGGGGAAGCGCCCCCAGAGCTCGCGCACCCGGGCGGTGTCGATCTTGCCGGGTGCGATCGTGTTGACCGTGATCGCGGCGGGGCCGAGCTCGTGC
>DASXZF010000236.1:0-2314 GCA_036502065.1 Gaiellales bacterium
GATCGACCGCCGCGATGAGATGCCCGCTCCGCCGTCGTCCAACGGGATGTGCAGCTGATGCGTGACCACCGTGCCGAACACGCCTCCGAGCGGCCCCTGCTGGACGCCGCCGAAGCCGGCGACGAGGCCGCGTTCCGGCAGCTCGTCGAGCCCTACCGGCGAGCGCTTCTGATCCACTGCTACCGCATGCTCGGCTCGCCGCATGACGCCGAGGACATGGTGCAGGAGACGCTGCTGCGCGCGTGGCGGCGGCTCGCGAGCTTCGACCGGCGCGGGTCGGTGCACACGTGGCTCTACCGGATCGCCACCAACGCCTGCCTCGACGAGCTGCGCCGGCGGCCCCGCCGTGCCCAGCCCGTCGACCCGTTTCCGGATGCGCTGGTCGAGCAGGCGGCTTCGCCCGTTCACGAGCCCGCCGCTCGCTACGCCCTGCGCGAGGGGATGGAGCTCGCCCTCATGCAGGCGATCCAGAACCTGCCCGGCCGTCAGCGGGCGGTGCTGATCCTGCGCGATGTGCTCGGGTGGACGGCGCCCGAGGTGGCCGCCCTGCTCGAGACCTCGACAGCCGCGGTGAACAGTGCTCTCCAGCGCGCCCGGGCGACCATCGACCGGCTCCTGCCCGAGCCGGAGCGGCGCCCGCCGGCGGCCGCCGCCGACCGCGCGCTGCTCGCGCGCTACGTCGACGCCTGGGAGCACGACGACGTCGACGGGCTGGTGTCGCTGCTGCGCGAGGACGCGGTGCTGCGGATGCCGCCGCAGCCGGCCGTGCGCGGGGCCGGCGCGATCGTGGCGTTCTTCCGCACCACGGCCACCAACGGCGACCTGCGCGAGATCGCCGTCGGCCCGACGAGGGCGAACGGCCGCCCGGCGGTGATCATGCACCGGCGGGCCGCCGACGGGTCGCTGCGCCCGCACGGCATCCTCGTTCTCGAGGCCGACGGCGAGGCGATCCGCGGCTTCGACGCCTGGATCGACCCGGCGCTCGTGTCGCTGTTCAGCTAGCCGGGAAGAGGTCGCGCACGATCGCGCGGACGTGCGTCGCCACCTCGTCCGGTGCGACGTCGCCGTACATGCCGCCCGCCTCGCCGCCGATCAGCGCGGTCATCACCGCCCCGACCGAGGCCGCCATCCGGACTCGGTCGGCGAGCGGGAGGGCCGGGTTGGCGAGGAACCGCCGGAAGCGCTCCTCGATGTCCTCGTTCTCGGCCTGGTGGCGCTCGTTGTCCACGATCAAGTGGAACGCCGCCTGGTTTCGCTGGTGCAGGGTGAACAGGTCGCGGTTGCGCATGAGCTCCTCGATGAACTCATCGAGCAGCGCCGGCCAGAGCGCGGTCACGGCGCGCTCGTCGGCGAGCCCGTCGATCCGGTCGAGCACGCCGCGGCCGAGCGCGTGCAGCCGCAGGTGCAGCTCGAGCAGGATGTCTTCCTTGCGCTCGAAGTGGTAATAGAGGGCGGCCTTGGTGATGCCGAGCCGCTCGGCGATCTCGCGCAGCGAGGTGCCGTCGTAGCCCTGCTCGTTGAACAGCTCGAGCGCGACGTCGAGGATCCGCTCGCGGGTGTCGCCGCGGGGCTTGCGGGTGCCTTGGGCGTTCTCCATGGTCACATCTTACTTGACGGCCGGCAAGTAAGCATCTATGGTGGGTCACGGAACACTAACTTGCCGACCGGTAAGGAGATTTTCATGACGGAAACCATGATCGAGGCCCACGGCCTCGAGAAGCGATTCGGGCCCACCGTCGCGCTGGCCGGGCTCGATCTGGAGGTGCAGCGCGGCACCATCCTGGGCGTGCTCGGCCCCAACGGGGCGGGCAAGACGACGGCCGTGCGGATTCTGACGACGCTCGCAGTGCCGGATGCCGGCTCGGCGCGCGTCGCCGGCCACGACGTCGTCGCCGAGGCCGAGGCCGTGCGCCGCCAGATCGGCGTCACCGGGCAGGAGGCGACGCTCGACGAGGTGCTGACCGGCCGTCAGAACCTGGTCATGGTCGCCCGCCTGAGCGGCCTTCGCCGTGGCGATGCCCGCGCGCGGGCGGTCGCGCTCCTGAGTCAGTTCGACCTCGTTGACGCGGGCGACCGCATCCTGCGCGAGTACTCGGGCGGCATGCGCCGCCGGCTCGACCTGGCGGCGAGCCTCGTCACCCGGCCGCCCGTCCTGTTCCTGGACGAGCCGACGACGGGCCTCGATCCCACCAGCCGCGTGCGCGTGTGGGATGTGATCCGCGGGCTCGTCGCCGACGGCGCGACGCTGCTCCTGACGACGCAGACCCTCGACGAGGCCGACGAGCTCGCCGACCGCATCGTGGTCGTCGACCAC
>DASXZF010000237.1:0-13076 GCA_036502065.1 Gaiellales bacterium
GGAGGCGGAGGCGACGGGACGGGCGATCCGCCTCGCCGAGTTCGCCGGGACGCCCGTCTTCGTCGTGCACGTGTCCTGCCGCAAGGCGGCCGAAGAGATCATCCGTGCGCGGAGCCGCGGGGTGGCCGCCTACGGAGAGACCTGCATCCAGTATCTCTTCAACACGATCGACGATCTGCGCCGTCCCGACTTCGTCGGGGCGCGCTACGTCTGCTCGCCGCCGCTCCGCGACGCGGCCAACCAGCCGTTCCTCTGGGATGCGCTGCGGTTCGACCATCTCCAGAGCATCTCGACCGACCACTGCCCGTTCAACGACGAGCAGAAGCGGCTCGGTCTGGGCGACTTCTCGAAGATCCCGAACGGCCTCGCGGCGATCCAGCATCGGCTGCCGATGATGTGGGAGCACGGGGTTCGCGAGGGGCGGCTCTCGATGAACCGCGTCGTCGAGATCACGTCGACGGCGATCGCGAAGATGTTCGGCCTCCACCCGCGCAAGGGCGTGATCGCGGTGGGGGCCGACGCCGACATCGTCGTGTTCGACCCGAAGCGCCGGCACGTCTTCGGCGTCGACACGTCGTTCATGAACGTCGACTACGACATCTACGAAGGCCGCGAGGTCAGCGGCTCGCCGCGGCTGACCCTCTCGCGCGGGACGGTCGTGTTCGACGACGGGAAGATCCTGACGCGGCCCGGTCACGGCCGGTTCGTGCGCCGCAGCGAGTTTCACCCGCTCGAGGTGTAGGCGGCGAAGCTAGGCTCCCGCGGGCATCCTCCGCGGAGCGCACGAGCTGCCGTACACCCACTTCTGGCATCAGTACCTGCGCGAACACGCGACGCACGCTCGCGGGTCAACGACGACCATCGCCCCCTCCGCGGTGTTCGCTGTCGTCGTGTGCCTCGTCATCGTCGCCTCGTGGGCGGCCTATCAGATCCAGGCGCGTTGCTGGGAGTGCGGCTCGATCCCGGCACGGTGCCGGTGCTCCCGCGGACGGCTCCGGCACCATCGGTAGACGACCCGATATGCCCGCGAGGACCGAGCGTACACTTCCCCCACTCCTGCGCGGAGACGGATGAAAGCTCATGAGCGCCGCCCCTGACAGCCCGGCATTGACCGCGTCGCAGCTCGCGACGATCGCCGAGGTGGGCGAGGAGCGCACGGCCTCCGCGGGCGACGCCCTGTACAGGATCGGCGACGAGCGCTATCCGTTCATCGCGATCCTGGAGGGAGAGGTGACGGTGCTCGATGCCGCCGGCAACGAGATCATCCGCCACGGCCCGTCGAAGTTCCTCGGCGAGGTCAACCTCCTGTCGGGCCAGGCGGCATTCGTGGCTGCCGTGGCCGCAACGCCGCTGCGCTACATCGCCGTCGACCGCGAGGCGCTGCGCGGGCTGCTCTTCGACGACGGTCCGCTCAGCACTCTCGTGCTGGGCACGTTCATCGCGCGTCGTGAAGCGCTGCAGCAGGTTTCCGGGCTCGGGATCGAGATCGTCGGCCCGCACTCCTCCGCGCCGACCAGGCGGCTCCTGGAGTTCGTCCGCAGCAACCGGCTGCCCTTCACATGGCGCAACCCGGACGACGCGGGCGACCCCGAGGCGGCGGCGCTCCTCGCGGGGGCGGACATCCCAGGCGTGCCGCTCGTGCGGCTGCCGGGCGGAGTCGAGATGCACGCGCCGTCGCCGGCCGAGCTGTCGCGGGCGCTCGGCATCGGACGCGAGCTGGCGGCTCGGCAAGAGGTGGACCTCCTGGTCATCGGGGCCGGCCCGGCCGGGCTCGGCGCTGCCGTGTACGGCGCCTCGGAGGGCCTCGAGACGCTGGTCGTGGAGAGCAGCGCGCTCGGAGGCCAGGCCGGCGAATCGCGCCGGATCGAGAACTACCTGGGCTTTCCGGCCGGGATCACCGGGTCGGAGCTCACGACGCGGGCGGTCGTGCAGGCGCGGAAGTTCGGCGCCCGAACCGCGACGCCCTATCGCGCGATGACCCTCGAGCCGGGAGAGGGCCGGCACACCGTCCGCCTCGAGGAGGGGCAGGAGGTCGCCGCCCGCGCGGTGCTGCTTGCGACCGGCGCGCAGTATCGCCGCCTCCCGGTCGAGGGTCTCTCGGACTACGAAGGGGTGAGCGTGTTCTACGCCGCAGGGCCGCCCGAGCAGCTGCTGTGCGGCGCGTCACGGGTCGGAGTGGTCGGCGGAGGCAACTCCGCGGGTCAGGCTGCGGTCTGGCTGGCGCGCGGAGGGGCGCTGGTCACGTTGCTGCATCGGCGCGCCGATCTGCGCGAGACGATGTCGGACTACCTGATCCGCGAGCTTGACCGCTATCGGGTCGCGATCCGCGACCGGAGCGAGATCGCGGCGCTCCACGGCGAGGCCGGGCGGCTCGAGGCGGTCACGCTGACCAGTGGCGACCACGTCCCGCTCTCGTTCCTCTTCCTGTTTCTCGGCGCACGGCCGTGCACGGAGTGGCTGGACGAGGCGATCGCACGCGACGACGACGGCTTCGTCCTGACCGGCCCCGCGGTTGGGAGCCTGAATCTGCTCGAGACCAGCGTGCCGGGGGTGTTCGCCGCAGGCGACGTCCGCTCCGGCTCGACGAAGCGCTGCGCCGCCGCGGTCGGCGAGGGGGCGATGGCCGTGCAGTTCGTCCACGGCCGGCTCGCACAGCAGATCGCGGCCACCCCGGGCGTCGCCGCCGGGTGACGACCGTCACGCTGTACCAGGCGGAATGGTGCCCCTTCTCCTCCGCCGTCCGCGAGGTGCTGACCGAGCTCGGCATCGATGCGGTCATGCGTCAGGTCGAACCCTGGCCGGAGCAGCGAGACCAGCTGCGCGAGCTGGCCGGCACCGACCACATCCCCGTCCTTCAGGCGGAGGACGGGCGGATCTTCCGCGGCACCCGCGAGATCTTCCGCCACCTCGAGGAGCGCGACCCATGGCAGTTCGCCGCCGCGCACCGCCGCCGGTTCGAGGACCACCGCGACGCACGCGAGTCCGACGTGACGGCTCAGCTGCTCGAGCGTTTCCGCGGCGCCGCGGCGCTCGAATCGGTGGAACCGAGGGCTGACCCGAAGGACGCCACCGTCGTCAATGTCGCAGACGCGAACCGCTACGAGCTCGTGCTCGACGGCCGCCGGATCGGGCTCCTGGCCTACCACCGGCGGAAGCACCGGATCGCGCTGACCCACACCGAGGTGACGCCCGCGTGCGAGGGAAGGGGCTTTGGCAGCCGCCTGGCCGCGGCGGCGCTTGACGATGCGCGCGAGCAGGGGCTTGCCGTCGTGCCGCTCTGCCCGTTCATCACCGGATACATCGAGCGGCACCCCGAGTACCGCGACCTGGTCGCCGCCGAGCACCGGCCAGGCTGAGCGCTAGTCGGCAGGGGCGGCGCCGAGCTTCGGCGGCTTCGGGCACGGCTGCTGCGGCAGGATGAGCGCCGGTGTTGGCGTCTGTGCCTGCAACGCCGCGGTGATGGGAGTCGCGTTGGCTTCGCGGCGGCTGAGCATCGGCAGGTGGTACCTGAGCGCGATCAGCTTGTCGATCGAGGCGAAGTCGTAGGTGTGATGGTCGATGAAGCCCGGCTTGACCCACGGGCCGATCAGGAGCAGCGGCACTCGCGGCCCGTAGCCGAGGTTGTCGACCCGTGGCGGTGCGAGGTGATCGTAGAAGCCGCCCGACTCGTCGTAGGTGACGACGATCAGCGTCGATGACCAGTAGGGGCTTCGCATCACCCGGTCGACCAGCGAGGTCGTCCAGTCCTCGCCGGAGCACACCGACGCCGGCGGGTGCTCGGAGCGCTCGTACGGCGGGACGACCCACGACACGGCGGGCAGCCGGTTTCGAGCGAGGTCCTTCCACAGCTGCGGATTGGGGTGGATGTGGCTCCAAAGCGCGGTCTTGCGCACGCCGCGGATCGCCTCGTAGCCGATCCAGCCCGACCCTTGCGCGTGCAGCCGTGGGCCGTACGCGCGCCAGCTGATCAACCGCCGCGACAGCTGCTGGCCGAGCGAGGTGATGTTGAAGCACGGGTACTGAAGGGATCGGCGGCCGTCGCGGTACACCGGCACTCGCTGGGAGGCAGGAGCGTCGCAACCCCACTGGCCGGAGTAGCCGCGGTCGTCGACCATGCCCCCGTCGTGCGCGGCGACCGTGAAGATGTGGTTGGGCAGGCTGGGCGCGGCGACGGACGAGAACATGTGGTCGCCGAGGGTGTAGTGCCTGGCGTACGCCCAGTAGGCGGGAAGCTGGCCCGGTCGGGCCTCGGTGTAGGCGAAGTTGGGATGCGGCATCGATGAGAAGCCGGTCATCTGCCCGAAGTGGATGTCGTGCAGCATGGCGGCTCGGTCGTGGCGCAGATCCTTGTTCGTGTCCAGCAGACGGGCCAGCCGCCGCGTCCTTCCCGCCATGGTGCGGCCGGTGCTGGTGCCGTCCGCGCCGGGGTAGAGACCGAAATAGTTGTCGAAGCTGCGGTTCTCCTTGGTGACGAAGATGACGTGCTTGATCCTGGCGAGGGCCACGAGCTGGTCGGCGGTGATGCCCGTCGAGGCTGCCGGCGCCGTCTTGACGACGGAGGTGGACGCAGGTTTCGCGGCCGGCGGGCGGGGATGGACGTGTCGGGTGGCCTGCTTGCGCGGCGTCGCGCCGGAGCTGATCGCAGCGACGACGAACGCGACGCAGGTGAAGACGCCCGAGGCCACGATGGCGATGCGAAGCGGTCGAGGGATGCCCACGGCGCGCCCATCATCCCCGAGTCGCAGCGGTGTGTCCATCGCGAACCGTCAAGACTTGGGGATCGTCTCTTTTGCTACCACATGGAGCGCGCCGACGCGGCCGACGCCGCCGGCGTGATGTGTCTCATGTCACTCCGCGCTGTTGCCGATGACACGAGAGCAATCGTTCGGAACGGGAGGTTGGGCAATGCTTTGGTACTCGCTGGTCATCGAGGTCGTGTGGGGTGTCATCACAGCCCAGGTCGCCAAGGGGTCGGGCTCGAGCCGGGCGACCGGGTTCGCGTGGGGGTTCTTCCTCGGCGTGATCGGACTCGGCGTCGTGTTCTACAAGGCGCACCGCCGCAACAAGCGGCTCGCCGCCGCAGCAGCCTGAGTTACGGCTCCGGGGTCGCGTTCGTCGGCGACGGCGGCTCGGTGCTGTCCGCGGGTGGGGTGGCGGCGGACGCCTTCCCGCTCGAGTGCGCGAACACGCCGATGAAGAACCCGAAGGCCCCGCCGATGCCGGCGTAGACGAGCTGGGTGCGGTCGGGGTCGGTCAGGGAGGAGCCGGGCGCAAGCGCGTCCACGTGACCGATGAACGCCAGCAGTCCCAGGCCGATGCCGAGCGCGGTGCAGTAGATGACGCGCACGCACACATCGTCGCCCACGCTGCCGGTCTGGTCAAACTCGGGGCTCGTGTTGATCGGTCTTTGGGTATCGAAGGCAGAATGGTCGATGTGGCACGAGCCGGATACTGGGGATGGGAGTCCGTGGAGGAGCGCTCCGCTGATGGAGCGATCTCGTCGGCGCAGCGGGCGCGGTTCGCCGAGCCGGTGGTGCCGATGCAGGAAGAGGGGGCCCGCATGCTCTCGCGCATCTACTGGCGGGAGGTGGAGCGCTCGACGGTGGGGATCGTGCGAGCTCGTGCGTCGTCGAGGGGCGTTGTGCTGCGGCTCGTCGTGGGCGGGCCGGCGTTGCTTCGGTTCGGGCCTGCGGAGGTGAGCGCGGACCCGACTCGGGTCACGTGCACGCACCCGATCGCCGGCGGCCTCCTGGCTCGCCGGCCGTGTGGATCGATCCGGTTCGAGCAACATGCGCAGGACGGTGATGTGCTCGTCGTCTCTGCGATCGCCGGATTCCATCCGACGCTTGCCGCCCGGCCGGGCGCACCGGCATGGACGGGTGAGCTGTACAAACGTGTCCAGTCGCGCCTGCACGTCGCCGTGGGACGGCGCTACTTCGCAGGCCTCGCCCGTGGGGTGGCCCGATGAAGGTGGCGGTGTTCGGTGCCAGCGGCACGATCGGGACAGCGCTCGTGTCGCGCCTTGCCGGTGAGCACGACGTGACCGCGGTCTCTCGCCGGCACCGTCCCGGCGAGGGCCGGATCCGCTGGGTGGTCGCCGACGTCGGCAACCCGACCGCCGTTCGCGAGGCGCTCGAGGGCATCGAGGTCGTCTACTACCTCGTGCACTCGCTCGGCAGCGCCGACTTCGCCGACCGCGACCGCCGGGGCGCGAGCATCCTGGCTCGCGCCGCCGAGAGCGCAGGGGTGCACCAGATCATCTATCTCGGCGGCCTCGCCGGGGGTGACGTCGAGCTTTCCGAACATCTGCGAAGCCGGCGCGAGACCGAGACGGCGCTGCGCTCGGGCGCGGTCCCGGTCACCGCCATCGGCGCCGCGGTGGTGGTCGGCCGGGGGAGCGCCGCCTTCGAGACGATCGTGGCGCTGGTCGACCGCCTGCCCGCCATGATCTGCCCACGCTGGGTCTCGACCCCCACCCAGCCGATCGCGCTGGACGACGTCGTGACCTACCTCGTCTCGGTGTGCGGACTCGACGCCGCCATCGGCCAGACCCTTCAGGCCGGCGGTCCCGAGGTGCTGACCTATCGCAAGATGATCGAAGTGATCGCGCGCATCCGCGGCCGCCATCCCCGGATCATCGAGGTCCCGGTGCTCACACCGCGCCTGTCCTCCTACTGGCTGCAGCTCGTCACGCCGGTCAACGCGGCCACTGCGCGCCCGCTCATCGACGGCCTGCGGATCCCGACGGTCGTGACGGACACCCGCCTCCAGGAGCTCGTCCCCCTCGAGCTGATTCCGTTCGCCGAGGCCGCGCGCAAGGCCCTCGCCGGCCGGTGATTGCGCTGCCGCTATCTGCTGCGTGAGCGGTAGAGCAGTCCGCCGGCCACG
Organism: Gaiellales bacterium; assembly: GCA_036502065.1. Lineage (GTDB taxonomy): Bacteria > Actinomycetota > Thermoleophilia > Gaiellales > JAICJC01 > JAICJC01. The sequence continues at coordinate 6,889 of DASXZF010000237.1, forward strand.
GAAGCCGCCAGAAGCCCGCCAACCGCCGCGGAGACAAGTGCCGGGGAGGCTGTGCGGTTCACCCGGTAGGCCTCATCCGGATGCTCGTTGGCGAAGTCAAACGACACGTACTGGCCGGTCGCCTTCGACCGGTATCTGGCTGGGCCTCGCTTCAACATCTGGGGTCGATATTCCCGAACCTCCGCGGGCGCCAAACAATGCGCGACGGCCGGCACCTCGTCGTGCTGCGGTTGCGGTTCGCCTAACCCGTTCCGGCCAGGTCGTCGAGCACCTGGCGCGCCTCGCGGATGCGCGCGATGTGGGCATCCGGGCCGGCCAGGCCGCCGCCCATGCTGTTCACCGACAGGTGCGTGGCGCCGCGGTCGCGCCAGGCGACGGCCTCCGCGCGCCAGTCGTCCGGCGTGCCGGCGCCGACGTTGACCCGGCCCTCGAGGCCGAACGTGGATGGATCGCGGCCCTCGTCGGCCAGCCACCCGCGTATCTGCTCGAGCGTGCGCTCCCAGCCGCCCTCGAGCGGTCGCTGTGCCATCAGGCCGTCGGCCAGGCGCGCCGCACGGCGCAGGGCCGGCTCGCTCTGGGCGCCGATCCAGATCGGAATCGAGCGACGTTCCGGGAGCGGGTTCAGGCCGGCGGCGGTGACCCGGTGGAACTCGCCTTCGAACGTGACGACGGGCTCCCGCCACAGCCGGCGCATGAGGCCGATCTGCTCCTCGAGGCGGCGCCCGCGCCGGCGGAAGGGAACGCCGAGCGCCTCGTACTCGACCTCGTTCCATCCCAGGCCCAGGCCGAGCCGCAGGCGTCCGCCCGACAGCACATCCACCTCGGCCGCCTGCTTGGCGAGGAGCGCCGTCTGCCGCTGCGGCGCGATGACCACGCTCGTCACCAGCTCCAGCTCGCGGGTGACGCCGGCCAGGAACCCGAGCAGCACCAGCACCTCGTGGAACATCGTTTGGTGCGTGTACGGGCCGGAGAACCCGGGATGCCCCTCGGGGTCCGCCCCCAGCACGTGGTCGTAGGCCGCCAGATGCGCGTAGCCGAGCTGCTCGGCGGCCTCCGCATACGCGCGCACGCCTCCGCGATCAGCACCGATCTCGGTCTGAGGGAAGACGACGCCCATGCGCATGCCGGACATGGCCTCCAGCCTAGTCACCGGCGCATGGCCGCACCGCCACACCGTCCAGCTGTACCGCCGGGGATAGTGGCCGTTTCCCGATGGCGACAGTAGTGTCTCTTTGCCGCACGTGCGTCGTCGTCATTGGAAGGAGTGGAGCTGGTGGGCACATCTCGTCGAGCGCGGCGTATGGATCGGTTCCGGCTGAGAAGCCGGTTCGCAGTCGCGGTCATCGTCGTCGTGGTTGTCGCGGCCGTGTCCGCCGCAGCCGCGTTCGCGCGCACGCACACCGGCGAACAGAACCCCCAGTTTCGGGTCACCGTCACGATCACGCCGCGGCGGCCGGTGCCGGGACAGACGATCGTCGCGACCATCCGCGGCTGGAACCTGACCAAGCACAACCACACCGGGTGGTGGGAGGTGACCTGGACGAAGCCCGACAGCGGCATCAGCGCCGAGGCGACCACGACCTTCAAGCCCGGCCGCGTCCTCACCGACCGCGAGATCGTGCACGTGACCGCGAAGACGACCAAGGGTTGGTACGTCATTTCCGCGGCGCTTCACGACCGCAACGGCACAAGCCATGCCCGCGTCGGCGCGAAGATCAACTAGCGAGCCGCGACGGGCCACAGCCCGTTCGCCTCGATTCATCGGCTGAGTCTCGTTACCGCGGGGCGCCGGCGTGGTGCTTCCGGCCACGAAACGCCGAAACCCGCCACTGAGGGCGGGTTCCGGGGCATGCGCTGGAGAGGACTTGAACCTCCACGACCCAATCGGGTCACAAGGCCCTCAACCTTGCGCGTCTACCAATTCCGCCACCAGCGCAGGGCCTGCGACGACGCAGTCTAGAGCAGAAAGCCGAGCGCGATCACGTTCGCCGTGAAGACGATGGCGACGAAGATCGTCAGCCGGGTGAGGTTGCGCTCCATGACGGCCGTGCCGCCGTAGCTCTGTCCGCCGGGGTTGAACATGCCGGACAGGCCCGAGTCCTTGCCCGAGTGCATGAGCACGAGCACGACGAGGCCGACGCCCAGCAGCACCTGGAAGCCGGACAGGATCTGCGAGAGGAGGTGCGATGACATCGCCGGAAAGTTTAGCGCGGCTCAGCGCACGCGGACGGTGCCGGCGGCACCGTCGGTGAGGCGGCCGATCACCGGCCAGGGCAGCTGCGCCGCGCGCTCGGCGGGCAGGCTCACGAACAGGCCGCCCGACGTCTGCGCGTCGCAGGCCAGCAGCCGGTCGATCTCGCCGAGCCCGGCCGCGAACTCGCCGTACTCGGCCGCCAGGTCGAGGTTGGTGCGGGTGCCGCCGGGCACGTGGCCGGCCTCGGCCAGCTCGCGCACGCCGGGCAGGAGCCGCACGGCCGTCCAGTCGACCTCGGCGCAGAGGCCGGCGCCGGCGGCGAGCTCGCGGGCGTGGCCGACGAGGCCGAAGCCGGTCACATCGGTGACGGCGTTCGGCTGCGCCGCGCGCACGATCCGCGCGGCGTCGGCGTTCAGCGTCGTCATCGACTCGACGGCCGCGGCGACGACCGCCGGGTCGGGCTCGCCGCGCTTGAGCGCCGTCGTGACGATGCCGGTGCCGATCGGCTTGGAGAGCACGAGCACATCGCCCGCGACCCCGCCGGCGTTCGTCCAGATCTCGTCGGGACGAGCAAACCCGGTCACCGCCATCCCGTACTTCGGCTCGGCGTCGTCGATCGAATGGCCGCCCGCCACGACCGCGCCCGCCGCGGCGGCCACGTCGGCGCCGCCGTGCAGGATCTCGCCGAGCAGCTGCATCGGCAGCGTCTTCGGGAACGCGACGACGTTCAGCGCGAACGCCGGCCGCGCGCCCATCGCGTAGATGTCCGAGAACGCGTTCGTCGCGGCGATCCGGCCGAACGTGTAGGGGTCGTCGACGAGCGGCGTGAAGAAGTCGATGGTCTGGACGACGGCGAGGTCGTCCGAGATCCGCCACACCGCCGCATCGTCGAGCCCCTCGTGGCCGACGATCAGGTCGGCCGACTCCATCCGGGGCAGGCCCGCGAGCACCTCGCGCAGCGAGCCGGCGGGCAGCTTGCAGGCGCAGCCGGCGCCGTGGGAGAGCTGGGTCAGCCGGACGGTCTGCGTCGCCATCGTCCCTCCAGTGTATTCGCGGCTCAGACGAACGGGATCGGGTGCGGCGCGCCGTGCCGGGGCCCGTCCGGAGCGACCACATCGAAGCCGGCGGCGGGGTCGAGCGCGGCGTCGACGAGGACGACGGCGATGTTGCGCTCGAGCGCAAACGAGTAGACGGCCCACCGGGCCACACCTGCGGGTGCGCCGTTGGACGCGCGCACGTCCCAGTGCTGCTCCATCACCGGAAACGGCGGCCCGTCGCAGACGAGCCCGATCGTTCGCCTGGCCGGGCCGCGGTCGCGCACGGCCCGAAGCGCCTCGCGGCCGACGAAGTCGGGCCGGTCGAGGTCGAGCATGCCCTCGAGCCCGGCCTCGAGCGGGTTCATGCCCGAGTTGGTGGCGTACTGCGTGTCGGAGATGCCCTGCTCGACCGCGCGGACGATGTTCGGGCCGGTGACGAGCAGGTCGTGCGGCGCCCCGGCGGCAACGAGGGCGTCCCACACCGCGACCGCGCGCTCGCTCCCGAGCGGATAGATCTCATACCCCGGCTCGCGGCTCCAGCCGGTGTTCGAGACGATGCACTCGACGCCCGCGATCGTCCGCGGCGCGCACCGGAACCGCCCCAGGGTCTCGATCCCGTGGCCCGCGGCCGCCTCGATCACCGCGCCCGCGCGCGGCCCCTGGAGCTGCATCGGCGGCACGTCGGCCTCGGCCACCTCCACGTCGTCGCCGCGGGCAAGGGCGATCCCCGTCGCCCACAGCGTCAGGTCGACATCGGAGTGCGAGAACCAGACCACGTCGGCGGCCGGCCGAAGGACGATGCACTCGCACATGATCGCCCCGGCCCGGTCGCACACGGGCGTGTAGCGGCACTCCCCCACGCCCAGATCCGACAGCCGCCGCGGCGCGAGGTGGTCGGCCAGCGCGAGCGCGTCCGGGCCGCGCAGCTCGGCCTGGCGCTCGGCGCCGACGTCCCACAGGGTCACCCGCTCGACCAGCGCCGCGTGATCCTCGCGCGGGTCGCGGCCGTAGTCGAGCGGCATGTATGTGTGGTTGTAGACCATGAAGTCACACGCCCCGGCGCGCAGGGTGCGCTCGAAGTAGGGCGAGCGGCGGATGGTCGGGTGCAGGGGCACGTTGGTAGCATCATCCCATGACCCCGACCGAGGCCCTGCGGGCGGTGTGCGACGCCTGGGAGCGCGGCGACCCCGATGCCGCGGCCGCCCAATTCGCCCCCGACGGCGTCTACGAGGACCCGCTCTACCCGGCTCCGCTGCAGGGTCGCGAGGCGATCCGCGTCGGCCTGGCACAGGGGATGGCGGCGATCTCGGACTGCAACGTGACCCTCGACCCCGTGCTCGAGCAGGGCCACCTCGTGCTCGCGGTCGGCTATTTCGGCTCGCGCCTGGTCGACGGCGGCGGCCGCTTCGACTTCCCCTTCGCGATCCTCGTGTCGCACTCCGACGCGGGCATCGAGCGGCTCGCGGAGTACTTCGACACGCGCCCGCTCGTCGGCTGACGCCTATCGGGCCGGGGCCGACGTAGACTGCTCCGCATGAGGACGCGCGCCTTCGGCTCGACGGGCATCACCGCCTCCGAGGTCGGCTTCGGACTGTGGACGATCTCGACCGGCTGGTGGGGCGAGCACTCCGACGAGAGCGCGATCGCGCTCCTGCGCGAGGCCTACGACCTCGGCATCACGCTCTACGACACCGCCGACACCTACGGCGAGGGCCGCGGCGAGACGCTGCTCGCAAAGGCGCTCGGAGACGTGCGCGACGACATCACGATCGCCACCAAATTCGGGTACGACATCTACTCGCCGTGGGAGCGCAAGGGCCACGTCGAGCGGCCGCACGACTGGTCGCCGGAGTACATCCGCTACGCCCTCGACCAGAGCCTCGCCCGGCTCGCCACCGACCGCATCGACGTCTACCAGCTGCACAACCCGCGCATGGCCGCGATCCGCTCGGACGAGGTGTTCGCCGTGCTCGACGAGGCCGTCTCGGCGGGCAAGATCGGCACCTACGCCGTCGCCCTCGGCCCGGCCATCGGCTGGCGCGAGGAGGGTATCGAAGCCTTCACGACGCGCGATCTGGGCGCCGCCCAGATCATCCACAACCTGCTCGAGCAGGATCCCGGGCGCGAGCTGATCGAGATCGCGCGAGAGGAGTCGATCGGGCTCATGATCCGCGTCCCCCACTCCTCCGGGATGCTCGAGGGCAAGTACACCAAGGACACGGTGTTCGGTGAGAACGACCACCGCCGCCACCGGCCCAAGGAGTGGCTGACCGAGGGGCTGCGGAAGGTCGACCAGCTCGGATTCCTGACCGAGGGGCGCACGCTCGGCCAGGCCGCGATCCAGTGGCTGCTGGCGGAGCCGTCGGTCACGACGGTGCTGCCGAACATCTACGACTCGGCCCAGCTGCGCGAGTTCGCGGCTGCACCGGACACGCCGCCGCTGTCCGCAGCCGAGCTCGACCGCGTCGCCGAGCTCTACGCGAGCGACTTCGCGGTCGCCGCCGCGACCACCGGCGCCTGAGCCGCCCGCGGCTCGAGGCCGGCGAACAGGTCGGAGAGCTCCGCCCGCTCGGGGGGCGCCGACCAGCGCCGGCGCACGACGCCGGCCGCGTCGACGTAGAGCACCATCGGCGTCGCCCGCATCCCCAGACGCGTGTGCCCCGGCCCGCCGCCGATCTCGATCACCGTCACGCGCCCGTGGCTGTGCGCGGCGACGGCCGCGAGCCGGTTGAGCGAAACCCGTGACGACGTCGAGTAGGGCGTCGAGAACTGGACGAACGCGCCGCCCGACGGGAAGCGGTGGAGGCCGACCTGGCCCGGCGTGATCCGGTCAGGCAGCATGGCAATCGTACGCCGCCGCCTTCGCGTGGAGACGGCCCGAACGGCACCGGCGACGCCGGCGCACCCCCCGACCAGCACCAGCCACTCCTCGATCACCCCAACACCATAGCCGCACG
>DASXZF010000238.1:0-15862 GCA_036502065.1 Gaiellales bacterium
GCGGTCGCGTGCAGCGGCAGGTGGGCGCCCACCTCGGGGATCTGCAGGCTGTTGTCCATGCGGAAGACGTGGTGGATCACGATCACGCCGTCGCCGTGCAGGGCGCCGACGCGCACCGCCTCGCCGCTCCCCGACGCAAGCCGATCCGACCACGCGATCGAGCGCGACCGCAGCTCGTTCACATCGAGGTAGCTGTTCGCGAGCTGCAGGAGCGCCGCGCCGAGCTGGTACTTGCCGGTCTCGGGGTCCTGCTCGACGAGCCCTTCGGACTGCAGGGTGCGCAGGAGGCCGTGGGTGGTGCCCTTGGCGAGGCCGAGGCGATCTGACAGGTCGGACACGCCGAGGCGGCGCGGCCCGCTCGCCAGCGCGCGCAGGATCGCCGAAGCTCGTTCGATGGACTGGATTCCCATGACTAGAGTCCGCTCTTGCCGAACCCGGTTCGACAATGTAGGATCGATCGTTGTATGAATGAGGACGAGCGGTGATCGGGATTGTATTGGTCTCCCACTCCGCGGCGCTCGCAGAAGGGCTTGCGGAGCTCGTCGGGCAGGTGAGCGGCGACGACGTCCGGATCATCCCGGCCGGGGGCTCCGGTGACGGCGGTCTCGGCACCGATCCGGATCGGATCGCCGGGGCCATCCGCGCCGCGGACTCCGGTGAGGGCGTGCTCGTCCTGGTAGACATTGGCAGTGCGGTGCTGAGCGTCCGCGCGATCATGGCCGGAGGCGACGTCGACGGCGTCGCCGTCAAGCTGGCCGACGCGCCGCTCGTCGAGGGCGCGGTCGCCGCAGCCGTGCTGGCGGCGACGGGAGCCGACCTGCAGACCGCGGCGGCCGCTGCCGAGGAGGCCCGTGTTGTCGGAAAGCTCTGAGCAGCGCCGCACCGTCGTCCTGCCGGCCGGCATCCCGCTGCACGCCCGTCCCGCGGGTGCTCTCGTGCGCACGGCCGCGGGCCTCGACGCAACGGTGACTCTGAACGCCAACGGCCGCACCGCCAACGCGAGCAGCATCCTCCAGGTGCTCGCGCTCGGCGCCGAGGGCGGCTCGAGCGTCGAGGTCGTGACCGACGGCTCCGGTGCCTCAGACGCGCTCGACGTCATCGCCGGACTCCTCGAGTCGCTCGAGTAGGGCCTCGTCCAGCGCTGCGCGGGCGGCGGCGGCCACGCCGTCGGGCGTCCGGGCGGCAAGCGCGTCGACGAGGGCGGCCTTGGAGCGCTGGGTCGAGAGGCTGCGCACGTAGCGGCGGGTCTGGGCGATGCGCGCGGGCGAGACGCTCAGCTCGTCGACGCCCAGCGCGACCAGCAGCGGCAGCAGCTCGGGGTTGCCGGCCGCCTCGCCGCAGACGTCGACCAGGATGCCGGCCGAGTGGGCGGCGGCGATCGTGCGCGCGATCAGCCGCAGCACCGCCGGATGGTGCGCGACCGAGCCGGAGATCCCGGGGTTCTGGCGGTCGGCCGCGAGCGTGTACTGCGTGAGGTCGTTCGTCCCGATCGAGAGGAAGTCGCAGTGACCTGCAAGCGTCCGCGCCATCAGTGCCGCCGCGGGCACCTCGATCATCGCCCCGACGAGCGGATCGGGAGCCGCCGGCGAGACGGCGTCGCGCGCAGCCAGCGCGATCGCGCGCACGGCGTCGATCTCGGCCGTCTCGGTCACCATCGGCACGAGCACGCGCACGATTGCATCGCCGCACACGCGGAAGAGCGCGCGCAGCTGCGGGGCGACCCCCTCTTCGTCGGCCAGCGCGAGCCGGATGCCGCGCGGACCGAGCGGGTCGCCGCCGCCGCGCTCGACGAGGAACGGGGGCGTCTTGTCGCCGCCGAAGTCGAGCGTCCGCACGGTCGCGATCCTGTTCCCGAGCGGCTCGAGCATCGGCTGCAGCGCGCGGGCATGGTCGTCCTCCGTCGGCCAGGCGTCGACATCGAGGAACGACAGCTCGCTGCGCAGCAGGCCGATGCCCTCGGCCCCCGCGTCGAGCGCCGCCAGCACCTCCTGGGCCGTGCCGGCGTTTGCGAGCAGTCGGATCGTGCGGCCGTCGGCCGTACGCGCCGGCTGACGCCGCTCGCGGCGGTCGCGCTCGGCCTGCTCGGCCAGGCGGTCGGCGCGGTCGCGCAGCCGGCTGCGGGTGGCCGCGTCGGGCAGGAGCCACACCATGCCGCGATCGGCGTCGACCCCGATCTCGTCGCCGGCGCCGACCGCGAGCACGTCTGCGCCGGCGCCCGTGACCAGCGGGATCCCGAGCGATCGGGCGACGATCGCCGCGTGTGCCGTCGTGCCTCCTGCGGAGAGGACGATCGCAGCGAGCTTCCCGCTCCACGCCGCCACCTCGCCCGGCCCGAGGTCGTCGGCGACGACGATCGAGCCCGTGGGCGGCTCGCTGGAGGTGCCGGTGCTGAGCTCGCCGGCGCGGCGCGCGATCGCATGCAGGTCGGCGGCGCGGGCCGCGAGCAGCGGGTCGTCGAGCGCGGCCAGCGCCTGCGCGTGCGGCTCGATCGCGCGTGCGATCGCCTGCGGCGACGGCGCGCCGGCGAGCGCCTCAGCGGCCGCCGCCTCGAGCAGCGTCGGGTCCTGGGCCATCAGCTGGTTTGCCTCGACGATCTCGGCGTCGCCCGCGTGGCCCTCGCGCGTGAGCGTGCGCGCGAGCTCGCCGAGCTCCTCGGCCGCCAGCTCGAGTCCGCGCCGTGCGCGCTCCGCCTCGGCTTCGGGAGGGCCGGCGCCACCGGTGTCGATCGCGCTCGATCGGGTCCATGCGGGGCCGATCGCGGCTCCCGGCGAGGCCGGTGTGCCGCGCACCAACCGCGGAGTCACGATTCCTCCGCCACCGTGCGCTCGAGTGCCGCCATGATGAGTGCCGTCGATGTCGCCCCGGGGTCCTGGTGGCCCACGGAGCGCTCGCCCAGATACGAGGCACGCCCCTTGCGTGCCTGCAGCGGGATGGTCGCCCGCATTCCCTCTTCGGCCGCCACCCGGGCGTCGGTGACCGCCTCGGCGAGCGGCTTGCCCGCCTCGACTCCTGCGCGCAGCGCGGCGACCGCCGGGCCGAGCGCGTCCACGATCGTCTTGTCGCCCGGCTCCGCCGCACCGAGCTCGACGATTCCGGACAGGGCGGCGTCGAGGGCCGCGACCAGGCCGGCCCCGTCGAACGTGTCGCCGTCGCCCAGGGCCTTGCCGGCACGGCGCAGCCCCGAGCCCCACAGCGGGCCGCTCGCTCCGCCGACGGTCGACACGAGCGTCGAGCCGGCCTGCATGAGCGCCCGCCCCGGCGGGGTGTCGCTGTCGAGGCCGTCCAGCTTGGCCTCGACAGCGTTGAACCCGCGAGTCATGTTGGCGCCGTGATCGGCGTCGCCGATGGCCGCGTCGAGCTGGGTCAGGTAGTCACGCTGCTCGGCGATCGACGCCGCGCACGCGCGCATCCAACGGTTCACGGTCTCGGTGTTCACGTCGCCCTCCCTCGGTTCGAAGCGCTACCAGCGCAGCGCAGCCGTCTTCACGGGAGCATCCCACAGACCGGTCAGCTCGTCATCGAGCCGCAGGAGCGTGATCGAGCAGCCCGCCATCTCGAGGCTCGTGATGTAGTTGCCGACCAGGCTGCGATCGACGCTGATGCCCTGCGCGCCGAGGTTCTTGGTCACCTCGTTGAAGAGCAGGTAGAGCTCGAGCAGCGGCGTCCCGCCGAGGCCGTTCACGAACGCGAGGACGGAGTCGCCCTTGGCGAGCTTGAGGTCGGAGACGATCGGCTCGAGCATCTCCTCGACGAGGTCGGAGGCGGGCTTCATCTTCTCGCGCCGCCGGCCCGGCTCGCCGTGGATGCCGACGCCGACCTCGATCTCGTCCGCGGGCAGGTCGAAGATCGGTGTGCCCGAGCTGGGCGTGGCGCACGACGTGAGCGCGACGCCGAACGACCGGCCGTGCTCGTTCACCTTGCGGCAGATGCCGGCGACATCGGCCAGCGATCCACCCGCCTCGGCCTTCGCGCCCGCGATCTTCTCGGCCAGCACGGTTGCGCCTGTGCCGCGCCGGCCGGCGGTGTAGAGGCTGTCCTGGACGGCGACGTCGTCGTCGAGCACGACCGACTGCACCTCGATCCCGTCGTCCTCGGCGAGCTCGGCGGCGAGCTTGAAGTTGAGCACGTCGCCCGTGTAGTTCTTGACGATGTGCAGCACGCCCGCGCCGCCGTTCACGGCCTTGGTCGCCTCGGCCATCTGGTCGGGCACCGGCGAGGTGAAGACGGCGCCCGCGCAGGCGGCGTCGAGCATGCCCGCGCCGACGAATCCGCCGTGCAGCGGCTCATGGCCGGAGCCTCCGCCGGACACGAGGCCGACCTTCCCCGAGACGGGCGCGTCGGCGCGGATCACGAGCTGGTTCGCCATGTCGACGCGGACGAGGCCGGCATGGGCGGTGGCGATGCCGGCGAGCGCGTCGGGCACCATCGTCTCGGGATCGTTCATGAACTTCTTCACGACTGCGGCTTGAGTGCTCATTGTGGCGCTGATCCTCCTGATCGTGGGGCCGTGGCAACTGCGGGCACGCGTACGCCCGCGCGACGGTGGCGCGGGCGCGGGAGATCCGGGGCAGCGACATCGCACGAGCCCCCGATCTCGGTGTGGCTGACTCGTCGCTGATCGATCCGCATCTCCTCGCTGCCGCGCGCTCGTCTTCGGCTTCGTCTTCGGACTCTTTGGCCAGAGTTCGACAATGCCGAACAACATTCAGGACAATAGAGCACGCTCCGAGCCGTGTCAAGCGGGCGGGATCGGACCGCGCGGGCCGGTGCGCAGACCCGTTCCGGGCGCGCTCACCATGCCCTGCTCCACGTACCACGCGAGCGTCCGCCGCACCATGTCCTCGAACGACCGGTACTCCAGGCCGAGCTCGTCAGCCGCCCGCGACCCGTCGTAGGCGTGGCCGTGCAGGAGCGTCGCCACCATCTCGCGGCAGAGCCGTGGCCGGCGCTTGCGCACGCGGGCGACGGCCGCGACGCCCTCGGCCGCAGCCAGAGCCACGGGGCGGGGCAGCGTGATCGTGCGCCGCTCGATGCCGGTGAGCCGCGCGACGGTCGCGATCGCCTCGTCGGTCGTGACGCACACGCCCGAGAGCAGGTAGCGCCGCCCGGCCGCGCCGCGCGTCTCGGCGAGCACGTGGCCCGCGCTGCAATCGTCGGCATCGACAAGGCTGAACCGCGAGCGCACGAGCGTCCGCAGCTTGCCGTTGGCGTAGTCGAGGATCAGGCGGGCGGTGCCGCCCGTTCGCCCCGGGCCCTGGACCGAGGCCGGGTTCACGCACACGAGCTCGATCCCGGTCTCGGCTGCGGCCTGCACCGCGGCCACCTCGGCGTCGTGCTTTGAGCGCTCGTACTCCGACAGGAACCAGCCCCGGTGAGGGCTGTCCTCGGTGGCGATGACGCCGGCGGCCTCGCCGATCGTCGCGGCCGACGACGTGTACACGACGCGGCGCACGCCGGCGCGGGCGCAGGCGGTGACGACGTTCACCGTCCCCTCGACATTGGCCGTATGCATCGGGGCGGGGTCGCGTAGGCAGAAGCCGTTCATCCCCGCGGCGTGGTAGACGACGTCGCAGCCGCGTGCGGCACGCTCGACCGAGGCGGGATCGAGCACGTCCCCGGCGACGACCTCGGCGCCGAGCGCAGAGAGCCCGGATGCCGACTGCGGGTTGCGGCTGAGCGCGCGCAGCTCACGGCCGTCGGCGAGCAGCCGGCGGGCGATGCCGCCGCCGACGAACCCGGTCGCGCCGGTGACGAGGACCGTGCTCACGGCTCGGTCCGCGATGCCGCGCCGGTCAGCGAGCCGGAGAACCGCACCAGGTACTCGACCGCCGAGGCGACCGTGATGGCCGCGGCGGCCAGCATCGCCACCTCGTCGAGGCGCAGCGGGCCGATGTCGATGTGCAGATGCACGATCGCGAGCAGGATGGCGACGAACTGCGTGTTCGTCTTCAGCTTGCCCCAGATCGAGGGCTTCATCACCGTCCCGTCGGCGGCGATCAGGCCGCGCAGGCCCATGATCAGGAGCTCGCGGCCGATGATCACCGTCGCGATCCAGGCGGACGCCCGGCCGACCGACACGAGCGCGACGAGCGTGCCCGACGTCAGCAGCTTGTCCGCGGTCGTGTCGATGAACGAGCCGAGCGTGCTCTCGAGCCCCCAGCGCCGGGCCAGGTAGCCGTCGAGCGTGTCGGTCACCGCCGCCACGGCGAACAGGACGGCCGCCGCGTCGTCGACGTGGCCGCCCCGGTTTGCGAGCACGAGCCCCATGACGACGGGCACGGCCAGGACGCGCACCGACGACAGCGCGGTCAGCATTCCCTCGGAGCGCCGGATCACGTCGCCCCCGGGCGCGGGACGAGGGCGAGGCTCCGGTCCCGACGGTGGTCGGCGGTTGGCGGCACGGCGAAACCATAACCCAGGCCGGCCTCCGCGGCCGGAGCGCGGAGCCTGATCCGCGGCCTTCGCCGAGGGGCCGCGAGGGTGCCCCAAGAGGGCCGAATTCCGCATAGGCAGACGGTTTGCGGCCAGGGTGTGACGAAGTTGACAAAGCCGGGTGCGTCGACTAGCGTGACGGTCGGCCAGAGTTCGGTGATGCCGAATCACGTTCATGTCTAGGGGGACTGCCAACGTGTGGTGGGCCCCTTCCCGAAGATGGGAGGAGGAGCGCATGTACGTTCTCGACTCGATGGCTGACCGAGGAGGAGTGTCGACGTGACCGTCTTGACCTTCAACGCCGGTTCGGTCTTCTTGCCCGAGATGGTGGGCACGGCTCTGCTGGTTCTCATGGGCTGCGGCGTCGTCGCCGGCGTCCTTCTGGCCCACTCCAAGGCTCAGAACTCCGGCTGGGTCGTGATCACGCTCGGGTGGGGTCTCGCGGTCATGATCGGCGCCGGCTCGGTGGCCGATTACGGCGGCGCGAGCCTGAACCCGGCGGTGACGCTGGGCATCTGGGCGAACGACGGGTTCAGCTCGAGCTTCGGCGACAAGATCCCGATCTATACGGCGGGCGAGTTCGTCGGCGCGTTCATCGGCGCCACCCTGGTCTACCTCGCTTATTACCTGCACTGGAAGGACACCGAGGATCCCGGCCTGAAGCTGGCCGTCTTCTCGACCGGCCCGGCCGTGCGCAACTACGCGTGGAACCTGGTCACCGAGATCATCGGCACGTTCGTCCTGGTGTTCGGCATCTTCTCGGTGACGGGCAACACCGGAATCGCCTCGAGCGGCACCGGAATCCTGTTCGTCGCCCTCATCGTTGTTGCGATCGGCATGTCACTCGGTGGGCCGACGGGGTATGCGATCAACCCGGCGCGCGACCTGGGCCCACGCATCATTCACGCGCTCCTGCCCATCCCGGGCAAGGGCTCATCCGACTGGCAGTACGCATGGGTACCGGTTGTCGGCCCCCTGATCGGCGGCCTCCTGGGCGGCATCCTGCACCACGCGTTCTTCCCCATCCACTAGGAGGCGCCGAACGATGTCCAAGTACGTCGCAGCGATCGACCAGGGCACGACCAGCACCCGCTGCATGGTGTTCGACCATTCGGGGCAGGTCATCTCGGTCGATCAGAAGGAGCACGAGCAGATCTTCCCGCAGCCCGGCTGGGTCGAGCACTCGCCGACGGAGATCTGGGATCGGACACAGGAGGTGGTGAAGGGCGCGCTTGCGAAGGGCAACCTCACCACCGCCGACCTGGCTGCGGTCGGCGTCACGAACCAGCGCGAGACGACGGTCGTCTGGAACAAGAAGACCGGCACCCCGGTGCACAACGCGATCGTGTGGCAGGACACGCGCACCGACCGCATCTGCAACGAGCTCGCGCGTGACGGCGGGCAGGACCGGTTCCGAAAGAAGGTCGGGCTTCCGCTTGCGACCTACTTCTCCGGCCCGAAGATCCGCTGGATCATCGACAACGTCCCCGGCGTCAAGGAGCAGGCAAAGAGCGGGGACATCGTGTTCGGCAACATCGACTCGTGGGTGGTGTGGAACCTGACGGGCGGGGTGAACGGCGGCGTCCACGTCACCGACCCGACCAACGCCTCGCGCACGATGCTGATGGACCTGGAGACGCTCGACTGGGACGACGAGATCCTGGACACGATGGGCGTGCCCCGGGCGATGCTGCCCGAGATCAAGTCGTCGAGCATCGAGTATGCCAAGGCCAAGGGCGTGCTCGAGGGCATCCCGGTCGCCGGCATTCTCGGCGACCAGCAGGCGGCGGTGTTCGGCCAGACGTGCTTCTCGCCCGGTGAGGCGAAGAACACCTACGGCACGGGCAACTTCCTGCTGCTGAACACCGGCACCGAGGCCGTGCAATCCGACAACGGCCTGTTGACCACCGTCGGCTACAAGATCGGCGACCAGGCCGCCGTGTACTGCCTCGAAGGGGCGATCGCGGTCACCGGCTCGCTGGTGCAGTGGCTGCGGGACAACATCGGCCTGTTCGACAGCGCGCCGGACATCGAGAACCTGGCCCGGTCTGTCGACGACAACGGCGGCGCCTACTTCGTGCCGGCGTTCTCGGGCCTGTTCGCGCCGTACTGGAAGAGCGACGCACGCGGCGCGATCGTCGGCCTCACCCGCTACGTCAACAAGGGCCACCTGGCCCGGGCGGTGCTCGAGGCGACGGCGTTCCAGACCAAGGAGGTCGTGGACGCAATGAACGCCGACTCGGGAGTGCCGCTGACGGCGCTCAAGGTGGACGGCGGGATGGTGCAGAACAACCTGCTCATGCAGTTCCAGGCCGACATCCTGGACGTGCCCGTGATCCGGCCGAAGGTGGCCGAGACCACATCCCTCGGAGCCGCGTACGCCGCCGGCCTGGCGGTCGGCTTCTGGGGCGAGATCGAGGACCTGCGCGCCAACTGGGGCAAGGACCACGAGTGGACGCCGTCGATGGACAGCGATCGCCGCGATCGCGAGTACCGCATGTGGAAGAAGGCGGTGACGCGCACGTTCGACTGGGTCGAGGAAGAGGAGCACGCACATGCCTGAACGCCCGGACAGGGAACACCCGGGGCAGGAAGGCGACTTCGCGGAGGGAGAGGAGAAGCGCTCACCCGACGAGCACGAGGGCGACTTCGCCGAAGGACAGGAGGGGAAGCACCCCGATCACCGCCGCGAAGGCAGCTTCGCCGAGGGCCAGGAGGAGCGGCCCGACGAGGAGGACAAGCACGAGGGCGACTTCGCCGAGGGCCACGAAAGCCACGAGTAGCCCGTGACGCGCCCGGAAGCCACGAGGGGCCGGCGGTTTGCGCCGGCCCCTCGAGGGCCCAGTAAGGTTCCGACGTGATCGAGACGCAGGTCCTGGTCGTCGGGGGTGGGGCTACCGGCGTCGGCGTGGCCCGCGATGCTGCGCTGCGCGGACTGCGCGTGGTGCTGGTCGAGCGGCGCGACCTGGCCGAAGGCACGACCGGCCGGTTTCACGGCCTGCTGCACTCCGGCGGCCGCTACGCCGTCAAGGACCCGCACTCTGCGCGCGAGTGCATGGACGAGAACCGCATCCTGCGCCGGATCGCCGCGCATTGCATCGAGGACACGGGCGGCCTCTTCGTGTGCGCGCCCGGCGATGACCCCGCCTTCGGCGAGCGGTTCACCGCCGGCTGCGCCGAGGCCACGATCCCTGTGGAAGAGATCGACCCGGCCGAGGCGCTGCGGCGCGAGCCGCTCCTGAACCCCGGCATCACCCGCGCGTTCGCCGTGCCCGACGGCGCGATCGACACCTGGAAGCTGGTCGGCGCCTGCGCCGAGGACGTGCGCCGCCACGGCGGCACGGTGCTCACCTACCACGACGTCGTCTCGGTGATCGTCGAGGGCGACCGCGTGTGCGGTGCCCGCGTGAGGGACACGCACACAGGCGAGGAGACCGAGGTGCGCGCCGAGGTCACGGTCAGCGCGACCGGTGCCTGGGCGGGGCACTTCGCCGAGATGGCGGGCTGCACGGTCCACGTGCGCGGCGGCCGCGGCGTGATGGTGGCCCTGAACCACCGGCTCGCCCACGCGGTCATCAACCGCTGCCGGATGCCCGGCGACTCCGACATCCTCGTCCCGGCGCACACCGTCTCGGTGATCGGGACGACCGACACGCCGGTCGAGGATCCCGACGACACGACCATCCCGGCGGCCGATGTGCGCAAGCTGCTCGAGGAGGGCGCCGACCTTGTCCCGCACATCCGCGAGGCGCGGGCGCTGCGGGCGTGGGCGGGGCTCCGGCCGCTCTACAGCGAGCACCGAAACGATGCCGGCACCCGCCAGATGAGCCGCGGATTCACCCTGCTCGACCATCACGCCCGCGAGGGCGTGGCCGGATTCCTGACGATCACCGGAGGCAAGCTGACGACGTTCCGGCGCATGGCCGAGGTGACCGTCGACGCGGTCTGCGAGCACCTCGGCGTCGACGCCGCCTGCAGCACCGCCGCCGAGATCCTGCCCGGCTCCGAGGACGGCCACATGCACACGGTCGGCGAGCGGCTGGCCGCGCGCGAGGGCAACCTGCATGACGAGCAGGTGATCTGCGAGTGCGAGCTCGTGACCCGGGGGATGCTGCTCGACGCCGCCGCGGAGCATCCGACCAGGAACCTCGACGACATCCGCCGGGCCGTGCGCCTGGGGATGGGTCCGTGCCAGGGCGGGTTCTGCATCCCCCGGGCCGCCGGCGTCCTGACGGCCATGGGCTACATGGACGCGCCGGCGGCCAACGCCGCCGTGCGGGCCTTCGTCGAGGAGCGGTGGAAGGGCGTGTGGCCGGTGCTCGAGGGCCGCCAGGCGCGGCAGAGCCGCCTCGACGACTGGCTGTTCCACGGGACGCTCGACATCGACCACCTGCCGGCATGACCAGGGTGATCGTGGTGGGCGCCGGCCTGGCGGGCCTGTCATGCGCCCTGCGCCTGGCCGACGGCGGGGCGCCCGTCACCGTGATCGCCACCGGGGCCGGATCGCTCCAGCTCGGCGGCGCGACGATCGACGTGCTCGGCTACACGCCGGGGCTCGTGCACCGGCCGCTCGAGGCCATGCCGGGCCTCCCCGCGGACCATCCCTACACGCTGCTCGGGGCCGACCGGGTCGCCGCGGCCACGCGATGGCTCGTCGAGCGGCTGCCGGCGCTCGATCTGCGCGGATCGGCCGACGAGAACATGCTGCTCGCAAGCGCCCTGGGCGCGATCCGGCCGACCGCGATCGCGCCGGCGACGATCGCCGCGGGCGATCTGCGCACGGCGGGAGAGGTGATCTTCGCGGGTGTGCGCGCGCTCAAGGACTTCGTGCCCGCGCTCGTCGCCGCAAACGTGGCCGCCGCCACGACCGTGACGGTCACGACGCGCGCGGCCGACGCCGAGGTCGCCGTCCGCGGCGATAGGGACACCTCGCCGCTCGGCCTCGCCCGCGCGTTCGAGATCCCCGACGAGCGTGCCCGCCTCACCGCGGCGCTGCGCCAGGCGATCGGCTCGGCCGAGGGCGCGCGCATCGGCCTGCCGGCGGTGCTCGGCGTCGATCGCCATGCCGAGGTGGCCGCCGCCGTGTCGGATGCGCTCGGCGCCGAGGTGTTCGAGGTGCCGACCGCGCCGCCCTCGGTCGCCGGCGTGCGCCTGTATCGCGCCCTCATCGCCGAGCTGCGCGCCCGCCGGGCGCGGCTGATCGTCGGCTCGACCGTCGTCGCCGCCACGCTCGACGGCAATCGCATCGCCGGCCTCGACGTGCACGTGGCCGGGCGCACGCGTACGTTCCCCGCCGGTGCGGTCGTTCTGGCGACCGGCGGCCTGGCCACCGGCGGGATCGTGCTCGAGCCGGCCGGGCTGCGCGAGCCCGTGCTCGGCCTGCACGTCGCCGACGACCCGGGCGAGGCCCGTTACGGCGACGGCGCCTTCCACGAGCACCCGATCGATCGCGCCGGGCTGCGGGTCGACCACGCGATGCGCCCGCTGGACGCGGACGGCGACGTCGTCCACCCCAATCTGCACGCCGCCGGGGCGCTGCTGCGCGGCGCCGCGCCGTGGCTCGAGCTCTCGGGCAACGGCCTCGCGCTCGCGTCGGGGCTGGCGGCGGCCGAGGCGGTACTCTCCGAGGGTGGCGGTGGCGCATGACGGTTGACATCCGCGGGTCGCTGGACAACTGCGTCAAGTGCACCGTCTGCGAGACGTTCTGTCCGGTGATGGCGGTGACGCCGCTCTTCCCGGGACCCAAGTACGCCGGCCCTCAGAGCGAGCGCTACCGGCGTCCGGGCGAGAGCGTCGACGCGTCGCTCGACTACTGCTCCGGCTGCGGCATCTGCACCCAGGTGTGCCCGCAGGGAGTCGACATCGCCGAGATCAACGCGCGTGCCCGGGCCGAGATGAAGGCGGCCCGCGGGATGCCGCTGCGCGACCGGCTGATCTCGCGGCCGACGGTGCTCGGCCGGCTCGCCCAGCCCGTGGCGCCGGTCGCAAACGCGGTCACGCGCACGCGCATCGGCCGCCGCGCCGTCGAGGCCGCGATCGGCATCCACCGCGACGCCGCCATCCCCGCCTTCTCGGGCCGGACGTTCCAGTCGTGGGCGCGGCGGCACGGCTCGCCGGCGGGGACGACGCGCACGGTCGTCTACTTCCACGGCTGCGCGGCCAACTACAACGAGCCGAGCGTGGGCCGCATGGCCGTCGCCGTGCTCGAGCACAACGGCTTCGAGGTGATCATTCCGCCGCAGGGCTGCTGTGGCCTGCCGCTGCAGTCGAACGGCGCGTTCGAACCGGCCCGTGAGTACACACGCGCGCTGGTCGCGCGGCTGGCGCCGTACGTGCGCGCGGGCCACATGGTCGTGGCGAACTCGACCAGCTGCGGGCTGATGCTGAAGCGCGAGGCCCGCGAGATCCTCGGCATCGACGATCCCGACCTCGCCCTCGTCGGCGAGCACACGTACGACATCTGCGAGCTCCTGCGCGACCTGCTCGATGCGGGTGACCTGCGCACCGACATGCGCCCGGTGCCGATGCGCGTGCCCTATCACCAGCCGTGCCAGGGCCGCGGTCACGGCTTCGGCAAGCCGGCGCTCGACCTGCTCGCACTGATCCCCGAGCTCGAGGTGATCGAGACCGACCGCGAGTGCTGCGGCGTCGCCGGCACCTACGGCCTGAAGAAGGAGAAGTACCCGATCGCGATGGCGGTCGGTGCGCCGCTCTTCGCCGACATCGCCGAGGCGCGGGCCGATTGCACGGCGTGCGACTCCGAGACCTGCCGGTGGCACATCGCCAAGGCCACCGGCCTGCCCGCGGTGCACCCGCTCGAGCTCCTCTATCAGGCCTACGGGCTCGGAGCGCAACGGTGACGACGCGCCGCGCCGCCTGCAGCTGCGGGCAGCTGCATCTCGAGGCCGACGGCGATCCCGTCCGGGTGTCGATGTGCCACTGCCTGGCCTGTCAGCGCCGGACCGGGAGCGCGTTCGGGATCCAGGCCCGCTTCGCCGCCGACCGGGTGCGCGTCACGGGCAGCTACCACGACTTCGCCCGCGTCTCCGACGAGGATGACCGCCTGGTGCACGTGTTCCACTTCTGCCCGGAGTGCGGCGCGACGGTCTTCTACACCGAGCCCGACGCGCCCCACGTGGTCGCCGTGCCGGTCGGCGCGTTCGCCGACCCGTCGTTCCCGGCGCCGTCGGTATCGATCTACGAGTCGAGCCGGCACCCCTGGGTGGGGCTGCCCGAAGCGCGCGAGCACCACGACTAGCGCCTCGATCGTGTCAGCCGGGCGGCGGCGCCTGTGGCGCGCGTGAGCCGACCCAGTGCCACGGCCGGCGTGAGAAGCCGAACCGGTTCTCGGTGCCGTGCAGCAGCCGGCCGACGTTCTTGCGGTGAAAAACGATCACGGCGGTGCACGCCCCGGTCAGGAAGATCAGGACGGGGGGCGGGGCGCCGAACGTGAGCGCGAGCAGCGGCATGGCGACGCAGCTCGCGAGCGACGCGATGCTCGAGTAGCGGGTGGCGACGAAGAGGGCGCCCCAGATGCCCGCCACGCACAGCGCCGCGAGCGGCGCGACCGCGAGCGCCGCGCCCAGGCCGGTTGCAACCGCCTTGCCGCCCTGGGCGAATCCGAGGAACAGCGGGCGGTAGTGGCCGACCATCGCTGCGGCGCCGGCGACGACCGCGCCCAGCGAGCCGGCCACGGCGAGCCCGACGAGGGCTGCCGATGCGCCCTTGGCGATGTCGAGCAGCGCGACGGCGATCCCCCAGCGCGTGCCGGCGACGCGGGCGACGTTCGCAGCGCCGACGTTCCCGCTGCCGTGCTTGCGCACGTCGACGCCCTTCGACCAGCGAGGGAGCCAGTAGCCCCACGGGATGCTCCCGAGGAGGTACCCCGCGACGATGAGAAGGGAGATTTTCACGAAGTGCCGCGCTCATGGTTGAACGCGTGGCCAATGTTACCCGCCAGAGGCGGCCGTGCGCGGTGCGAGCACAAGGTCGTACTCGAGCATGTGGTACGGCACATCCATCTCGCGCCCGTCGGGAGCCGTTCCCGGGTCGTGCGGCAGGAACGGTGCGACCAGCGAGCTCTTGACCCCGAACACGGCGTCGGTGTCCAGGTGCGGGTCGCCCGCGGCGAACACGTGCGTGATCAGCGTCTCGAAGCCGCCGGCCTCGACGCGGAAGTGGACGTGTGCCGGCCGCATCGGGTCGCGCCCGCCGGCGCGCATCAGCTCGCCGGCCGGGCCGTCGGCGGGGATCGGGTAGGCGACGGGCACGATCGACCAGAACCAGAACCGGCCGTCCGCCTCGCTGCGCAGCCGGCCCCGGCCGCGGGGCGCATCCAGATCGTCGTACTGCACGTCGTAGAGGCCGGCTTCGTCGGCCTGCCACACATCGATCACCGCGCCCGCGACCGGCGACCCGGCGGTCGAGAGGATGCGCCCCATCACGAGGCACGGGCGCCCCGGTGCGCCGGCGGCGAGGTCGGCGCCGTTCTCGAGCTCGGGCGCGCCGTCGACGAAGAACGGCCCGAACACCGTCGACTCCGTCGCGCCGTCGACCGCGCGGTGGTTCTGGCCTATCACGAGCATCGAGACGCCGAGCACGTCGGAGAGCAGCACGAACTCCTGCCGGGTGTCCGTCGTGATGTGGCCGGCACGGGTGAGGAACTCGATGCCGGCAAACCATTCGGCCTCGGTCGGGGCGACCTCCTCGACGAACGCGTGCAGGTGGCGGACGAGGCTCTGCGTGATCTCGCGCGCACGCGGGCCGGGCGCGCCCGCGAAGCTCGCGAGCACCGCCTCGGTCAGGGCCGCGTCGGCCAGATTGCGGCGGGGCGTCGGTGCGGTCATGCGCTGGTCACGATAGCCGCCCGTCGCGGCTACGATCGGGACGTGGCCCTCCGCACGCGCCCGCCGTTTCGCGCCGATCACGTCGGCAGCCTCTTGCGCCCCGCGGCGCTGATGCAGGCGCGCGCCGATCACGCCGAGGGCAGGATCCCGGCCGCGCAGCTGCGCACCGCCGAGGACGAGGCGATCCGGGCGGCGATCCTGATGCAGCGCGACGCCGGTCTGCGCAGCGCCACCGACGGCGAGTTCCGGCGGGCCTCCTGGCACATGGACTTCATCTACCAGCTCGGCGGCGTGTCCCAGGTCGAGGGGGAGCGGATCCACGTCAAGTTCCGCGACGAGGAGGGCGAGTACGACTACGCGCCGCCGGCGATGCGCGTCGACGGCCGGGTGCGCATCGAGCACACGATCTTCGGCGACGCCTTCTCGTTCCTGCGCGACGCGGCCGACGGGGTGACGCCGAAGCTGACGATCCCCTCGCCGAGCATGGTGCATTATCGCGGTGGTCGCGCTGCGATCGACCCGACGGTCTATCCGGATCTCGACAAATTCTGGGACGACCTCATCGCCGCGTACGCCGATGAGGT
>DASXZF010000239.1:0-13945 GCA_036502065.1 Gaiellales bacterium
CGGGCGCATGCGCTACCCGAACCTCGTCCTGAGCCGCGGGATCACGCACGAGACGGGGCTGATGGACTGGTTCCTGAAGACGAAGCAGGCCGGCGAGCGCGGGAACATCTCGGTCTCGCTGCTCGGCCCGGACGGCAAGCCGGTGCGCCGGTGGGGGTTCGAGGGCGCGTTCCCGGTGCGCTGGGAGGGGCCGATCCTGAACGCCCGCTCGCACACCGCCGCCACCGAGACGCTCGAGATCGCCCACCGCGGATTCGTCCTCACCGACTGATGGCTTCCACCGACACCACCGGCTTCCAGCAGGCCCAGCTCCTGATCGAGGGGCAGGATGCGCTCACGTGCTGGTTCAACCCGAGCGACTACACGGTCAGCAAGTCGAACCAGTGGAGCGACGGGCGCCAGCTCTCCGACGAGTTCCCCCAGCGCGAGTTCGTCGGAGGCGATCCGCGCGAGCTGACGATGACCCTGCTCTTCGACGCGGCGGACACCGACAACGACGACGTCGCCGGCGTGACCGACCAGCTCTTCTCGATGCTCGAGGTCCAGCCCGAGGTCGAGTCGGGCAAGAAGACCGCGCGCCCGCCGACGGTCACGTTCTCGTGGGGGCAGGTGTCGAGCTTCACCGCCGTCGCCACCAGCCTGCGCGTGCGCTATACGCTCTTCGACGTCGACGGGACGCCGCTTCGGGCCGTCGCAGATGTCGTCCTCACCCAGGTCGAGAAGGTGGTCGGCGCGAACGGCGGCGCTCGCCAGAACCCGACCACGTCGGGCATCGCCGGCCTGCGCATGCACACGGTCCGCGACGGCGACAGCCTGCAGTCGATCGCCTACGCGATGTACGGCGATCCGACCCGGTGGCGGCCGATCGCCGAGGCCAACGGGATCGACGACCCGCTCTCGCTGCCGCGTGGGCGCACCCTGACCGTGCCGAGGGCGGAGCGATGAGCCCGCTGCCGCTGATCTCCGGGGTCGAGGTGACCATCGACGGCGATCCTCTCGACAGCGCCCTGGCCGCCAACCTGCTCGAGGTGCGCGCCGACCAGCGCTACGGCCTGCCGGCGGCGTTCCTGGTCCGGATCGCCGACCCGCAGCTGCAGCACGTGGACTCGAGCCCGCTGGCGGTCGGCGCCAGCGTCGACATCAGCCTGGCTGCGGCCGGCGGAGACTCGCTGCAGCCGATCATCTCGGGCCAGATAACCGCGGTCGAGCCCGAGTTCGGAAGGAGCGGCGCCGTGCTCGCCGCCCGGGGCTACGACGCCGGCCACGCCCTCAACCGCAGCCGTACCACCGAGACGTACCAGAACATGAGCTCCGACGACATCGCGTCCAAGGTGGCCGACCGGGCCGGGGTCGACGCGGGCCAGATCGACTCCGCCGGCGACGTGCACGACTTCGTCCAGCAGAACAACGAGACCGACTGGGAGTTCCTCTGGCGGCTGGCCCGGCGGATCGACTTCCAGGTCGGCGTCGACCAGAACGGCCTCAACTTCAAGAAGGCGTCGGCGGACGGCGACGGCGACCCGCCGACGCTCACCTGGGGCGCCGACCTGTGGACGTTCCGCCCGCGCGTCACCGGCGTGCAGCAGGTCGACGAGGTGGTCGTGCGCTCGTGGGATCCCGCGTCGAAGGACGTGATCGAGTCGCGCCAGTCGGCCGGCACGACCGACGCCGACATCGGCATCGACCGCGGCGACGTCGGCTCGGCGCTCGGCGGCGGCTCGATGACGATGGCCGACCGCCCGGTGCTCTCCTCCGACGAGGCCGATGCGCTCGCGACCAGCATGGCCTCGCGCCTCGCCAACGCCTATGTCGAGGCCGAGGGCACCTGCCGCGGCAACCCCGGGCTGAGCGCCGGCGTGCGCGTGCAGATCGACGGCGTCGGCCAGCTTTACGGCGGCGTCTACACCTTGAGCGCCGCCAGCCACACGTGGCGGGTGGGCCAGGGCTACGAGACGCGCTTCGCCGTCACCGGCCGCTCGCCGCGCAGCCTGGTCGACCTGCTGAACCCCGCGCCGGTCGAGCGCTGGGGCGGCTCGGTCGTCGTCGGCATCGTCACCCAGAACTCGGATCCCGACGACATGGGCCGTGTCCGCGTGCGCTACCCGGCGCTCGGCGACGACATCGAAGGCTGGTGGGCGCGGATCGCCTCGCCGGCCGCCGGCAGCGAGCGCGGCCTGTTGATGATGCCCGTCGCCGGCGACGAGGTGCTGGTCGCGTTCGAGCACGGCGACGTGCGCCGCCCGTACGTGCTTGGGGCCCTCTGGAACGGCAGCGACCAGCCGGGCGACGACCTCGTCCAGACCGACGGCTCGTTCGCGCTTCGCTCCGATCACAAGGTCGGCGTGCACGCCGCCGACGCGATGACGTTCGAGACCGATTCCGACCTCGAGATCACGGCCGGCGGCAAGCACACGCAGAAGTCGTCCGACGACTCGTCCATCGAGGGCCAGAACGTGAACGTCAAGGCCAACTCGTCGCTCACGATCGAGGCGACCGGCGACCTCACGATCAAGGGCGCGAGCATCACCGTGCAGGCCAGCGGCACGGTCACCGTCAGCGGCAGCCAGGTGTCACTCGGATGAGCCTGAACGGCGACTTCATCGGCTCGGGGATCGCGTTCCCCATGCGCGTCGACCGGCAGGGCGCGCTCGCGCTCGTCACCCACGACGACGACATCCGCGAGGCCATCGCCGTGATCCTCGGCACGATGCCGGGCGAGCGGCCGATGCGGCCGCAGTTCGGCTGCGCGATCCACGACCACGTCTTCTCGGGCATCGACGGCCACACGCTCGGCCGGATCGATCACGATGTGCGGGTCGCGCTCGACCGCTGGGAGCCGCGCGCGCTGGTGCTGCAGGTCGACTTCGACCTGTCCGAGCGCGACGCGGGCCGGCTCCTGATCGACATCACCTATCGCATCCGGGCGACGAACGACGTGCGCAACCTCGTCTACCCGTTCTATCTCGTCCCATCCGAGGAGGAGGGCGAATGAGCCTCCCACACCGGGGTCAGACCCCGATCACAACTCCGTCACAGAACACGCTCGGCCGTGTTCCGGGGTCTGACCCCGGTGTGGTGTCGGCATGAGCCTGCCCCAGGTCGAGCTCGACGACCGCCGCTTCCAGGACCTCGTGAACGAGGCTCGCACGCGCATCGCCCGCGCATGCCCCGAGTGGACCGAGCACAACGTCTCGGATCCCGGCATCACGCTGATCGAGCTCTTCGCCTGGATGACCGACATGCTCGTCTACCGCCTGAACCGCGTGCCCGACAAGGTGCACGTCGCGCTCCTCGAGCTGCTCGGCATCACGCTCGCGCCGCCGGCGCCGGCCGCGACCGAGGTGCGGCTGCGGCTCGACGCTGCGGCCGTCGAGCCGGTGCCGGTGCCCGCCTGGAACACCGAGGTGGGCACGCTGCGAACGCCCCGCGAGGAGTCGATCGTGTTCCAGACGTCGCTCGACTTCACGATCCCGGTGCTGCGCCCGACCGCCTATCTGATCGAGCACGACGGCGTCGCCCACGAGATCCCGATCGGCTCGGGCGTCGCCCGGCCGCGGGGCGGCGACCAGGCCCCGTTCGCCGCGCCGCCCGTGCCGGGAGACGCGCTCTACCTGGGCTTCGACCAGCCGCTTTCGCGGCTCGTCGTCGGCGTGTCGGTCGAGTGCTCCCAGGCCCGCGGCGCGGGCGTCGATCCGGAGGATCCGCCGCTCCGGTGGGAGTACTCCACCGGCGAGGGCGTCCTCGGCTGGCGCGAGGCGAGCGTGCTGGCCGACCACACCGGCGGGTTCAACTACGGAAGCGGCGTCGTCGAGCTCGAGCTGCCGGCCCAGACGGGGACGGCGACCGTCGGCGAGCGCAAGGCGCACTGGATCCGCTGCCGCGTCGACCCGTTCACGCGTGCCGAGGTGGCGGCGGCCTACACGCTTCCGCCCGAGATCTACTCGATCACGGCGGGCGCGATCGGCGCGCGCATCCCCGCGATGCACGCCACCCGCCGCCGGGCCGAGGTGCTCGGCGAGAGCGACGGGACGCCGGGGCAGTCGTTCCGGCTGCGGCATGCGCCCGCCCTTGCCCTTGCGGGCGACGAGACGCTCGAGGTGCTGCCGCCGCGGGGCGACGTGTGGGAGCGCTGGGAGGCGTGCGACAGCTTCGCCGAGAGCGGCGAGGACGACGCCCACTTCCTGTTCGATGCGGCCGCGGGCGAGGTGCAGCTCGGCACGGTCGTGAACGCCGGTGACGGCTCGTGGCGCCAGTACGGGCGGGTGCCGCCCAAGGGCTCGCTGCTGCGGATGTCCGGCTATCGCAGCGGCGGCGGCCGGCGCGGCAACCTCGCGCCGGGGTCGCTCTCGGTGCTCAAGTCGTCCATCCCCGGCGTGGCCGGGGTGACGAACCCGATCGCCGCGACGGGCGGGGTCGACGGCGAGACGCTCGACGATGCCCGCCGGCGGGCGCCGCTCGAGCTGCGCACGCGCTACCGCGCCGTCACGGCCGAGGACTTCGAGGCCCTCTGCGCCGAGGCGTCGCGGCAGGTGGCGCGCGTGTTCTGCATCCCGCCGGATCCCGACGACGCCCTCGTGCGGCTGCGGCTGCTGCCGATGGTCGAGGACTCGGCCCGCAAGCTCTCGGTCGCCGAGCTGACGCCGAGCGAGGAGCTGCTCGCGCAGGTTGCGGCCCATCTCGATCCGCGCCGGATGGTCGGCACGCGGGTGCACCTCGCGCCCGTGCCGCTGCGCGGTGTCAGCGTCGTCTGCGACGTGCAGGCCGCCATCGGCGCCGATGCGGGCCGGGTCGAGCTCGACATCGAGCGCATGCTCTACACGTACCTGAACCCGCTCGTCGGCGGCAATCCGCACGGGCTCGGCAACGGCTGGGAGTTCGGGCGCGCGCTCAACCAGGGCGAGCTCTTCGGCGTCGTCCACCAGGTGCCGGGCGTCGAGTTCGTAAAGATCCTGCGCGTGTACGAGACCGACCTCGTCACGGGCAAGCAGGAGCCGCAGGCGCTCGGCTCGCACCTCGAGCTGGCGCCGCACGAGCTGGTCGCGTCGGGCACCCACATCGTCAAGGCGACCCACAGGGAGCCCTGAGGTGCCCGCCGAGAACCGACCCACGCAGCCGCTCGCGACCGTCGTCATGCAGCGTCCGGTGCGAGTTCATGCGGACACCGAGCCGCCGGCCGCCGCCTCGGCCCGCCGGTACCTGCGCGGACACATGCCGGCCGTCTACGCCGAGCCGCAGCAGCCGCACTCGCAGACCGAGGGGCTCGCGTCGCGCTTCGTGGGCGGCCTCGAGCGCGTGCTCGACCCGGTGGTCGCGAGCATCGACTGCATGCCCGCCCAGCTTCGGCCCGACACGGCGCCGGCGCCGATGCTGCGGCTGATGGCGGCCTGGCTCGGCCTCGCCGAGGACGAGCGCCGCTCGCTCGCCGATCGCCGCGACGAGGTGCGCTACGCGTCGGAGCTGCACCAGTCGCGGGGGACGCTGCCCGGACTCGAGCTGGGGCTGCGGGTGGCGTTCCCGAGCCTGCCGCTGCGGGTCGAGGACGGCGGCGGGGTCAGCTTCTCGGTCGACCTCGATTCCGATCCGCCCTCGGCGCCGCGGGAGTTCGTCGTCTACTGCGACACGCCGATCGCCGTCGAGCGCCAGGCCGCGGTGGCCCGTGCCGTCGAGCGGCTGAAGCCCGTGAACGCGCGGTATCGTCTGCGCGTGAAGCAGCCGCCGAAGCCCAAGCCCAAGACGCCGCCGCCCGACGCGCCGACCGAGATCGCGTGAGAGTCTGCCCCGCCTGCCAACGGGAGAATCCCGACGACACGGACTTTTGCCAGTTCTGTGGCGAGTACCTGCGCTGGGATCCCACGGTCGCGACGCCGGCGGTGCGCCCGCCCGCGGGAGGGCCTGGCCCCGGTCCCGCCCAGGTGCCCCCCGGCATGCGGCCGATCCCGGGCACCCGCGGCGACCGCAGCCCTGCCGACGCCGTCTCGATCACGCTGCGCTCGCTCCAGACCGACGCCGACCCCCGTGAGGGCGTCCGCGCGGCCTGCGCTCCGGGCCAGACGACGTCGCTGGTCGCGTCGGTGCGAAACCAGAGCGGCATCGTCGACAACTACGACCTGCGGGTCGAGGGCCTGCCGGACGCGTGGTGGACGATCACTCCGGCGACCGCCTACCTGGTGCCCTACGGCGCGCCCAGCGGCCGCTACGAGATGGAGGCGCAGGTGCACCTGCACCCGCCGCGAGCGGCCGGGGCGGAGGCCCGTGAGTGGCCGATCCGGGTGGTGGCGCGCTCGCGGGCGAGCAGCTCCGACGCCGGCTCCGCGTCGGCGCGGCTGAGCGTCCAGTCCTACCAGGATCTCGAGACCGACCTTCGGCCCGAGCGCGCCACCGGGCGGCGCCGGGGCAAGTTCGCGTTCGCCGTGCGCAACCTCGCAAACGCGCCGATCGAGCTCGAGTTCTCGGCCACCGATCCCGAGGCGAAGTGCAAGTTCGCGATCAAGCAGAAGCGCGGCATCGCCCAGCCCGGCAAGCGCACCGGGACCGAGCTGATCGTGAAGGCGCCGAAGCAGATCTGGGTCGGCCGGCCGCTCGACCGCCCGTTCGACATCGTCGCCCGCATACCCGGCAGCGAGGACACTGTCATCAGCCGCCAGGCGGTGTTCCGGCAGCGGCCGTGGTTTGCGTGGTGGGTGCCGATCGCGCTCGTGGCCGCGCTCGCACTGGGCGTCGCCGGCTACAAGCTGCTCCAGCATCCGCCCACGATCACCGCGCCGAACCTCGAGGGGAAGGCCGCCTCGGCGGTGCAGAAGTTCCTCGAGAGCCACGGTCTCCTGCTCTCGAACTCGCCCGTGAAGACGAAGGTCGTCCAGGCCGCCAACCAGGTCGGCAAGGTGGTCGGGCAGAACCCCGGTCCCGGCTTCAAGATGAAGCCGGGTCAGGCGCTCGGCATCGTCGTCGGCGTGGCGGCCAAGCAGGTGCAGGTTCCGTCCGACATCTGCGGCAAGAAGCTCGGCGACGCCGAGACGGCGCTGAAGGCGGCGGGGCTCACGACCGGTCCCGTTCAGCCCTCGGGGGCGGCGGCCGACGCGATGACGCTTGCCAGCGGATGCAACGCGCCGTCCGGATCGGTTGCCCAGGGCACGCCGGTGAGCCTGTTCGTGCAGTCGCCCGGCGGCGGGAACGTGCCGTCGGTCGCCAACACCTCCGCGGCCGCCGCCGCGCAGACGCTGCAGGCGGCCGGCCTGAAGACCGTGACGATCCCGGTGCTCGCGACCAACGTCGCGCCCGGCACCGTCGTCAGCCAGAAGCCGGGGAACGGCGCCAAGCTGGCGAAGGGCTCGACGGTCTACCTCTACGAGGCCGCGCTGCCGCGAGTCGCCTACGACACCGGCACCACCATCGACGTCTCGGGGTTCGGCGCGAGCGGGCCGTCCGCCACTCCGGTCGCTCCGCCCACGGGCAACGCCTCGTCCGAGCCGAGCTGGAACGCCGACCAGACCGAGCTCGCCTATGTCGACCGCACGTCCGGGACCGGGTCGATCGACGTGGTCGCCGCCGACGGCAAGTCGCAGCCGCAGGTCGTGGCCAGCGGGAGCACGACCGCCGACTTCCACCGGCCGGTGTTCGCCCCGGCCACCGGCAGCACGGTGCTCGCCTTCACGGCATGGGCAAGCAACCAGGGCGCGCTCTGCTTCGCAGACACGAGCCATACCGGCGCGCCGGTGTCGTGCACCTCGCCGGTGCCGGAGCTGCTCGACCGGCCGACGTGGTCGCCCGACGGCACGCAGATCGCGGTCGTGGCCGAGACGCCGGGGGCGACGCCGCAGCCCGAGGGCGTGCTCGTTTTCACGAGCACGACGCCGTTCTCGGCGACGGCGACGAGCTGGACGACCGACGGGCAGATGTACCTGAAGCGGCCGGACGCGTCGAAGGATCCGACGTTCCTCGCCTGGTCGCCCCTCGTCTCGGGTCAATCTCAGCTCGCCTACACGTCGGGAAACTCGATCTTCCTGACGTCGTCGCCGACCACGACGGGGACCAAGGTCGCCGACCTGACGTTCCCGGCGGCGCTGGCCTGGCGCACGGATGGCCAGCTGATCGCCGGCGGCCAGACGTGCACGACGTCACCGCCCGCGATCTCCTCGGTCGGCCAGACGGGCACGCTGACGCCGCTTGGGATCAGCGGCTGCAACCCGAGCGTGGAGCCTCTCCCGCTCCCGCCGACGGGGTAGGACGATGCTCTGTCGATCGTGCAGACGCCAGGTCGATCGCGGCGCGCTCTACTGCCCGCGCTGCGGCGCCTCGCAGGCGCGCGGTGTGCGCGCACCGCTCGACCTCGTGATCGGCGAGACGCGTGTGCCGCTGACGCGTACGATCACGCTCGGGCGGGCGGAATCGAACGACGTGACGCTCGACGACCCGACCGTCTCCCGCCAGCACGCCCGCGTGCTCGTGAGCGAGTCCGACACGGCCGTCGAGGACGCGGGCTCGAGCCACGGGACGACGCTCGACGACCGTCCGCTGCGTGGCCGCACGCGCCTGGCCGAGGGCGCGATCCTGCGCCTGGGCGACATGGTGATCCGGGTCGAGCGCCACCCCGACGAGGTGGCCGCCGTGGCCCCCGGCCGCACCGTCATGCTGGACGCCGTCGGCGTGGAGCTCTCCTCCGGCGGCGACGTCCGCGACCGCGAGGGACTCGGCTCGCGGCCACGCCTGCGGCCGGGGTGCGCGCTCAAGCAGCTGGAGGAGGCCGAGGGCGGCGACCGCTGGGTGCTGCGCGACGGCGACGGCGACAAGTACCTGCGCATGGGCGACGCCGAGGCCGGGCTCGTGCAGCAGCTGGCGGGCGGTGCCGAGCTCGAGGACCTGCTGGCTGCGAGCGAGGTCGCCAACGGGCCGGCGGGGCCGGTCCGGCTCGCAAGGCTCCTGGCCGACCTGGGCGAGCACGGGCTGCTCGAGGCGACCGGCGAGGGTTACGACCCGTTCGCCGAGCAGCCGGGGGGCCTCGCGCGCGTATTCCGGATGCGGGAGTGGGCCTTCGAGAATCCCGACCGCGCCTTCCAGACCGCATACCGGTGGGGCGGCTGGCTGCTCTTCTCGGCGCCCGGCCTGATCGCGCTCGCCGCGGTCGCGGCCGTCGGTCTGGCCGCGTTCCTGCACCTGGCCCTGCGCGGCCACGTGACGCCGTTCGTCGTCGGCGACCACCTCGGCTGGGGCGCCGCGATCTTCCTCGCCGGGCGGTTGGCGGCGGTGTCGGTGCACGAGGTCGGGCACGGCCTGACCGTGGCCTCGTTCGGGCGGCGGGTGCGCCGCGCGGGCGTGAAGATGATCTTGATCTTCCCCTTCGCCTTCGTCGACACCTCGGACGCGTGGTTCGAGCCCCGCCGGCGCCGGATCGCGGTCAGCGCCGGCGGCCCGGTGACCGACTTCGTCGTCGCGGGCGCGGCGGCGATCATCGCCACCCTCGGCCACGGCACGACCGCCGAGATCGCCTTCCAGATCGCGCTCGGGGCCTACATCGGCGGGCTCTTCAACCTGAACCCGCTGCTCGACCGCGACGGCTACCACATCCTGGTCGACCTGCTCGGGCAGCCCGGCCTGCGCGCGCGGTCACGGCAACGGCTGCAGCTGCGCCTGGCGGGCCGGCCGGTGCCGTCCGACCTCTCGCCGGCAGTTGACCTCTACGCCGTGGCTGCGCTCGCATGGTTGCTGGGTTGCGCATGCTTTGCC
This sequence comes from Gaiellales bacterium, assembly GCA_036502065.1. GTDB lineage: Bacteria > Actinomycetota > Thermoleophilia > Gaiellales > JAICJC01 > JAICJC01. The sequence goes on from DASXZF010000239.1 coordinate 9,721, forward strand.
ATACTTATGTCGACCCGCTATTACCACGTCCTCGCCAAGCTGGCGGGTCACCGCGAGATCGTATGGGCACTGTTCGGGATCTTCTATCTGCTGCTCTTCCTGCCCATCGTCATCTCGGTGGGGCGGCCGCTGATGATGCGCCGGGAGCGATAGGGGGAGGCCATGGCGAGCGCTGAGACGGGCGATCAGAACGCCCGGGCGGTCGAGGTGCTCCAGCGCCTCCTGAGCGATCCCGAATTTCGCCGCACGTTCCGCCGCGACCCGTCCGGCGCCTGCCTCGCGGCGGGGCTCGACGACGCCGCGGCCGAGTTCACCGGCACCGGCTCGGCGCTGCAGACGCTCGAGCTGCGCGAGTCGAAGTCGAGCCTGGCCGGCCTGCTGATGGCGGCCGCGGCCGAGGGCGCCGCCGTCTACCAGTTCGCCGAGCACGCGCGCTCGAACTTCGGCGGCGAGCTGGCCGACCTCGCCCACCAGGCGCTCGACAAGGCCGGCAGCGGGGGCGGCGGAGCCGCCCACCAGCACGCGGCCGAGCATGTGCTCGGGACCGGGCCGGCGGCGCCGCCCGCCCTGGGCGGATCGGCCCCGGGCGTCATGGCCGACGCCGCAGCGGCCATCGAGCACGCGCACGGCGACCCCGGCGGGCACGTCGTCAACATCGCCAAGAAGTACATCGGCACCCCGTACGTGTGGGGCGGCGAGAGCCCGTCCGGGTTCGACTGCTCGGGGCTCGTCCAGTACTGCTACAAGCAGATCGGCGTCCACCTCGACCGCACCACCTGGGACCAGGTGAAGGAGGGCCACGCAGTCGAGTGGGGCCACTTCAAGCCGGGCGACCTGATCTTCTCGAACTTCGAGGGCCCCGGCGCGGGCGCGACGCACGTCGTGATCTACGCCGGACACGGCCAGGTGATCGCGGCCCCGCACACGGGCGGCCACGTCGAGTACGAGTCGGTTGACGTCTTCAAGCCGTACTTCATGGGTGCCCGCCGGGTCGTTCCCGACACCCCGCCGAACATGGGCATCGCGGCTGTCTCGCCTGCCGACGCCGCCGGCGGGCATGCGCCCGCCGCGGGGACGATGGGCATGAGCGCCGTCCCGGCGACGCCCGGGCAGGCCGCTGCGGCGCCGGCCCCCAACGCCGCCGGCGTCCACTCGACGCTCGGCAGCATCCAGCTGCCTCCGGCGCTGCAGGGTCACGGCGGACTGCTCGATGGCATCATCGGCGCCTACCCGGGCGACCACGCGTCGCGGAGCGCGATCGCGTCGTGGATGGGCGACGCCGCCCAGCGCGCCGGGCTGCCGCGCGAGCTGCCGGTGATGGCGGCGCTCGTCGAGTCGGGTCTGAAGAACGACCACTACGGCGACCGCGACTCACTCGGCTTCTTCCAGATGCGCACCTCGATCTGGGACCACGGCAAGTACGCCGGCTTCTCAAAAGATCCCCGTTTGCAGCTCAAGTGGTTCATCGACGAGGCGACCGCGCTCAAGGCCGAGCGGCTGCACGAGGGCATTCACAACTTCGGCACCGACCCGCACAAGTGGGGCGACTGGATCGCCGACATCGAGCGGCCGGCGGCGCAGTACCGCTACCGCTATCAGCTGCAGCTGAACACGGCGCAGCAGCTGGTCGGGGCTTAGCCGGCCCCGCTACTGGCCGATCGTGAACGGCTGCAGGCCGGGCTTTCCACCAGGCCCTGCGACCGTCAGCCAGAACGTGTTGCCGATGTCGATGAGCTTCGTGATGAAGCCGCCTTTCGGCGCCGTGAACGTGACCGGCGTCGTGTGCTGGCCGGGATGGTCGAGGTCGAATCCCTCGAGCGTGCCGGTGCGCGTCTTCCCGGTTGCCTTGGCGGCATACGTCGCCGTCCACAGCACGCCGTCCGCGTCGGCGATCCGGATCGGCGGTGCCGTGATGCCGGCGACGGGCGTCTGCGTCGCGGGTGTGGCCGGGTCGACCTTGGTCACCCCGGCGCTGCTCACCACGTAGACCGCATTGGTGTCGCCGGTGACCCAGGCCGCGCCCGCGAGTGGCGTCACGGTCGCCGTCGGCTGGGCGGCGGAGACCGGCACCTGTGCGAGCTTGCCCTTGTCGTCGGTTGCCCAGATGAAGCCCGCGACGAGCTCGACCGAGTACGGCGTGAAGTCGACTCCCTTCACCTTCACGGGCGTCCCGCCCTGCTCGGAGACCTTGTAGAGCCCGCCGACGACCGGCTGCCAGATCGTGCCGCCGCTGACCACGGCGCGGGCCGACGCGACGTGGGCCGGGAAGGCGATCGGCGTCCCCAGCGCGGGCGATCCGCCCGGCGTCACCTTCGTGATCTGGCCGCCGGTGGCCGTGTTGCCGCTCACCCACAGCGCGCCGTCGCCGCCCGCGAGGTTGACGGTGTGCTTGTCGACCTGGACGGAGGCCGCCGTCTGGCCCTGCAGGTCGAGGATGCGCTCGGGCTTGTCGTAGGAGAGCGCCCAGGCATGGCCGTCGAAGGGCGAGACGCTCTGCAGCTCGCCGGCCACGAACCCGGACGGCACGGCTGTCAGCGTCGGCAGCTTGGCGGGCGGCTTCGGCGTCGTGTGACCCTTGGTCTGCCCCGTCGTCGTGCCGGCCGACTTCGAGGATCCGCCACGCTGGGTGAAGAGGTAGGCGCCGGCCGCGATCGCGACGAGCAGGATGATCGCCGCGGGGATCAGCAGGCGGTTGCGGCCCCTGCTCGAAGCCGGCCACTGGAACGTCTCGTTCGCCGCCGGCGGCGCACCGGCCGCGGCGGCGCTGGCCGGCGCGACCGTGGCCTGCCCTGCGGCCTGCGCCGGGACGGGCGCAAGCGGCTGGCCCTCGATCGTCGGTGTGGGTTGGAGCGGTGGCGGTGGCGGCGGCGGCGCCGCGTCGGGCGCATCGCCAAGGTAGGTCTCGTAGCCGCCGCCCGCCTCCTGCGGCGGCGGCGTCTGGCGGTCGAACGGCGCCGGGGTGAGCGGGCCGGCGGCGCGGTCGGTGCCCGAGACGAGCAGCCGCGCCTCGCGCCGCCACAGCGGTCCCAGGGCGGCGACCGCGATCTCCTCGAGCTCGTACCACGCCTGGCGGGCGCTCTGCGTGCGCTGCGCGGGGTCCTTCACGAGCAGGCGGTCGATCCAGTCCGAGAAGCGCCGGTCGACGCTCGGATCGACGCTCGAGGCCGACGGGATCTCCTCGCTCACCTGCCGCATCAGGACGGCCACCGGCGTCGTCGAGTCGTGGAACGGGACGCGCGCCACCACCATCTCGTAGGCGGTGATGCCCACCGAGTACAGATCTGTCCACGGCCCCACCGCGCCGGCGGTGGCCTGCTCGGGCGCCATGTAGGCGGGGGTGCCGACCGTCGTCCCGGTCGCGGTCAGGTTCGGGCCGCCCGCCTCGGTCAGCGCCTTGGCGATGCCGAAGTCGGCGATCTTGACCTCGCCGTCCGAGGTGACCATCAGGTTCTCGGGCTTGATGTCGCGGTGCACGATCTCGCGCCGCTCGGCCTGGGCCAGCCCGGCCAGGGCGCCCTCGAGCACACCGATCGTCTGGGCGAAGGTCGTGTGGCCGACGAACGGCCGCAGCGATCCGCGCTCGAGGTACTCCATCGCGATGTAGGGCGTGCCGTCGTCGTTCAGGAAGTCGAAGACGGTCACGATGTTCGGGTGCTGCATCGAGCTCGCCACGCGCGACTCGCGCACGAACCGCTCGGCGAAGGCCGGGTCGGCCGCGTGGAACGCGTTCAGCTCCTTGAGCGCGACGTCGCGGTCGAGGTCGACCTGGCGGGCGAGATACACCGCGGCCATGCCGCCGCGGCCGATCTCGCGCACGATCACGTAGCGCCCGACCTGGCGGACGTTCTCAGCCACGGTGCGCGCTCCTTTGGTCCGTCACGAGGCCTGCACGAGCGGCGCGCCCGGCGCGACCACCGAGATGGTGCCCGGAGGGACGCCGTCGGTGATGCCGGAGAGCGTCGAGACGTGTGCGGGCAGGCCGCCGACCATGACGGTCGGGGCGGTCGAGCCGGGCAGCGTCGAAACCACCGTTGTGCAGGGCTTGCTCGCGATCGTCGGCGGCTGGGCGCAGCCGACGATCGGTGCGCCGATCAGGTCGGTCTCGCGCAGGACGGCGCCGCCCTGGGCGAGCACCACAGTCTGCTTGGGCGTCAGCACGACCTGACCGCCGTGGATGCAGATGATGGTGTCGTTGGCTGTCACAATCGGTGGCATGGCTCCCTCG
>DASXZF010000240.1:0-1722 GCA_036502065.1 Gaiellales bacterium
GCGAAGGAAGGCGTCGCCGCGGCGGCGCAGGCCAGCGGCGCGATGGAGGCCCTGCAGGCCTCGACCGGCGAGGTCACGCGGTCGATCCGCGAGCTCGCGGGCAAGTCGGAGCAGATCGGCGGGATCGTCGCCACCATCACCGGGATCGCCGGGCAGACCAACCTGCTGGCGCTGAACGCGGCCATCGAGGCCGCCCGCGCCGGCGAGCAGGGCCGCGGCTTCGCGGTCGTCGCCGAGGAGGTGCGCAAGCTCGCCGAGGATTCGCAGCGCGCGGCCGAGCAGATCGCCACGCTCGTCGGTGAGATCCAGTCCCAGACCGAAGGCGCGGTTGCGGTCGTCGAGGAAGGCTCGAAGCGCACCGTCGAATCCGGCGCGACCGTGCAGACGGCGCGAGAGGCGTTCGAGCAGATCGCCGTCTCGGTGGCCGACATGCGGATGCGGATCGGCCAGATCGCGGATGCCACGGGCGAGCTCTCGGCCGTCTCCGAGGAGTCCTCGGCGGCGAGCGAAGAGGTCGCGGCCTCGACGTCCGAGACCTCGGCCTCGACCCAGCAGATCGCCGCCTCCGCCCACCAGCTCGCCGTGACGGCCGAGCAGCTCCAGGCGTCGGCGCGGCGCTTCACCCTCTGAGAGAGTGAAGTCCCCCAACCGGGTGATGCCGCACGTCGTGCGTTCGGCGAAGGTGCACCCGGAGGTAGGGACGGCGGCACCCGGGGGCGGTGGCCGACGTCGAGAAGCACGGTTTGGGGGGTGCGGGGTGGGCGTTTTCTATGCGCAGATCCGGTTCCGCGAGAGCCGGGAGTGGACCACGGTCGCCAAGGCCGAGAGCCGCAGGAGCGCGCTCGAGTACGCGAGCGCCGCGTTCCGCGCTTCGCGGGACGACGCGGGCCGTGCTCCGATCGAGGTGCGTGTGCTCCAGCCTCAGTCGCTGGCGCAGCGCGCGGGCGCGTCGCCGGCCTGACCCTGGCGGATGCCGAGGTGATCGCGGATCGCCGCCGCGATCCGGCTTCGGCACGGGTGCCCGTGGTTCCGGCCGGCCTCGCGCAGCGCGGGGGCGAAGATGCCCGCGACGGCGACTCCAGGCGGGTGCAGGTCGAGCGCCGCGAGGATGGCGCCGTGCAGCCGGACGGGATCGTCTTCGGCCGCGCCTCTGACGATGCGCTGCACCAGCGCCGCCTGCGCGAACTCGGGGTCGAGGGGCGCCATCCCGGGCCATCATCCCCCGAACGCCGGGGGCCGGCCCTAACCGCCCGCGTGATCCTCCATCCCCGGTTCGACGTACCATGCCGGGATGGGGGGCAGCCCTTCGCATACTCCAGTGAGCGACTTGACAAGTCAGCGTGTTCCAGGCATCCTCGACGCACGAGCCCGGCGTACGCGCCGGGGCGGGGCTCCGAGGCACGCTGAGCACCGGCCGAAACCGCGACGGCGGTGCGGCTGCATGGGCGTTCCCACGGCGCCGTATCGAGCGAATTCTCGTGGGGGATACTGATGGCGCAATCTCGGATACTCGTGACGGGCGCGGGCGGATTCATCGGGCACCACCTGGTGACGTACCTCAAGGCGCGCGGCCACTGGGTGCGCGGCGTCGATCTGAAGACGCCGGAGTACTCGCGCACCGACGCCGACGAGTTCGTGATCGGCGACCTGCGCGAGGTCGGGGCGTGCATGGAGACCACCGCAGGCATCGATCAGGTGTACGCGCTCGCGGCGGACATGGGC
>DASXZF010000241.1:0-2180 GCA_036502065.1 Gaiellales bacterium
GCAAGCGCGGTCGCGTGGCACGCTCTCGAGAGCGGTACCCCGATCCTGATCTCCGACTGCGACACCGACCCGCGCATCAACCGCGGCCTGCAGCAGCTGATCGGTGACAAGTCGCTGATCTGCGTGCCCCTGTTCCGGGGCGGCGGAGGCGTGATCGGCGCCCTGAACGTGATGAGCTCGTCAGACACGCGCCGCCTCGGCGAGCGCGACCGCGAAACCATGGAGATGCTCTCGGTGATCCTCTCGGCGGCCGTCAGCGCCGCGGCCGAGTCCGACGCCCGCCGTGCCCAGGCCGAGTCCTACTCCCGCTTCCGCACGCTCTTCGAGGGCGCGTCGATCGGCATCGTCCGGCTGGACACCGACGGCCGCGTGGTCGACACGAACCCGGCCTTCGCGCACATGCTCGGATACTCCGCGGCCGAGCTGGCCGCGACACGGCTCGGCGACTACACCCACGCCGAGGACGTCACGAGCAGCGCGACCCTCTTCGCCGAGCTCGTCGCCGGCGAGCGCGACTCCTACCAGCGCGAGGTGCTCTTCGTGCGCAGGGACGGGGCGCACGTGTGGTGCCAGATCACGAACGTCGTCGAGCGCGACGACGCCGGCAGGCCGCAGCACGTCGTGACCATGGTGGACGACATCAGCACGCGCAAGGCCGCCGAGGCGGCGCTCGTCGAGCAGTCGCGCCTGAATGAGTACCAGGCCGTCCACGACGCGCTCACCGACCTCCCCAACCGCACGCTCTTCCGGCAGCGCGTCGATCAGGCCGTGGCCGCGTCGCTCGAGACCGGCGAAGCGGTCGCCGTCGTGATCATGGACCTCGACCGCTTCAAGGAGGTGAACGACTCGATCGGCCACCACGCCGGCGACGCCCTGCTCGTCGAGGTGGCGCGGCGGGTCGAAAGCGTCCTTCGCACGTCCGACATGGTCGCCCGCCTGGGCGGCGACGAGTTCGGCCTGCTGCTGCACGCGCCCACGGGCGTGGCCGGACTCGAGACGGTGCTCGAACGGGTGCGCGCCGCGATCGAGATGCCGATCGTCCTGCACGACCTGCCTCTGGCCGTCTCCGCCTCGATGGGAGTGGCCCTGCACCCCGACCACGGTGACGATCTCGAGACGCTGCTGCGACATGCCGACGCCGCCATGTACGCGGCCAAGCGCACCGATCTGCCCTTCGCCGTCTACGACGCCGCCGCCGAGAGCTCGACCGATCCGGCCCGGCTGACGCTCGTCGCCGAGCTGCGCCGGGCGCTGCAGCGGCGCGAGCTCGTCCTCTACTACCAGCCCAAAGCCGGTCTCGACACCGGCGCCGTGCGGTCGGTCGAGGCGCTCGTGCGCTGGAATCATCCCGACCGCGGGCTCGTCTTCCCCGATGCCTTCATCCCGATCGCGCAGGAGACCGGCCTGATCCGGCCGCTCACGCTCTACGTGCTGGACGAGGCCGTGCGCCAGTGCAGCGCGTGGCGGGCCGAGGGCCTCGACCTCGCGGTCTCGGTCAACCTGTCGGCTCGAAACCTGCTCGACGTCGAGTTCCCCGGGCAGGTCGAGGCGCTGCTCGCGCGTGAAGGCCTCGACCCGCGCCGGCTCGAGCTCGAGATCACCGAGACGACGATGCTCGCCGACGGCGCCCGCACCAAGGGCGTGCTCGACCGGCTGGCGGGGCTCGGCATCCGCATCTCGGTCGACGACTTCGGCACCGGCTACTCCTCGCTCGCCTACCTGCGCCAGCTGCCGATCAGCGAGATCAAGATCGACCGCTCGTTCGTGACGAACATGGACACGTGCGCCGACGACGCCGTGATCGTGCGCTCGACGATCGACCTGGGCCGAAACCTGGGCCTGACCGTCGTCGCCGAGGGGGTCGAGAGCGAGTCGGTGTGGCGGAATCTGCGCAGGCTCGGCTGCACGGCCGCGCAGGGCTACTACCTGACCCGGCCGGTGCCGCCCGACGAGCTGCGCGAGTGGCTGCGCGGATACGCGGCGAACGAGGGCCAGACGGCCGCCTGAACTGCCGGGACGCGGGCTCCGGCTCCTATACTCGGACCGGATGGACGCGCAGCCGAGCAGTGCGATCTTCCTGCGCGGAGTGGTGAAGCGGTTCGGCGATCTCACCGCCGTCGCCGGGCTCGACCTCGACGTGCCGGCCGGAGTCTGCTTCGGCCTGCTCGGGCCCAACGGCG
>DASXZF010000242.1:0-11135 GCA_036502065.1 Gaiellales bacterium
CTCACGGCCGGCGGTGCGACGTCGCTGACCGCGGGCGGGCGCGCCGTCATCCGCTTCGTCGCTCGCAGCAACGGGGCGCCGCTCGCCGGCACCCACGTCGTGATCTCCTCGCGGCCGGCGGGTCAGCGCGGCCTGCACACGATCCGCACCGCGACGACGGGCGCCGGTGGCGCCGTGTCGCTCGCGATCGCCCCGATGCGCAACACCGTCTACCGGGCCGTCCTCGAGGCCGCCCCCGCGACGGCGGCGACCACGACGGTCACCGTCCACCAGCACATCACGCTCGTTGCCGACCGCCTGCGCATCGCCCGCGGTGGGGTCGTGCGGCTCACAGGGCGTGTCCTGCCCGGCCACCCGGGCGCCCGCGTGCGCGTCCAGCTCCTGACGGCGGCGGGCTGGCGCACCGTCGCCCTCCCCCGGCTGGGAGCGGCGTCGCATTTCGCAAAGACGGTCATCGCTGCGCTGCGGGGCCGCTACGTCCTGCGCGTCGTCGCGCCGGCGACGGCCCGCAACGGCAACGGCCAGAGCGCGACCGTCACGGTGCGCGTGCGCTGATCCCGCCTCCCACCCGAAGCCCGACGACCCGGCCGCCCGGCCGGGTCGTCGCGCGTCCGGGCACCTCCGAGCCGCCCGGTAGAATCCGTCGGGTGAGCGCCTCGACCGCCGCAGCCTGTTGTCGTCGTCCCACCGCCGCGGGGTGAGCGGGGCGGGCGCCGCCACGGACTCCCTGCTCGACGCGCTCAACCCCCAGCAGCGCGAGGCGGTCGCGCACACCGACGGGCCGATGCTGGTCGTCGCGGGCGCCGGGTCGGGCAAGACGCGCGTGCTCACTCACCGCGTCGCCCACCTGATCGGCTCGGGGGCCGCCGAGCCGGGCGAGATCCTCGCGATCACGTTCACGAACCGGGCCGCGAACGAGATGAAGGAGCGGGTGCAGCGGCTCGTCGGCGGTCGCACCGCCGCGCGCATGTGGGTCATGACCTTCCACGCCGCGTGCGGCCGGCTCCTGCGCCGCGACGCCGAGCGGATCGGCTACCGGTCGAGCTTCACGATCTACGACCAGGCCGATCAGGTGCGGCTGGTGAAGGCGTGCATCGAGGAGCTCGAGCTCGATCCCAAGCGCTTTGCGCCGCGCGCGGTGCACACCGCGATCTCGCGTGCGAAAGACCGGCTGCTGACAGCCGAGGCCTACGGCGATCAGGTCGGCAACTTCTTCGAGCAGACCGTCGCGAGCGTCTACGCCCTCTACCAGCGCCGGCTGTACGCCGCGAACGCGATGGACTTCGACGACATGATCCTGCAGACCGTGCTGATGCTCGAGGCCGACGCCGAGGCCCGCGCGACGTGGCAGGAGCGTTTCAGCCACATCATGGTCGACGAGTACCAGGACACGAACCACGCCCAGTTCCGGCTGCTCTCGGTGCTCGCCGAGCGGCACAAGAACATCGCGGTCGTCGGCGACCCCGACCAGTCGATCTACGCGTTCCGGGGCGCCGACATCCGCAACATCGCCGAGTTCGAGCACGACTTTCCCGGCGCGACGGTGGTTGCGCTCGAGCAGAACTACCGCTCGACGCAGGCGATCCTCGACGCCGCCAACGCTGTCATCGCGCGCAACCCCGACCGCCGCCCCAAGCGGCTCTGGTCGGAGCTCGGCCGCGGCCTGCCGGTGCGCGTCGTCGAGGCCGACGACGAGCACGCCGAGGCCCGGTTCGTGGCCGCCGAGATCGGCCGCGCGCTCGACGAGGGCGCCGGGCCGGCCGACGTCGCGGTCTTCTACCGGATGAACGCGCAGTCGCGGGTGCTCGAGGACGTGCTCGTGCGCCAGGGCGTCGGCTATCGCGTCGTCGGCGGGCCGCGCTTCTACGAGCGGGCCGAGATCAAGGACGCGATCGCCTACCTGCAGGTGCTGCACAACCCGGCCGACGAGGTCTCGCTGCGGCGGATCGTGAACCAGCCGCGACGCGGGATCGGCCAGGCATCGCTCGACCGCCTCGCCGCGCACGCCACCGACATGAACTGGTCGCTGCTCGAGGCGATCGAGAACTCGTCCGCGGTCTCGCTCGGCACCGCCGCCGCGGCGCGCGTGCGCGAGTTCGCCACGCTGCTCACCGACCTGCGCGACGCCGCAGCCACCGCGACGCCGGCCGGTCTGCTCGAGCAGGTGCTCGACCAGACCGGATACAAGGCGATGCTCGAGGGCGAGCGCACGTTCGAGTCGCAGGGGCGGCTCGAGAACCTCGACGAGCTGGTCGGCGTCGCTCGCGAGTTCGAGCAGCGCGGGGAAGAGGACGCGTCGCTCGCGTCGTTCCTGCAGGACATCTCGCTCTACTCCGACTCCGACGCGCTCTCCGAGCAGCGCCCCGAGGTCACGCTGATGACGCTCCACAACGCCAAGGGGCTCGAGTTTCCGATCGTGTTCGTGATCGGCCTCGAGGAAGGGCTCTTCCCGCATCAGCGCTCGCTCGACGAGGGCGACGAGGCCGAGGAGCGGCGGCTCTGCTACGTGGGCATGACCCGCGCCCGCCAGTCGCTCACGCTGACGCACGCGCACAGCCGCACGATCTTCGGCGTGCGCGGGTACAACCTGCCGTCGCGCTTTCTGAGCGAGCTCCCGGCCGACGAGATCGAGCGCGAGCGCCAGGCTCCGGCCTGGCAGGCGCCGCCGATGCCGGCGGGCATGCGCAAGCCCGAGCAGCCGATGCTGCAGCTCTCGATCGGCGACGACGTGCGCCATGCGACGCTGGGCGAGGGCACCGTGATCGGCATCGATCGCGACGTGGTCGCGGTGCGCTTCCGCGAGGATGGATCCGAGCGGCGGCTGATGCTCGGATACGCGCCGCTCGAGCGCATCTGACGCCGGGCGCCCGGATCCCCCATCCGGCGTAGGGGTCTACTCCGATCTGTGCCGATGACCATTGTCATGACCAAGATCCTCGCGTCCCTCAGCATCCTTGCCATCCTCGCGTTCGCGGGCACCGCCTCCGCGGCCTCGGTCGCGTCGAGCGGCAACTTCCACGTCGCGGCCGGCAAGGTCGGTTGCCACTTCGTCGTCTACGGCCCCGTCTCGGCCGGGCTCGGCTCCTCGGCCACGATCAGATGCGAGCGCTACTCCGACCACACGTTCATGTCGATCTCGGCCGCCGGCAAGATCACCGAGACGCACTCGGGCACGAAGGTGGCGCCCGGCACGGCCGGCCACTCCGGCACGTGGTTTCGCCGCTACACGACGAAGGTCAGCTGCCAGATCCTCGGCTACGGGAACCAGCCGGGCGTGACCTGCGCGTACAACGCCAAGTCATTTGTCCTCGGACCCGGCGGCGCCATCATCTACCGCTGAGGGAGCCGGGTCGGCGCGTGCTGTTGGTGCGGCTCGTCCCGGCCCGGTATCCTGCGCAGCGCCGCGCATGCGGTGAAGGGGCGGTTAGCTCAGTTGGGAGAGCACCAGCTCGACAAGCTGGGGGTCACTGGTTCGAGCCCAGTACCGCCCACCTCTCGGAAGCCCGCTCCTGGAGCGGGTTTCCGCGTTTCGGGGCCGAAGCTCGTCGCGGGGGGCGCGATCGGCCGACCGTGCCGATGTGAATGCTCAGGCGGTAGCCTTGCGCCGTGATGGGCAGCCGGATGCTTACCGGGCGATGCGAATGTGGTGCGGTCGAGTACGCCGTCGCGGACGAGTTTCTCTACGCGGCGAACTGCCATTGCTCGCACTGCCGCGCAGCGACCGGCTCGGCGTTCAAGGCGTTCGCCGGGATCGAACGCGCGAAGCTCGACCTTCGCCGCGGCGCGGACGGGCTGTTCGTGTACGGCACCGACACGCTGCACGACACGCGCTGCGGCGTCTGCGGGTCGTTGCTCTTCTCGGTCGTCCGAGACGGCGAGTACGTCCACGTGGCACTGGGCTCGCTGGTCGACGCGCCGACGGTGCGCCCGTCGGAGCACATCTTCGCGACGTCCAAGGCGCCCTGGTTCGAAATCACCGACGGCCTCCCGCAACACGAGAAGTACGGCTAGGTCAGCCTCGCTCAGCCTCCTGGAACCGGGACGAGAGGGCGTACCGCACGAGAACCACGTCGCCGAGCTTCTGAACGTCGACGAGCTCCGCCCGGCGGGCCGGGTTCCAGGGGAAGATGCCGTCACGCACGAACCTGGGCGCCCCGGAGTCGCCGACGAAGACCGGAGCGACGGTCAGCTGGAGCTCGTCGACAATGTCCTCCGTGAGGAACTGCGTGTGCACCGTGCCCCCGCCTTCGACCATCAGCCGGTCAACGCCTCGCGCAGCCAGGTCGGTGCTGAGCGTGCGCATCTCCACGGCGTCGCCGGCGTCGACGACGGTCGCGACCGGCCCGAGCCGATCGCGCGCGTCCGCCACCCACGGGCTCGCGCAGTAGACGATCTTCTCGGCGTCGCCGACCTTGAAGAAGTCGGCGCGCGCGTCCAGGTCGGCGCGCCGGGTCACGGTCACCTTCATGGGCGACTCCGGTAGCCCTCGGGCGGCCCGTTCACCACGCCGCGCCTCCGAACGCACGAGCAGCCGGGGGTTGTCGGCCCGTACGGTCCTCGCCCCGACGAGGATCGCGTCGGAGGAGGCGCGGACGGCGTCCACCCGGTCGAAGTCGGCCTTGTTGGACAGGAGCAGACGCGAAGCCGCGTTGCCGATGTAGCCGTCGATCGACACGCAGCAGGACAGGAGCGTGTACGGGCGCTCACGCATCGGCGGCTCCCTTCGGCCGGAAGGTGACGCGCCCGCGCGCCCGGGGCGTCGACGCTCGCCGCCCGCGGAGCCACCCCACCACGAGCACGAGCCCGCCCGGGAGGCTGGCGGTGAGCGCCATGACTCCGTAGGCGACGGCGGTCGCTGCACCACGATCCGCGCCCAGGCCCGCGGCGGCGAACACCCATGCGGTGGCGCCCTCGCGCGGTCCCCAGCCGCCGATGCTCGGCAGCACCATGGCCAGCATCCCGAGCAGCGCCAGCGGCAGGAGCCGCGAGACCGGCGCGGTGACCCCGGCGCTCCGCGCGGCGATCAGGAACATGACCGCATAGCCGAGGACGGCCACGGTCGACGCAAGCACGACCGCCGGCAACGCGTGCGTCTGGAGCAGACCGCCACGGATGTCGGCCACCACCGCGTTGCGCGCGCGTGCCCACCGGGAGCGTCCGCGTCCCGTGTGGACACGGTCGACGAGCACGACGCCGACGGCCGTTGCGACCAGCGCAGCGGCCACGAGCGGCATGAACGAGCGCACGGGCGACGGCAGCACGAAGAGGACGGAGATCGTCAGCACCACCTGGACGACCTGCCCGGCGGTGCGCTCCCAGACAACGGCCCGCAGGGCGCGGCTGACGTCGTGCGCGTCACGCCCGTGGCTGACCCCGCGATGGACGTCGCCGGCGACGCCGCCCGGGAGCGTGAGGTTGAGGAACAGACACCGGTAGTAGGCCGCGACGGCGGCGGGCAGCGACAGGGGCACGCCGATGCCCCCGGCAACGATCCTCCACCGCCAGGCACAGCACACCGTGGTGACGAGGAAGATGGCCGCGCCGGCCAGAAGAGCACGGGCGTCGAGCGCGCGGACGCCGTCGAGGAACGGCCCGCTGCCGAGACGCCAGATCACGGCGGCGAGCGCGGCCGCGGCGGCTGCCGGACGGGCCCACCGGAGAATGCTCCTCACGGCAGCACCAACAGGTCGGCGTGGCCGACGGTGACGGCGAGGCGGCCCGCTCGCGCCTCTCTCAGACGTCGACGTCGATAGGGGCCGGCGTCAGCGGCCAGCGAGGGCTCCTGCTCGCACGCCGCGCGGACCCAACCGGCGAGCCACTCGACCGCCAGGCCAGCGTCGGCGGCGCCGAGACGCCACGGGCTCGGCCTGACGATGACCTCCGCCCCTCGCCGGCGGAACCCATCTGCCGCCGCCTCGACGGCATCCGGGCCGAGCAGGCGCCCGCGTCGTGTCGCGCGGCGCTGGTGTGCGTTGAACGAGGCCTCGATGCGCGAGTCGAGCGGATCTGCCGGCAGGCACTGGACGCGACCGGTGACGGAGAGCGTGATCAGCACCGGGCAGCCGGCTGCGGCGCACGCGTGCATCAGTCCGGCCAGCTCGTCGGCGGTGAGCAGGTCGAGCAGCGCCGAGGCCGTGATGAGAGTCGCGTCGGCGAGGTCGTCCGGGCCGAGCCGCGTGACGTCGTCGAGCCTCGTCTCGACGGTGACTGCAGACCCGTCGGCGACGGGCCCGGGCTGGTCGGCCGCGGCGACCGTCAGCAGGTCAGGGTCGCGGTCGTGGAGCACCCAATGCTGCGGCCCACGCAGGAGCGGGGCGAGCCAGCGGCCCATCGCGCCGCTGCCGCAGCCGAGGTCGTGGATGACCAGGCGGCCGCCGGCCGGCAGACGGGGGCGAAGGTCAGAGACAAGCTCCCGTGATCGGGCCAGAGCGTCTGCACGCTCGCGCAGGTCGAGCCAGGCCGGGCTGACCGGGATTGCCTCGACGGTCATGACGCCGCTCCGGCGATCACGCCCGCGACGACCGAGATGGTGGCCGGCCAACCGGCGAGCGACTGGCGCCGCTCGCGCGCCGCGCGCCGCAACCGCCGGCGCAGGTCGGTGTCCTCGAGCCAGGCTCGCAGCGCGCCGCCCAGCGCTGCCGCGTCGTCGGGGGGAACGAGCAAGCCCGGTCGGACGCGGTCGGCGCCATGACCCAGAGCCTCCGGCACTCCGCCGACGTCAGCGGCGATAACCGGCAGCCCTCGTGCCAGCGCCTCGGCGACGACCATCCCGTACGTCTCGGCGCGCGACGGCAGCACCAGCACATCCGCCGCGCTGTAGCTGCCGGCGAGCTCGGCTCCGGCCTGGGGGCCGGAGAAGCGCACCCGGCCGTCCATCTCCCCGGCGATGGCGCGGCGACGCAGACGTTCGACGAATTTCGGGTCGCGCTCGAGGCTGCCGACGCACAGGCACTGCCAGCGAAGGCCCGTCAGTGTGGCGAGCGCGTCGAGCAGCACGTCGTGGCCCTTGCCGGGTATGACCGCCGCGACCGCGAGCAGTGCCCCGGCGGTTTCCGTGCCCGGCGCGAGCTCGGCGGCGTCGACGCCGGGCGCGGCGACCTGGACACGGTCGACCGGCAACGAGTAGAGCTGGAGGAGGGCTCGCCGGGCCCATGCGCTGGTGGTGACGATGGCCGCGGCGGCCGAGAGCACCGCCCCCTCCCGCTCGCGGACGCCATCATCAGCGGTGCCCTGGCCCAGCGGCATGTGCACGAGCGCGACCAGCCGCAGGCGGCGGCTCTCCGGGACGAGCACCTCGGGAGCAGGCGAGGCGACCAGCCCGTCGATGAGGACGAGGGCGCGATCGGGGATCCGGGACAGGGCATCGGCGAGCGCGGCGTACGACGGCACATCGGGCCGCGGCCACGACCCGGGGATCTCGTGTACGCGCACCATCCAGCCGGCGGCGGCGAGGCCGCGGCACACCCGGCGGTCGTAGGCATTGCCCCCGCTCGGCCGCGTCAGGTCGTCGATCCCTGCGGGGACGACGATGTGCACGGCGCTGGTCACAACGCGCGTTCGTAGGTCGCTGAGGCGACGTGCGACTCGTGCAGCGTGATGACGAGCCCGTCGAGCTTCCGCGCGGAATCCCCGAGGGCACCGGCATGCGCACGCTCCGCCAGCCGATCGGCGATCAGCCGGGCGAGAGCCTCCGACGTCGTGTTCATGCCGGCGAGCGCCGGCTCGTCGTCGAGATTCCGGTAGCTGAGCTCGGAGAGCACCGCATGCAGCTGCTCGGTCGCTCGGCCGATGTCGACGACGACGCCGTTGGGATCGATGTCCGCGCGCCTGAGCGTGGCGTCGACGACGTACGTCGCGCCGTGCAGCCTCTGCGCCGGCCCGAACGCCTCGCCTCGCAGGCTGTGGGCGATCAGCATGTGGTCGCGGACGGTCACGCTGAACACGGCTCTATCCCTCGCAGTGCGGCGCTCGCACTTCGTGTCTGGGCACAGTTCTCACCGGAGTCCTGTGTCGAGATACGCGAGACGTCCGCCGCCGGATTCGCTCGTCACTCATGGCCGCTCCCCTGTTGTGGTTCATCGCCGGCCGTCGAGCCGCGCGACCCGGCGGCGAGAAATGCGGTCCCGAAGCACAACTCGGTGTAGGAGACGTCGGCCAGCGTCTCCTGCATGGCTGCGCGAATCACCTCCCACGGTCGGCGCCCGATCCACTCGTCGATGGAGCCGAACGGCCGTGCAAGTGCGATTCCGAGCTGCGCCAGCCACCGAGGGGTGTTGGCGGGGGCCTTGAGATCCAGCACGGCCCAGCGCCCATCGCCGCCCAGCGCTGCAGCGCCGTGGGCGATGACCTCTCCGCATTCGGGCACCTGCGTCAGGGCGTATGTGGACAGGATCGCGTCGACGCCGGTGGGGAAGTCGAACTCGGCCGCGTCGGCTTGCACGAGGCTGATGTTGCTCCAGCCGTTGGTCGCTATCCGATGCTGGGCTTGGGCGAGCATCGCGTCGGTCAGATCGACGCCGACGATTCGGCCGTCGGGGCCGATCGCCCGCTCGATGAGCGAGAAGTTCAGGCCGGTGCCGCAGGCAACGTCGACCACGGTGTCACCTGGGCAAAGCCCGAGTGCGTGTACGGCTCGGAGGCGCTGGGCGCGCTGGGGGTAGCCGGGCGCGGGGTAGAACCGGGAGGTGATGTCGTAGTGCTTTGCCTTCTTGCGGTACGTCTCGATCAGGTGCTCTTGCGTGCTCTCGATCTTGCTCACGGTGCCCTCCAACGCCCCTGTCGTTGGGGGTCTGCGGTCGCCGCGCGACGGCGCCCACCCCGATTAGGAATCCGAGCCGTCCGGCGGAGCTGACTCGACTGCAGCCTTGATCGCCGCCATCTCGCGATCCATCACCCGCTGAATCCTGCCTTTGAGAACGCGGCCGGGGATCGCGAGCATGAGGCTCTGGCGGTCGACCTCAACCCACATCTCGGCGTCGGTCTGCCTCTCGTCGATCGGCTCGAGCTCCATGCCCCAGCGCGCCGCCGAAGTGCCCATCGGCCCGGCGAACGCCAAGCGCCGGGGCGGCTCGACGACGGTCACGTTCTGGGCCCGGTGGCGAGTCGCCCCGAGTATCAGCTTCGCCCGCTGCTCCACCCGCGAGCCGGGCTCGAGCGGCGCCCCTCCGTCAACCCACGATTCGCGGACCGTCGGCGCCCACTCCGGCCAGCGCCCGACGTCGCAGAGATACGCCCACACCTCGGGGACGCTTCGGGCGATTGCTAAGCGGCTCTCGGATCTGATCGCCGTCGCGCGCACGTTGTTGCCCACTTTCCGGTTGCGTAAGCCTCGTCGGCGACGCTACAGCCTGGCCGAGACGCCCGCAAGTGAGCCC
The DNA here is from genome assembly GCA_036502065.1 of Gaiellales bacterium. Lineage (GTDB taxonomy): Bacteria > Actinomycetota > Thermoleophilia > Gaiellales > JAICJC01 > JAICJC01. The sequence goes on from DASXZF010000242.1 coordinate 9,375, forward strand.
CGACACCGGGTGGATCGGCCAACGGCGACCCACGCCGGCCGGCGTCAGACCGCACCGTTGCGCCTCTCGGCGACGAACGCGAGCTTGCGGACGCGCCCTGCCGCGAGCCACTCGGTCCATAGCCGGTGGGCCGCCACGAGCTCGTCAACCACCGGGCCGCCGAGCACCGTGGCGATCGCCGTCGCATCGGCCGCGAACGCGTCGGTCAGGCGCTGCGCCTGGTCGTGGTGGGCACGACTGCAGTCACCCTCCCAGTTGACGTCAAGGCCGACGCGCCGAAGCAGCGCATGCATCTCGTCGAGCGGGGTGAGCCAGACCGTGTCGGCGTTGGGCATGCGCTCGCGTTCGGCCGCCGTCAGCGGCTGACCCTCCTCGAGGGTGAAGGCAAACCGCCCTCCCACCGCGAGCGCACCGGAGATTCCTCGCAGGAGCGTCTCCTTGTCGGCGAATGCGAGCATGGTCTCGAGCAGGAGCACGACGTCGAACAGGCCAGGGGGGAGCGGCGGAACATGCGCCACCTCGAAGCGGCACGGGAGGCCGCCGGCCCGTGTGCGGGCGATGTCGACGGCGGTCGCGCTCGCGTCGACCCCCAGGTAGACGCAGCCGAGCTCACGGCTGATGAAGCGTCCCGGCCCGGCGACGCCGCAGCACAGGTCGAGCACGGAGACGCCGGCGCCAATGCCGGCCCGCTCGGCCAGCGCGCGGATCTCGCCTGCGCGCATGAAGCTCTCCTGTTCGACGTACTCACCACGTGCGTAGGCGGCCTCTCGGGCTCGCCGCAGGGCGCGGTCGAACGAGACGCGGTCGTCCTGCCCCATGCGCGGCGTCGCCGCAGCTCTGCTACCGCCCTTACAAGGCCGGCCGCGCGAAAGAACCGAAATGCGGCATCCACGGTAGTTTCCTCCGAATGTTTGCCTACGGGGGGACGCTGCGGGCGGTTCACAGCGCCCCGATGATCGGTCTGGCCGCCCAGGCGCTCCTGCTCGCCGCTGCTGCGGCGACAGTCGGTCTTGCCGGCACCAGCTGGGTGGTCGGGGCCATGTGCGCGCTGATCTTAAACGCGGCGGTCGCGCAGGCGATCGCGCGCCACCGCCCTACCCGCCTCGGCCCGGCGAGCTGGGTGACGCTGGCCCGGGCGACCCTTGCGGTCGGCGTCGCCGCGCTGGCCGCGGACTCGCTCGTCCGCTCGACGTCGCCCGCGCCGCTCGTGACGCTCGCCGTGGTTGCGCTCGCGCTCGACTGGGTCGACGGACAGGTGGCCCGGCGCACCGCGACGGAGTCGAGGCTGGGCGCGCAGATGGACGGCGAGGTCGATGCGTTCCTGATCCTTGCCCTGAGCGTGGCCGTGGCGCCGACGGCCGGCGCCTGGGTGCTCACGATCGGGGCGGCGCGCTACGCCTTCCTCGCGGCCGGGTGGCCGCTCGCCTGGATGCGCGCGCCGCTGCCGCGCCGCGACTGGCGCAAGTCCGTCACCGCGGTCCAGGGCATCGTGCTCGCGATCGCCGCGGCGGACGCCCTGCCGCGCGCCCTCACGCGTGTCGCCCTCGCCGCCGCGCTCGTCCTGCTGGCCGAGTCGTTCGGCCGGGACGTCTTGTGGCTGTGGCGCCGTCGCCGCGCCCCCGCCGGGCCTCACGCGACGCTCGAGGAGGAGAAGCCAAGACGCGAGCCCAGCGGCGGCTCCGGCTCGCGGCGCGCACGCCTCCGCGCGGGCATCGCCGCCGTGCTCACAGTGCTCGCCGTCCTGATCGTGTGGGTCGCGCT